>CAYUVT010000016.1:0-28744 GCA_964448165.1 uncultured Anaerolineaceae bacterium | reverse complement strand
GAAGCGCAGGTAGGGCCGGAGCAGCTCAGTGATGGCGCCGGCCCCGTCACCCACCTCGACGGCGATGCCAGCCTCGCGCAACCGGGCCACGCCGGGGCCGCCGACGTGGGGGTCGAGGATGCCGACCACCACTCGCGCGACGCCGGCGGCGATGATGGCCTCCGAGCAGGGCGGGGTGCGCTTTCCCGGAAACGGCACGCACGGTTCGAGCGTGGTGTAGAGAGTGGCGCCCCGGGCATCGACGCTCGCCAGGGCGGCGGCCTCGGCATGGGGCCCGCCGTAGGGTGAAGTTGCCCCGACCGACACGACGCGGCCATCGCGAACGAGCGCAGCCCCCACCCAGGGGTTCGGGCTTGTGCGGCCGCGCACGGCGCGGGCTGCCTCGATGGCCGCCTGCATCGGCGGTGAGGGATCGCTCACGCGATCAGGGTAGCGAATCGGCGGATCATATGCGGAGGCGCTGCGCCGAGTCAGGGCGCCATGAACCAGCTCCCCGCGATGGTGGCAAAGCGGTTGGGCTGTTCCAGGTTCGCAAGGTGACCCGCGTCGAGGATCGTCTTTGCCTCGGCCCACTGGAGCTGGCTCTTCCAGACCTGGCCGTAGGCGGGCGGGACCACGCGGTCGCCCGCACCGGTCACGACGATGGTGTGGGCGGAGATGCGGGGCAGGCGCTTGATGACGCCGGTATCGCCGAGCGGCCAGAGGAACTTCGCGGCCGCCTTCAGGTCCTTCATCTCCTGCACGTAGTTCTCCAGCGGGTCCACCGTGCCATCGCGGAGGACGAGGTTCTCGCGTCGAGCCGGGTCGGCGAACAGCACCTCGGTCGCGCGCATGGGGTTCTGGGCGAACGGATCCTCGCCTCCGATCTCCTCGGTCCAGATGCCGACGGGGTTGGCGAGCACCAGCTTGCGAACCCGGTCGGGCCGGATGGCGGCCAGCTCGGCCGCGATCCAGGCGCCGATCGAGTGGCCGAGCACGTGCACCTGCTCGATCCCGAGGTAATCGAGGAAGTCGACGTAGTGGAGGACAAGGTCAAGGCCATCATCGATCTCGTCGAGCCCCTCAGACGGCCCCCAGCCCGGGTGGTAGGGTGCGATAACGTCGAAGCGCGTGGCGATCTCGGCAATGGCCGGTTCCCAGCCCTGGAGCCCCGCGAGGTGGTGCAGGTACAGGACGGGGGCGCCGGCGCCGCCGCGGAAGTAGTGGACGGGCGCCTTGCCCGGGCGGATGACTGCGGTGAGCTGTTCCATCGTCGCTTGCCTCAGGCCTTCACTGACTCGCGGATGGGGCGAGGGGTCGCCATCCGGCCCGGGTCGAGCGGCTTCGGCGACCAGTGGTCTTCATAGCCGTCCCACAGGTGCCGCAGCCTTGGCATGACCTGCTCCGCGAACAGGCGCGTGCTCTTCTCGCACTTGTCGCGGGGCATATCGCCGATGTGCATCAGGCAGAAGACGTGACCGATTCGGAGTGACTTGATCAGGTGCTCCATCTGCTCGGTCACCTGGCCGGGGTCGCCGGCAACCAGGAAGCCCTCGTCCACACACTGGCGATACGACTTGCCAACGGCGCCACCAGAACTGACGCCGCCAACCTGGGCGCGGAGTCCGGCGCGAATAGTGGCCTCCGTGCGATAGCCCGGGGCGTCGGCGAAGCCGGGGTAGACGTGCAGACAGCGCTCGAAGAAGTAGCGCGCGTGCTGGAAGTAGCTCTCTTCGGCCTCGGCATCGCTCTCGGCGACGATGATTTGCTGGGCGAAGGAGCCCTGGTAGGGGTTGAACGGCCTGCCCAGGGCTTCGATCCGGTCCCAGAAGCCCGTCATGAGCTGGGCGCCGCGCTTGAACCCGCTGAAGCTGAGGTAGCTGTAGTTGTAGCCGTTTTCGGCGCAGAAGTCCCACGTTTCGACCGAGCCGCCGCCCGGGATCCAGATCGGGGGATGCGGTTTCTGGATCGGGCGCGGCCACACGTTCACATAGCGGAGCTTGTTGAACTTCCCGTTCCAGGCGAACACATCGGGGTCTGTCCACGCGCGGATGATGAGGTCGTGGTTCTCGGCGTAGCGCTCGCGCAGGGTCGCGGGGTTCTGGCCGAACGCGTAGTTCGTGTCCATCGAGGTGCCGACCGGGAAGCCCGCGATGAGCCTGCCTCCCGAGATGACATCGAGCATCGCCATCTCCTCGGCGACGCGAGTCGGAGGGTTGTAAAGCGCGATCGACTGACCGAGGAGGACGATGCTGACATCGCGCGTGCGGCGGGCGAGCGTGGCGGCCATGATCGCGGGCGAGGGCATGAGGCCGTAGGCATTGGCGTGGTGCTCGTTCACTCCCACACCATCGAATCCGAGGTCGGCGGCGAATTCGAGCAGGTCCAGGTAGTCGTTGTAGATCTGATGGCCCCGCACCGGGTCGTACAGGCGCGAGTCGACATCGACCCAGACGCTGCGGTGTTTCTGCCGGAAGTCCTCCGGCAGGTCGGGGTAGGGCATCAGGTTGAACCAGTGGAACTTCACGAGGGCACTCCCGAAGGCTTGGTCTCTGGCGGGACGCTAAATCCTGACCGATCGCGCCGAGACGGTCGAATGGGCCCTGGTCCGGGGGTCGAATGGCCCCGGGCGCTAGACGCCGGCCGCCTCTGCGGCAGATTCGCCGGGGGTTGCGCCGGTGCGCACCCTGAAGGAACAGTTCAGGGCTCCCCCTGCTCGCGAACTCACGGCCTCCACGATCGATGCCCCGGTGCCTGCCCGGATGGCCCGGCGCTCGACTTCGCAAAATTCCGGGTGGTCGCGGGCCACGCGGATGAACGGGCAATGCCGGAGCACGATGAGCCACTCGTCCTCGGCAACAGCCTCCCACTTGGGGAAGAAGCCCTGGCGCTCCTGCTGGGCGATCACCTCTGCGATGCGCCCTTCAACCGTCGCAGCGGTGACGTGTGCCCGGGCCAGCTCCTCCTGCTGCGTGCCGAGGATATCGAACACCTGGGCTTTGCATTCGGGATTGCCATCGATGGCAGCAAGCAGCGCGACGGAAATGGCGGCATAGCCCTGGGGGAACAGCTCTTCTCCCAGGGGGGTCAACCGGAAGACATGCGTGGGGCGCCCGGGCCCATCGCGGCGCCGGGTGTGCTTCACAAAGCCGTCGGTCTCGAGGGCGTACAGGTGCATGCGCACAGCCGCGATGGAAAGGTAGCTGGCACGCGAAAGCTGCTCGGCAGTCGCTTCGCCGCGCTCCTTGATCCCGAGGAGCAAGAGCCTGCGGGTTGAAGGGAGAAGGTCGAGAGGGATGGGTGGCGGCATGCTCGGTCCCTGGTACCCCTGTGGTGGTGGAGACGGGGCCGCCCGCGTCCCCGTCCATTATGAGTTCGGCATGGCCCCGTCGCCAGATGATGGGCAGGGGTGCGGGCCGCCGGGGGCGTTCGCGGGCCCGCATCCCCGCTGCTCGAACCGGGTCGTCACGCGGCGCGGCCGCCACGGAACGTTTCACCCTGCGAGTTGTGTGCCAGCACTCCAAAACGCGAGATGAATTCCGCCAGCTCGGTCGTGCTCGTGGAGAGCGCGTGCGCCTCGCGCGAAATCTCCGACATCTGGGCCGAGACCTCTTCGACGCTCGCCGACACCTGCTGGCTGGCTGCGGCCGAGGCCTCGGCGGCAGTGCTGGTATCGACGACTGCGCCGCGAACTCGCTGAATGGCTGCATTCATGTCATCGGTAAGACGGGTGGACTGGCGCGCCAGGGCCGTGACCTGTTCGAGTTCGCTCATGAGACGCGCAGCGGAAGCATCGACCGACCCGGACGCGCCGGTGATGCGGCCAATTTCGGCCGCGACGAGGTCAACACTCTCCACAATGCGCGCCAGAGCCTCGCCAGCCGCCTCGGCGCGCCCGGCACCCGTTTCCACGTCGCCGATGCTCTGTTCCATGGCGCGGACCGCCCGGCTGGTCCCGCTCTGTACGCCGGCGATCAGCGAGGCGATCTCCTTGGTGGCGACAGCGGTCCGCTCGGCGAGCGAGCGCACGTTTTCGGCGACGACGGCGAAGCCGCGGCCCTGTTCGCCGGCGCGGGCGGCCTCGATCGCCGCGTTCAGGGCGAGAAGGTTGGTCTGCGCGGCGATGTCGTCGATCACCTGGACAATCGCGCCGATTTGCGATCCCTGTTTCCCGAGCTGTTCGACTTCATCGGCGGTTTGAAGGACCGTCGCGCGAATCGTCGCCATGGCGTCGATGGTGTTTTGGACGGCGCCCGTCCCCTCGCGAGCCTGCATCAGGGCAGCCTGGCCACGCTCGGTTGCCGCATTCGAGGCAGCGCCGACACTGTGAAGCGCCTCGCGCACGGCAGCGGTGGCATCGACGGCTGCACCGACTGCCGCCAGCTGCCCGGCCGCGGCCGCTGCGACACTCGCGCTGGCGGCGGCAATCTCCTCGATCTCGGAACTGAACGTTCCCATGGCGGCGGTTTGCGTGGTCGCCCCGCGGGCCATTTCCGATGCCGCGTTGGCGATTTCGCGGGTGGCCGAATCCACCTGGGAGATCCCGGCCCCAAGGTTTTGCAGGGGTGAGCCGAGGGTATCGTGGATGTCGACAAGCTTTTCCAGCACACCCTCGCTGATGAACGTTTCCACCGCCAGGGAGATGTCCAGGACGAAGACCTTGGCGAACGCCGCGACGGTCCGTGCCAGCCGCTCCCCCTTCAGGTGGCGCGCGAGGACCGGGAACACCAGTTCGATGTAGGTGCCATAGTTCCCGACGTTCCAGCGAGGTTCGATGTTCAACCGCGCATGCGCCGCGCCAACCCGCAGGCGGTGTTCGAAGTACTCCTCATCGAAACGGCCTTCGAGCACCCGGAGGAAGTACTCCTTCTGGGCCGCTTCGAGGCGGGCACGAGTAGAGCCAGCACCGGAGATCTTTGCCTGCCACTCAGGAAAGGTGGCACTGTGGTCGTAGAACGCCCGGACGATGCGATCGGCTTCGGGGCGGATGTACGGTGCGGCTTCGCGTATCAGCCGCGCGTCTTCGGTGGTGAGTCCAATCCATTTCAGCCGGAGTGCCTGGTCGGCTGAATCAACTTTGAGTCGGTCTGCAAGTCTCGCTGCCACGTGTGATACCCCATTTCAGGCGAGCCGTCCCGGATTCCATACCCCGGCAAGCCCTCGACGTTGGCGGAACGTGCCGCCCCTCCGGAGAGATGCTGCCGGGCTCTGCGAGGACCAACCGTGCGATCGCCGAGTTCAGGAGGACGCGCAGTTCATCATCCCGTACTGCAATTCGGGCCTGGCCAGGCTGACGCGGCATGGATCTCCCCCGCGGATGGGTTTGGCCGGGTGAGCACGGCCACCATTCCGCTCCGCCATACTCCGCTTGCGAATGAGGCACTTACATCAGGGAAGTCCCTCAAACCCTCGAATTGCGCAGTTTCATCGGATGATTCCAGACAAGTATGATTGCTACGCGTCTTCCAGGGGGCGCCCCGGGCGCCATCCATGCTCATGACCATCGATCGCGTCCGCGGTTCGGCGCAGGAATGCCGCCACTCCGTGGCGAAGCCCCCGGTCGCACTGTTCCCGGCGCAGCGCCTGGCGGCGCGTACCCTCCGCGATCCGCTCCTGGTTGCGCCGCCGCGCATCTTCGTACATCGAAATCGGGTCCTGCAGCATGGCAGCGCATCTCCATGGAGGTGTGCCGGGACAACGCGGAAGCCAGCCACACGTAACGGCTAACCTGCCCTGATCATTTCAGGTGCGGCCGCACGCATGTTCTGGTAGCCTTCCGCCCAGATGGTGCGCTTCCTCCATACCTCCGATTGGCAGCTCGGCATGACGCGCCACTTCCTCCGCGCCGACGCCCAGGCGCGCTTCCACGCCGCCCGGATCGACGCCATCCGCACCATCGGCCGCATCGCCGCGGAGCGCCGCTGCCAGTTCGTTGTCGTCGCTGGCGACGTGTTCGAGTCCAACCTGGTCGACCGGAGCATTGTCTTGCGGGCGCTCCAGGCGATGCGCGAGGCGGCTATCGCGTTCTACCTCCTTCCGGGCAACCACGACCCGCTCGACGCCGCCTCGGTCTACACCTCCCGCGTCTTCCTGGAGAACCAGCCGGCGAACGTTCACGTCCTCGGTAGCGAACCGGTAGCGGTGGAGCCGGGCGTGGTGCTGGTTGGTGCGCCCTGGGCATCGAAGCGGCCCGCCGCCGACCCGCTCGCGGCGGCGCTCCAGCGTGCGGCCACACTCCAGGGCATCCGCATCGTTGCCGGCCACGGCCAGGCGAACACCATGGTCCCCGGGCTGAACCCCGGCGGGTTGATAGACCTCCCTGCCGTCGAGGCGGCGATCGCCGCCGGCTCGGTGCAGTATGTCGCGCTGGGCGATCGGCATTCGCGAACCGCGGCCGGCGGCAGCGGCCGCGCCTGGTACTCCGGTTCGCCCGAGCCGACCGATTACGATGAGGAGGATCCCGGGTGGGTATTGGTGGTGGAGGCGGGCCACGGCGACTGTTCCGTCGATCCGGTGAAAACCGCCACCTGGAAGTTTGTCCAGCACCGGTTCGACCTCAGCGGGCGGGGCGATATCGCGCGCGTGCGGACGTGGCTCGATGGGCTATCGAACAAGGACCGCACCATCCTGAAGCTCTCGTTCGTGGGGACGGTGAACCTCGCCGCCAGGGCGGAGCTCGACGACACACTGGCGCACCACGCCAGCATGTTCGCGGCCATCGAACAATGGGAACGCCACACCGATCTCGTCTTGCTCGCCGGCGAGCAAGATCTCTCGGACCTCGGGCTCGCCGGGTTCGCGGAGGCCGCCGCCCAGGAGCTCGCGGCAATCGCGGGTGCCGAAGGCGCCCGGGCCGTGGCGGCACGCGATGCGCTCGCGCTCCTCTACCGCCTCGCACGGGGGGCGGCATGAGGATCCATCGGCTCGTCCTCCGGAACTACCGCGGTATCAGTGAGTACCGGCTCGACCTGCCGGAAAGCGGGGTCGTGGTCATCGAAGGGGAAAACGAGGTCGGCAAATCGAGCATCGCCGAGGCCCTCTGGGTCGTGTTCGAAGTGCCCGATTCCTCCGAGGGCGAACGCATCCGCGCCATCAAGCCAGTCGATCGCGACGCAGCGAGCGAGATCGAAGTCGAGGTAACCACCGGTGACTATCGCTTCGCCTACACGAAGCGCTACCACCGTTCGCCACGGACGGAGCTTCGCATCCTGGCGCCAAGGCCCGAACACCTCACCGGCCGCGAGGCGCACGACCGTGCCGCAGCGATCCTCAAGGAAACAATGGACACCGCGCTCTGGGCGGCGCTCCGGCTGCTGCAGGGCGAATCGCTGAACGACATGACGCTCGCCGGCCACGCGTCGCTCGCGATCGCGCTCGATGAGGCGGCCGCAGCTCACCTCGGCGGCGACCGCGAGGAGTCGCTCATGGAGCGAGCCCACCGCGAATATCGGCTGTACTTCACCGAGACGGGCCGCGAGAACCGGGATTTCGCCGCACTCCGCACGGCCGCTGCGGGCGCCGAACGGGCCGTCCGCGAACTCGAAGCGCGCATCCAGCAGCTGGATACGCTCGCCGAGCGGTACGCCGCGCTCGAAGGCGAAGGCGCCCGTCTCACCGCCGATGCCGATAGCGCGGCGGCGGCCACCAGCGAGGCGCGAGCGGCCGTGGCCGAGCGCCAGCAGCTGGCGGCGGCGGTGGCAAACCTCGAAACGCAGGCCCGGCTCGCGCGCTCCGGACGCGACACAGCCCTCGAGGAGTTGCGCCGCCGCGACCAGCTGGAGCAGGCGCTCGCCAGCGCGCGCGAAAAGCTGGCGCTCCTCGAACCCTCGCGGGCCGCCACGGCGGAGGAACTTGCTCGGGCAGCCCTGGAACTCGAACGCGCGAAAGACCACGCTGCCGGCGCCGAAGCGGCGCACCGCCAGCATACCGAACGTGCCCGGATCGCCGGCGACGACTACGCCTACCACCACGAGCGCCTGCAGGTCGAACAGATGGCCGAACGCGTCGAGCGCATCGTGCGCAACCAGGCGGAGCTACGGGAGCTCGCCGGGCGCCTCAATGCCATCGCGGTCACCGGGCGCGTGGTCGAGGAGCTCGAAACGCTCGAACGCCTCTACCAGCAGGCCGCCTCGCGGGCCGGCGCCGAGGGTGCCTCGGTGGAGGTCGTGACCCAGGCACCGGCGACGATCCTGGTCGATGGACAGTCCACCGGCATCGAGCCCGGCACCCCGTTCGAAGCGCAGGTGACCGGTGAGGCAGTCTTCGCGCTTCCCGGTGGCATCGAATTCCGCGTTCGCGCGGGCCCGGGAGCGGCGCAGGCCGTGGCAGCCGCCGGGGAAGCGCGGGCCCGGCTCGATGCCGCGCTCGCCGCAGCGGGGGTGCGGACGGTCGTCGAGGCGCGGGAACTCGAAGCCGGGCGGCGGGCGCTCGTCGAACGGCGCGGGGGCCTCGAACGCCAGCTGCAAGCCGACCTGCGTGACCAGACGGCAGAGAGCCTGGCCGCCAAGCTCGACCGTTCGCGCGCGTGGGTGCGGGAGTACGAAGCTTCGCGCCGCGATGGCGTCCCGGTGCCCGCCACCCTCCAGGAGGCGCGCGATGTGCGCGATGCCGCGGCGGCTGCCGAAGAGCGGGCCCGCCAGGCGAGCGACGCGGCGCGCGATGCCCTGCGGCTCGCAACGGAGCGCCACGCTGAGCTGGTGGCGGGGATGGAGCGGCTCGATCGCCAGGCCGAGGCCGCAGCCGGAGAAGCGGCCAACCTTGAACGGGTGCTGGAGGAAGCCGGCGGCCAGGAGCCGCGCGACGTGCTCACCGCCAGGGCCGCCGAAGCTGCGGAGACGCTGGCAGCGGTCGAACGGGAGCTCGAAAACGCTCGCCGGGCGCTCGATGAACTGGGAGACGCCCCGGGCCGCCTGGCTGATGCCGAAATGGCCCAGCGCAAAGCCGAACAGGCGCTGCGGGATGTAGAGCGCGAGAGGAGCGAAGCCCGGGGGGCGTTGCAGCACGCCGGCGAAGCCGGGCTCCACCAGCAGCTGCAGGACGCCCGCAGCGCCCTCGATGCGGCCGCTGCCGAACTCGCATCGTTCGAGGCGCGGGCGGCCGCGGCGCGCATGCTGTACGAGACCCTGGTGCGCCATCGCGAGGCGGCCCGCCGCGCCTACGCCACCCCGCTGCAGGAGCGGTTGCAGGAGTACGGCCGTGCGGTCTTTGGCCCCGGCTTCGCGGTCGAACTCGATACCGAGCTGCGGATCGCGCGCAGGACGTTGAACGGCGTGACCATCGAGTTCAACCGGCTCTCCGCGGGCGCCCGGGAACAGCTCAGTATCCTGCTCCGCCTTGCCTGCGCATCGCTGGTCAGCAAGTCCGGCGGCGTCCCGCTGGTGCTCGATGACGTGCTGGGCTGGTCCGACCCGCGGCGGCTCCGCCGCCTCGGCGAGGTCCTTGCGCTGGCAGCCCGCGAAACGCAGGTGCTGGTCCTCACCTGCACGCCAGAGCGGTTCGCCAGCGTGGCGCCGGCCACGGTGATTTCGCTGCCATCGGGCGCGGTGCGGCGGCAGGAGACCGCGCAGGCGCCGGAATCATCGCCACCTGCCCCGGCTCGCCGCGCCCCACCGACTCGCCCCACCCAGGGGCAGGCCGCGTTCGACCTGTTCGGCGAGCCCACGCCGCCCGGGCGTCGCTGAGACAGCATTGCCCCAGCTTCTGAGACTTCGTATCATGTCTACAAACTGATACCAACTCTCAGGAAGGGCCACTCGTGCGCCTCGCTGCATCCTTCGCCCTGGCCGCCTTCGCGTCGCTCACTTTGCCCCTTGCCGTTGGCTGTGGGACTGGCGATGAGGCTGACAGCCGAACCCGGGTGGTGGCGACCACAACGCAGATCGGCGCGCTAGTGCGTGAAGTTGCGGGAGACCGCGTCGATCTCACCGTGCTCCTGGCCGCCGGCGCCGTTGCCCACGATTACGAGCCAAGCCCGAAGGCCGTGGCGCAGATCAAAGACGCAAAGGTCGTGCTGATGAACGGCATCGGCCTCGACGAATGGCTCAACGGCATCGTCGGCGGCGCGGGGGCGAAACAGGTCGTCGTGGTGACCGACGGAATCGTGGTCCGCGATGGGGGCGACGGGCACGGGGATCCTCACGTTTGGCACGACCCGGATAACGTGAAGATCATGGTGGAGAACATCGTCGCGGCGCTTTCGAAGGCCGACCCCGGGCAAGCCGAAACCTTCCGGGCGAACGGAGATGCGTACAACGCGAAGCTGGATGCGGTCGATGCGCAAATCCGGCAACTCATCGACTCCATCCCTCCTGGGAACCGCAAGGTGGTCACCAACCACGACTCGTTCGGGTACTTCTTCGACCACTACGGGCTGGAGTTCGTCGGCGCCATCATCCCGGGCACCTCGAAGGATGCCCAGCCTTCGGCAAAGGACCTCGCCGCCCTCACCGACCTCATCAAGAGGGAAGGGGTGAAGGCGATCTTCGCCGAAGAAGAGGTCGACCCCGGTGTCGCCCGGCAGCTCGCCGCCGATACCGGCGTGACGATTGTCACCGGGCTGTATGCTGATTCGCTGGGGCCGCCGGGCAGCGGGGCCGAAACGGTCGATGGGATGCTGCTCTGGAACGCCACGAAGATCGCGGAGGCGCTGCGATAGGCACGAGTCCAGGCATTGATTCGCCCCCGCCGGCGGACACGACAACCGGGCCAATCCTGGAAATCCGGGACCTCCACGTTGCCTATGGCGCCAACCTCGCCGTCGCCCGGGTGAGCGCGTCAATCGGCGCCGGGGCCGTTGCAGGCATCATCGGGCCGAACGGGAGCGGGAAGTCCACCCTGCTGAAGGCGATCGCCGGGGTGGTCCGGCCGCTGAGCGGGGAAGTCTTGTTCGGCGGCGGCCCAATCCGCCAGAGCGCTGCCTCCGTTGCCTTCGTGCCCCAGCGCGAGGATGTGAACTGGGACTTCCCGGTCACCGCCCGCGATGTGGTGATGATGGGCCGTTACCGGCCGCTCGGGTGGTTCAAGTGGCCGGGGCGCGAGGAACGCCGGCAGGCCGATGCCGCGCTCGAGCGGCTGGGACTCGGCGGCATGGGCCACCGCCATATCAGCCAGTTTTCTGGCGGCCAGCAACAGCGCATCTTCCTCGCCCGGGCACTCGTCCAGGAGCCGCGCCTCGTGCTCCTCGATGAGCCTTTTACCGGCATCGATGTGCAGAACCGGGCCATCCTCCACGAACTCATCCGCGACTTCGCCCGCGCCGGAGTTACTGTCCTGCTGGCCACCCACGACCTCGACGAGGTGCGCGAAACCACCACCCACGTCATCTGCCTGAACCGCGACATGGTGGCGTTCGGTCCAACCCCGACGACCTTCACCCCGGCGACGCTGCGCGCGACCTTCGGTGGCCAGGTGGCGGTGTTCGAGCAGGTGCCCATCTTCGAGCGCGCCCCATGAACTGGCTGACCGAACCGCTCCAGTACGGCTTCATGCAGCGGGCGATGATCGAAGTCATCATCATCGGCGCCCTTTGCGGCCTGGTGGGTTGCTTCGTGGTGTTGCGGGGCCTCGCTTTCATCGGCGATGCGCTCGCGCACGCGGTCTTTCCCGGGGTCGTGCTCTCCTACATCGCCGGGCAGAGCATCATGATCGGCGCGTTTGTCTTCGGCGGCATGACCGCGGTGGGGATCGGGATCCTCTCGCGCAGCCGCCGGGTGAGCGAAGACTCCGCCATCGGCGTCGTGTTCGCCGCTTTCTTCGCGCTCGGCGTGGTCATCCTGAGCCGCCAGGGCGGGTTCAACCGCGACCTGGGCTCGCTGCTCTTCGGCAACATCCTTGGCGTCTCGATGGATGACGTCCGTGCTACCGCGATCATCGCGCTCCTGGTGGCCGGGGTGGTGCTCGCACTGCGCAAGGAATTCACGCTCCTGGCGTTCGACCCGACCATGGCGCGGGCGGCCGGGTATCCCGTGTTCGCCCTCGATGTCCTGCTGCTCCTGCTGGTCTCGGCCACGATCGTCGTGAGCCTCCAGACCGTGGGGAACATCCTCATCCTCGCACTGATTGTAACGCCGCCAGCAACCGCGCGGCTCCTCACCGATCGCCTGGGCCGGATGATGGCGGCGAGCGTGTTGATCGCCGCCGCCAGTGGCGTGACTGGCCTGTACATTTCGTACCACGCGGGCACCGCGGCGGGCGCGACGATTGTGCTCACAGCCACGGCAGTGTTCCTGTTGGCGGTGATCTTCGCGCCAACACACGGGATGCTCAGCGGCTACCTGCAGCGCCGCCATGGCCACCACCACGCCCATCACTTCCACGCCCCCGGCGAGGAGGTTCACCCGGGATAGCGCAGCACGGCGCGGTGGCAACGCTGTCCCGTGCCCGGTAGAGTGACCTGCGCCGAAAACCGCAACGAGGGACACCGATGAGCACTCCCAGCCACGCGCACGCCAGCGACCGCAAACTGACAGAGGAAGAGATCCAGGAGCTCCGCGAGAAGGTGAAGGCCTTCATGGCGGAGCACATCTACCCGAACGAGCCGTTCTTCCACGAGCACCATCCGCGCCGCAGCCCCGAGGGCGCGGCCAGGATGAAGGAGCTCCAGGCGAAGACCAAGGCGATGGGCATGTGGGCTCCCCACCTCCCCTCCGAGGCCGGGGGCATGGGCATCGGCTTCATGCCCTACGTGTACATGAACGAAATCCTCGGGCGGAGCCCCTTCGCACCCATGGCGTTCGGCTCGCAGGCGCCTGATTCGGGCAACGCCGAGATCCTCTGGCAATTCGGCACGAAGGAACTGCAGGAGAAGTACATGAAGCCGCTGGTGAACGGCGACATCTACTCCTGCTATTCGATGACCGAGCCCGAGGTCTCGGGCGCCGACCCCACCAACCTCCAGACTGTCGCGCGGCGCGACGGCGATGAGTGGGTGATCAACGGGCACAAGTGGTTCACCAGCCAGGGCGAAGGCGCGACCTTCGCGATTGTGATGTGCGCGAGCGAGCTCGACCAGCCACCCCACCGCCGCATGACCCAGATCGTGGTGCCGTGCGATACGCCGGGGTTCGAGCTTATCCGGCCGGTGCCCGTTATGGGCGAAACCGACGGCTCGCATGCGGAGATCCGCTACAACGACGTGCGGGTGCCGATCACCAATACCCTGGGCGAACCTGGAGGAGGCTTCCGCATTGCCCAAAAGCGGCTCGGCCCGGGACGCATCCACCACTGCATGCGCTGGCTCGGGCAGATGCAGCGCGCCTTCGAGATGATGTGCGAGTACTCGCTCCAGCGGGAGGTCTTTGGCTCGACGCTCTCCGAGAAGCAGACCGTCCAGAACTGGATCGCCGACTCCTACGTGGAGATCCAGGCAGCGCGGGCGCTCACTCTGAGCGCCGCCAAGAAGATCGACCAGGGTGATGAAGCACGCGTCGAGATCTCCGCGATCAAGTTCTTCGGCGCGAAGATCCTCCATGACGTGATCGACCGGGCGATCCAGGTGCACGGGGCCCGGGGCGTCTCTGGCGACACGCCGCTCGAATCGATGTACCGCAACGCGCGCGCCGCCCGCATCTACGACGGCCCGGATGAGACTCACCGGATGGTGGTCTCGCGGCGCATCCTTCAGAGCTTTAAGGCGGGCAACGGCTGGGACTTTGGCCTCCAGTAACCGGCAAGCGGCAACAACAGGGAACGCGGCGGGATGGAGCTGGCTCCCTCCCGCCCCTCCCGGGGGCAAGGGGGACTGATGGAACTGGATGAACTCCAACAACGGCTCACACCGTTCATGCGCGCGCACCTCGATGACCCGGGGGCGACGGTCGTTTCGGTAGAGAAAGGGCCGGGTCACGCCGGCTTCTCCTACTTCTTCGAGACCGTTTCTGGCGGGCTGCGGACAAGCTACTTCCTGCGGCTGCCCCCGCCGGGGGTGAAGTACGAAGGGACCGCCGACCTGATGCGGCAGGTGGCCGCGATCAAGGCGCTCAAGGACACGGACGTCCCCCACGCCCCTATCCTCTGGTCGGGCACCGACGAACAGTGGTTCGGCTGCCCCTACTTCGTGCAGCCACGGCTGGAAGGCGACACCCTGAAGGACGAATACCCGGCGCGCTTCAGCGATGCACAGCTGCGCGACATGGCCCGCCAGGCGATGGTCGCCCTCGCGGGCATCCACCGTATCGACCCGGCGAAGGCGCCGTACCTGGG
This sequence comes from uncultured Anaerolineaceae bacterium, assembly GCA_964448165.1. GTDB lineage: Bacteria > Chloroflexota > Dehalococcoidia > Tepidiformales > Tepidiformaceae > Amarobacter. The sequence goes on along the minus strand of CAYUVT010000016.1, from coordinate 14,566 downwards.
CGATTACTGGGGCTATGAGTTCGACGTCACCCGCTGGGACAGGTTTTACGAGCGGGCGGCCGAGCCAGAACTGCTCGCGCTCCAGCCCCGCGTGAAGGAGCTCCTGCTCGAGAAGATCCCCCACGAGTCGCGCATCGCCATCTACCACGGCGACTTCCAGTGGACGAACCTGCTCTACTCACCGGCAGGCAAGCTCTCGGCTGTTATCGACTGGGAGCTTTGCGGGATTGGGCCCGTGCTCAACGATGTAGGCTGGATCTGTGTCTTCAGCGACCCGGCCGCATGGGCGCACCAGCAGGCGAACACCTCGCGGATGCCGCACGGCGATGAGCTCGAGGAGTGGTACCGGGAGGCGTTCGGCGCAGGCATGGGCGATATCCGCTGGTTCAAGGCGCTGGCGGTCTACAAATTCGCCATCATCAGCGGGTTCAACCTCATGCTGCACCGTCGTGGCAAGCGCGATGACCCTCACTGGGAGGTCATCAAGCCCTCCATGCAGTCAAACATGGAATACGCGCTCCGGATGCTCACTGGCTGAGCCGTGCCGTCAAAGTCGACACGATTTGTCGCTGCCAACCGGTGAACTGGTGCGGCGGGACGCGCTCATCGGGCGTAGGATCGGCCACCGCGGATGGTGAAGGCGGATGATTGACCTGGTCGGGTATGGGCGCCCGGCACGCGAGGCACTGGCAGCGGCGATTGTGGCCGCGAAGCGGGGCGACCCTCTCGCGCCGGTGACCGTCATCGTCCCAACGAACTACGCGGGGCTCGGGCTGCGGCGCTCGCTCGCCCCGTCGATGCCGCTGGTCAACGTGCGGTTCCAGGTTGCGGGCCGGGCCGCCGAGCTCCTGGGTGGCGCGATGCTTTCGGCGGCGGGCCAGAAGCCGCTGGTCCCGTGGCTCCGGATGGAGGCCATCCGCGCCGCCCTGCGCGAGGCCCCAGGGATCTTCGCGGAGGTCGCCGGCCACCCGGCCACCGCGAGGCAGCTCGGGCGCGCGTTCGATGATCTCCGCGATGCCTCGCCTGCAACTCTCGACCGGCTGGCGGCGATGAGCCCGCGGACCGCCGATGTGGTCCGCCTCTTCCGCCGGACCGGCCAGCTGACGGCGGGATACTACGACGAATCGAGCCTGCTGGAGGCAGCGGCGGGAGCTATCCGCGCGGGCCACCCCGGCGCCCGCGAGGCGGGGGCGCTGATCCTCTACCTGCCCCGCCGTGTCAGTAATGGCATGGCGGGCTTGCTCGAAGCCGCGGCCAGCGGGACTGGCGCCGCCGCCATCATTGGCCTCACCGGCGATGCACAGGTCGACGCGCTTGCCCGCGAATCCGCCGGGCGCCTGGCACGCCTGGGCCCGGCGCGGGAGGTCGCGCCGGCGGGTGTTCCCGTGGCGGACATCGTGGCATCACTCCCTGACCCCGAGGAGGAGGTGAGGCACGCCATTCGGCGGGCGATGGCGCTGGCGCGGGCCGGCACGCCGCTTCACCGCATGGCGATCCTCTACCGGCAGCCGACCCAGTACGCTCTGCTCGTACACGAAGTGCTGACCTCGGCCGGCGTTCCCCACAATGGCCCGCCCGTGCGGCGGCTGAACCGGACGCTCGCGGGGCGCACGGTGCTCGGCGCCTACCAGGTTGCCGCCAGCGGCTTTCGGCGCGAAGTGGTGATGGACTGGCTCACCTCGGCTCCCATCGCCATCGACGACGGCGCCTCCGCCCCATCCCACCGCTGGGACGAGATCTCGCGCCGGGCGGGCGTGGTAAAAGCGCCGGACCAGTGGGCCAACCGGCTCGAAGCCTGGGCAGCCACCATGGAAGCACGCGCCAGCGCAAACCCGGAGGCCGCGGAGTACAACCGCCGCCAGGCGGGGCACGCGCGCGAGCTCGCCCACTTTGTGGCCGGGCTGGTGGAGGCGATCGGCCCGGAACAGCGCGCAGGCATGGCCAGCCACGCGCGCCACGCCGGCGAGCTCCTGGAACAGTACCTGCCGCTCCGCACCGTCGAACGGCCAGGGGATGCGGCGGCCGAGGCAGAGGCCGCCGCCTGGGAAGAGACGCGCGCGCTGCTCGCTTCGATCGCTGCCATGGAAGGCCAGCTGCACCCGGCGATGCTGACGCCGGTCTCTCGCCAGGAATTCGCCAACGCCCTCGAGGAATCGCTCGACATCCCGGCGGGGAGAGTCGGGTCGCTGGGCGATGGCATCTTTGCCGGGCCCGTGGCCGCCGCCGCCGAAATGGAGTTCGATGCGGTCTTCGTGCTCGGTCTGGTCGAAGGCAGCGCGAGCCGGGGCGAAGACCCGATCATCACCGAGAGCGAGCGGGAGCGGACCGGCGGAGAGGTCGCCTCGCGCCGGGCCGGCCTGCTCCAGGAGCGGCGCTCCTATCTCGCGGCCCTCGCGGGTAGCGGCACCAGCACCATCTCCAGCCCGCGGGTCGACCTTCGCGGTCAGCGCCCGGCCATCCCCTCGGACTGGCTGCTGGAATCGGCGAGCCGCCTCAACGGTTCGCCGGTGTATGCAACCGGCCTCGCGGAGCTGGTGGAACGGCCGGGGCGCCCGCGATGGCTGGAGGCGGTCCACTCGTTCGAATCGGCACTCGAAACGGATGACGAGCGAGCCTCGCTCCAGGAGCGCGACCTGGGTTCACTGCTCGGAGCGCGCGGGGCACCGGAGCATCACTTCCTGGCTGGCCAGATCGAGGGCTTGAGCGACGGCTTTCGCGCGCGCCGCAGCCGCGCAAGAAAGCGCCGGTTCGCCGGTAGCGGGACCGTCGAGCTCGATGACTGGAACGGCCGCGTGCCGCCCGGCCTCATCGCACCGGCCGGCAGCGGCAGCTCGGTTTCCCCCACGGCGCTCGAAACCTTCGCGGAGTGCCCGTTCCGGTACTTCCTCGGGCATGTGCTGCGCGTCGGCGAGGTCGAGCGGCCAGAGGACACGGAAACGATCAGCCCCGGTGATGCGGGCAACATCATGCACACGGCCCTGCAGCTGTTCTTCGAACAGACGCACCCGCGGCAAGACCCCCTCGCCCGCTGGACCGCGCAGGAACGCGCCCTGTTGCTGGAGATCGCGGAACAGCAGTGCGAGGAGGCCGAGCGGCGGGGCATCACGGGAAGGCCGCTGACCTGGGCAGCGGAACGGGCACGCATCCTGCGCGACCTCGAATGCTTCCTCGATGCCGATGAGGCCGAACGGAGCGCCACCGGCTTTGTCTACGAACGGGCCGAAGTGGCTTTCGGCACCTCGCGGGATGGGGGGCATTCCCTCCCGCCGGTGCTGTATACGCTCCCCGATGGCACCCCGGTCAGCTTCAGAGGCTACATCGACCGGGTTGACCGCGGCCCCCGGGGTGAGCTGCTCGTCACCGACTACAAATCCGGCAGCTCGGCAAAATTCACGCGGGCGATCGACCATCCCGACCCGCTCGCGCGGCTCGACGGCGGCAGGCGGCTCCAGTTGCCGGTGTACGCGCTGGCGCTGGAGGGGGAAGCCCGGGGAGCGCCGATCAGCGCGCGGTACTGGTTCATCACCGAGCGCGAAGGGTTCAAGGAGGCCCGCCTGCCCCTCGATGCAGACACCCGGGGTGCGTTCGGCGAGGTGGTCCAGGTCCTGGCCGATACCATGCGCGAGGGGTACTTCCCCGCGGTGCCCGGCGAAGAGGACCGCAACTCGTACAGGCACTGCCAGTACTGCCCCTACGACCGTGTCTGCCCGCCGGGTCAGCGCCTGGAGATCTGGAAGCAGTTCAAAGGCGGCCCGGTGGTCGCCACATTCGCCGGCCTGAGCGAAGGCAACCTGGCCGCCGGGGAGGCCGACGATGCCTGAGCACCTCCCCGACCGCGCGGCGCGCGAGCGCATTGCCACCGGCCTGGACGCGACCCTGTTCGTGGAGGCCGGGGCGGGCACGGGCAAGACGACCGAACTGGTGGGCCGTATCATCGCGCTGGTTCGCTCCGGGGTGCCGGTCGACCGCATCGCGGCGATCACCTTCACCGACAAGGCAGCCGCCGAGCTCAGCGAGCGCGTCCGCAAGCACCTGGAGCTTGCCTCGAGCGGTGGGGAAGGCTACGAATCGTTGCCTGCCGGGGAGCGGGAGCGGTGTGCGCGGGCACTCCCGGAGCTCGACCGCGCCGCCATCCAGACGCTCCATTCCTTCGCCCAGCGCATTCTTTCGCTCTACCCCCTCGAGGCCGGCCTGCCACCGGAACTGCGCATCATGGACGATGTCGAAGGCGACATCGCCTTCCGCGACCGCTGGGCCACTTTCAAAGACGAGCTTTTTGGTGACCCGCTCCTGGAGCGGCCGCTGCTCCGTGCCTTCACCCTCGGGCTTCGGCCGAAGGACCTCGAGCCGGTCGCGAAAGAGTTCCACAAGAACTGGGACCGCCTGGACGGAATCGAGTTCCCGCCAGCATCCGAGCCCGACATGGCCCACCCGTCGGTCATCGCGGCACTTGAAGATGCGAAGGCGGAACTGGGCCCGAAGCCAAGCGAGAAGGCACGTGACCACCTGGCCGAGCTCGCGACACCGCTTGCCAACGTCAGGGCAGCGGCGGACCGTGTACGAAACGCGCGGGACGATTCCGAGCGGGAGCGCGCCGAGGTCGACCTGCTCCGGCTCGTGGCCGCCTTCCCGAAGATCCGTACCCGCGTTGGCAAGGCCGGCGTCCTCCAGGCCGCGGCCGACAGGCACGCCGAATGGCTGGGACAGGCCAGGAGCTTCTACCTGGCGGCCATCTTGCCCCGACTCAAGCAGTTCGCCCTGGACTATGCGGCCGAGCGCCGTGCTGCGGGGAACCTCGGGTTCCAGGACCTGCTCGTGCTCGCGGTGAGATTGCTCGCGACGAATGAGCAGGTGCGCCAGGCCCTTCACGAGCGGTACCAGCGCATCCTCATCGACGAATTCCAGGACACCGACCCCCTGCAGGTCGAGCTGGCTGCACTGCTTGCCAGCCGCCCTGGCGCACTGCCAGACCACTGGACGCGCGCCGACGTGGAGCCAGGCCGGCTCTTCTTCGTGGGCGACCCGAAGCAGTCGATCTACCGGTTTCGCCGGGCCGACATCGACCTCTACGAGCGCACGCGCAACGCCTTCGGGTGCGAGCCCGTCCCGCTGGTGACGAACTTCCGCTCGCAGGCGGTGATCCTCGAATGGGTCAACACGGTCTTCGAACGCCTCTTCGCCAGCGATTCGGTGGACGGGGTGCGGCAGGCCGAATGGGTCGCACTCCGTCCCGGGCCAACGCCGCCGCCGCCGCACCCGGTCCAGCTGATCGGGGGACCGCTCGAACCGGGCGCGAGGGCGGATGACGTCCGGCGAGAAGAGGCTTCGGCCATCGCCGCGGCCATCCTCGCGGCGCGCGATGAAAATTGGCTCGGGTGCAAGACGGGCACGCGCTTCGCCGACATGGCCATCCTGCTGCCGACACGCACCAATTCGCCGGCCATCGAACGCGCTCTTGGCGACGCGGGCATCCCCTTCCGCATGGAAAGCCAGTCGCTCGTGTTCGCCACGCAGGATGTACGCGACCTCTCGAACATCCTGGCGGCCATCGACGATCCCACTGACGACGTGGCTGTCGTGGCGGCCTTGCGCTCGCCGGCATTCGCCTGCCGCGATGGCGACCTGCTATCCCACGCGCAGGCGGGCGGGCGGTGGAACTACCTCTCGCTGCCGCCGGAAGGGAGCCCGGAGCGCGTGCGCGCCGGCATGGAAGCGCTGCGCGAGTTCCACGGGCGCAAGTGGTACCTGAGCACGGGGGCGCTCATCGAGGAGGTGATCGCCGCGCGCCACATGCTCGAGCTCGCGGTGGCTGGCCCCCGGCCGCGCGAATCGTGGCGCCGGCTCCGCTTCGTCGCCGAGCAGGCGCGGGGGCTGGACGAGTCCGGCGCGCTCACCACGCTCCGTCAATTCGTCGAATGGCTCCGGACCCAGGAAGAAGAGCGAGCGCGGGTGAACGAAGGCGTGGCGAAAGAGCCCGACGACGACGCCATCCGCATCATGACGATCCACGCCGCCAAGGGGCTCGAATTCGAGATCGTCTTCCTTGCGGGGCTCGGCGTCGAACCGCTCAAGCGCGATGACAACGTCATCTGGCCCGGCCGGATCCACGAAGGGGGGACGGTGGAGGTGCGGGCCGGCCTGAAGGACCTGCGCTTCCAGACACCGGGGTTCGAGCAGGCCGCCCGGCTGGAACGCCGCCACCAGCGGCTGGAGCGCGACCGGCTGCTGTATGTCGCCGCCACGCGCGCAAAACGGAGACTCGTGGTCTCGCTCTTCCGGGCCTTCCACAAGACGCCCCACCACACGCGCCATACTGACGAGACGTGTTCGCATGCGGAGTGCCTGCAGGCGGTATGCGCGGAAGCCGGCCAGAACGGGACATGGGCGCACTACACCGTTCGGCTTTCGCTCAGCCTGCCGGAGCCCCCGGACCGTCCCGCGGCCGACTCTGCCGCCCTCCGCGAGCGCTGGATCGCCGAGCGTGCCGCGTTGCTCCAGCAGACACGGCGCGCGCCGGTGCTGGCGGCAACGGCGATCGCCCACGAGGACGAGGAAGAACCCGAAAAATCACCCCCGGACGACGAACGCCAGCCCTGGCGCAAGGGGCGAGCCGGCACATCCATCGGGCGGGCGGTGCACGCCGTCTTGCAGACCATCGACCTGGGGAGCGGCGCGGGCCTGGAGGACGCAGCCAGGGCGCAGGCAGTGGCGGAAGGCATCGCCGGGGAATGGACCCGGATTGCGCGGCTGGTGGAGAACGCCCGCCAGTCCGCGGCGGTGCGCGCCGCGGTGGCCTCTGGCCGCTACTGGCGCGAAGTCTACGTCGGAACGCAGGTCGAGGGCGCGACCGTTGAAGGGTTCATCGACCTCCTCTACGAGGGCCCGGACGGGCTGGTGGTGGTCGACTACAAGACGGACTCTGCCCGCAACCTGGATGACATCGCGCGGGCGATGGAACGCTACCGGCTCCAGGGCGCGGCCTACGCGCTCGCGCTCGAAGCCGCGCTGGGCCGCGAAGTCGCGGCGGTGCGATTCGTATTCACGGAGCCCCGGCACGAAGAGCCGATCCACGACCTTGCCGCCGCGAAGCGCGACGTGCGCCAGCGCATCGGCGAGGTGCTGGCGCGGCGTGCGGCGGCTTCCTAGCCTCCCTGGCGGCGCTTGAGCATCTCCGCGACGATCGGGCTCGGCACAGGGGGATGCCACGTCTTGTACGCGATCTCCAGCGGCACCGGCCACTCGGCGTCGACATCGAGCCGGTAGCCCGGGGCGCCGGCTTCCTCCAGCGCCTGGCAGGCCGCGCGGGCGACGGTCAGCATCAGGGCATCGTTGTGCGGCGTGCCGAAGCTGTGCCCAAACGGGAATTCCACGCCAACCACGCGGGAGAGCCGGAACTTCATCGCCAGGTCCGGGATCATGGTGACCGTCACGGTTGGGATGCCCAGGTTTTCGATCGTACGCGCCAGCACGGGCACGTTTCTGCAGCAGTCCGGTCAGGCAGGCGCCAGGAGCAGGACATCGACCGCGCGCTCCTTCAGCCCGGCAGCCAGCTCTGGCCCCTGCACGGTTCGCCAATCGATGAGGCGGCGATCCTGGTAACCCATGAATGAGTAATGTTCATCCGCGAGGCGGCCGATCCGGCCCTCGGCTTCGAGTGCCGTGAACGCACGAATCGGCAGGACCACGTCGACGTCCTGCAGGAGGTCATCGTGGCTGATGTGGAGGTGCGAGCAAGCAATGTCTTCCGTTCGGACATCGCGGGGGATTACCCGGTAGGTGGGGTCACCCCAGGTTGGCTCGCGCCGCTCCCGTTCGACATCAAAGGGTGGCTGCGAATCCCGCAGGTAGATGCCCGCGGAGGTCATGAGGGCGATGGTGCAGTGGTGCAGTGGCTTTGGGAGCGGCGCCCATGCCGGCGGCTCATCGATTACCGGCATGGCTTCATACATGGTCCGCATCGAGCGAGGCAGGTACTTGTAGCTATCGACGGTCATCCGCAGCCTCCACGAGCGCCATCCTATCAGGCCGCGGGCAATCCATCCCGCGAACGCAGCCAGTCCTCAGCGGCCTGGCGCTCGCGGAAGAAGGCCACATCCTGGGCATCGAGGGTGCGGTAGGCGGCCACCTGTCGAAGCACGCCGAACACCAGGTCGCCCGGCGCGAACACGGCGGTCCAGAACGGACCAACCGCCCGCGCGCGGTTGACCACGCCGGCCATCCACAGCACATCGGCGGTGATGGCGGCAACCTCCGAAGCGTCGATCAGCAGGCGGCCGCGGGCGCAGATACGCTCAATCCATTCTCGCTCGGGCTCGGCCGCCCCCGAGACTTCGCCATACATCCGCATCTCGATGAACTCTTGCTGGTCCAGGAACTGAAACGCCATAACCCCCCTCTCCATCCGGTTCGAACGATACCCCGGGGGCCCACAGGGCGCATCAACGCGCGGGGATGATCACACCGGGATTGAGGATACCCCGGGGATCGAGCGCTGCTTTGATGGCTCGCATCGCCTCCCGGTCGGCTTCCGAGCGGGTGAGGTGGAGCCAGGGCATCTTGGCGATGCCGATTCCGTGTTCGGCGCTGATGCTCCCGCCCAGCTCCGCCACCAGGCGGAGCACCGCATCGTCGGGACGATCGTCCTCGGGCGCGACGCCGAGGATGTTGACATGCAGGTTGCCATCGCCGGCGTGGCCGAAGAGCACCGGACGGGCGGATGGCGCAACGCCGGCTATCGCGCCGCGCACGCGCCGCTCGAATTCGGGAAGCCGGGAGAGGGGGAGGGTGACGTCGAGCTTGTGCGGGATGCCCTCGGCGCTGATCGACTCCGTATGGCGCTCCCGGTAAGCCCACAGGCGCTCACGCTCGGCGCGCCCTGTCGCGAGGGCGGAGTCGCGGATGCCCGGCGCGGCGGCAAGCACGCTGGCGAGGGTGGACGACTCATCGTGCTGCCCGGCGCTTTCGAGCAGCAGGTAACAGGGGTGGCCCATCGCGAACGGGCGCGGGAGGCCCGCGTGGCGCAACACCAGTTCGAGCCCCTCGGAAAAGAACACCTCCGCCGCATCGAGGGACGGGAGCGCGCGCCGCACGGCGGAGACCACGCCCAGCGCCGCCGCCAGGTCATCAACGGCGAGCAGCGCCACCGCCCTCTGCGGCTGTTGTGGCACCAGCTTCAGCCGCACAGCGGTGATGACGGCGAGGGTCCCTTCGCTGCCCGCGAGCAGCTGCGCCAGGTCGTAGCCCGAGTTGTCCTTCAGCAGCCCGGGAAGCCGCCGCACCACGCGCCCATCGGCCAGCACGGCCTCGAAGCCCAGGAGCTGCTGACGCATGCCGCCATAGCGCAGAACGCGGATGCCCCCGGCATTGGTGGCAACCATGCCGCCGATGGTGGCGCTGGCCCGCGAGGCCAGGTCGACGCCGAAGTTCCATCCCTTTGCCCGGACCGTCTCCTGCAGCGCGGCGAGTGTTACCCCCGCGCCAGCCGTGACCTCGCCCGCCCCGGCATCGAACCCGGTGATGGAATCGAGACGGCGCAACGAGAGGACGATTTCGCCCTTCCTGGGCACCCCGCCGCCCACCAGCCCCGTGTTGCCGCCCTGGGGCACGATGCTCGCGCCAGCCTGGTTGCAGGCGCCGACTACCGCCACGACCTCTTCCAGGGAACCCGGGCGTACCACCGCGGGCGACTCACCCCGGAAGCGGCGCGTCCAGTCGGTTTCGTAGCCGGCGCGCAGGTCGGGGTCCGTGAGCAGGTGCTGGTCTCCAACGATTGCTGCGAGGCGCGAAAGCAAATCTCGGGTGGCCGGCACGTGACCGAGTCTAGCAGAGCCGCCGGCCGCTAACGCGAGATCTGGCTCATCACATCGGCGGCGGCGCCCCCAGCCGGCGCGGCGATTTCGACAACGCGCTCTTCGATGTCGTCGTACTCGAGCCGGAGCGCGCGGCAAACGGTCGCATGGAGGCGGTACATGGCAACGGCGTAGGTGAGCTCGAGGATCGCCTCATCGGGGAGGTGGGCTTGGAGGGCGGCAAACGTCGCATCCTGCACTCGCCCGTCCTGCAGCACGAGCTCGTCGGCATAGGCGAGCACCGCCCGGTCGGCCGCATCGAAGACCGTGGCCGACGGCCAGGCGGGGATGGCCGCGAGCTTCTCCTCGGGGATGCCCGCCGCGCGCGCGGCCTTGCAGTGCTGAGAGAACACGAACTGGCTCCCCGCCACGAAACCAGCACGCGTGATGCCGAGTTCGCGGAAGTACGGACTGAGCGTACGGCGGCGGCTGTTGAGCAGGCCGAACCCGTCCTGCGCGTGAACGAGGATGTCCGGGACGAGCGCGAACACGGTCCACCAGTTGCCTGGCGTCCCCGTCGCGGTACCAGGCTCGGCGACGGGGTCACGTTCGCCAAAGAGGCGGTTGTAGGCGGCAAGCGCCTCGGGCGAGGCCTCGGCGCGGGGGACCTGGCGAAGTCGGGGCATGAAATCCTCCACCGGGGGTGTTGCTGGCGCCGCGGAATGGTACGCGATCGGCGCGCGGCGCGCTCCAGACGCGAAGAAGCGGCGATCCGGGTAGAGGAAACGGACCGCCGCTTCTCGCTGGAAGTGCCGACTGTTAGTCAGCGAGTTGAACCGTGACCGGCACCCCGCGGGTGATGCTATCGAACACCGCCGAGCGCGACTGGGCGCGGGCCACCACCTCCTGGAGCTTCTCCTTCGGGGCATCGCCCTTCACCGTGAAGGTGACGCGGATGTCCTGGAAGCCGTTGCGCACCTCATCGCTGAGGCCAAGCGCTCCCTGCACGTCCATGTCGCCCTCAATCACCGATGATACTTCGGTGAGGCGCACGCCGCGAGCCGCGGCGACGTACACCAGGGATGTGGTGAGGCAGGCCGCGAGCGCATGGAGGAGGTACTCGGCCGGGTTCGGGCCTTCGTTCTCGCCAATGAGGATGGGGGGCTCGCCAGCATCGACGGTGAAGGCCCCGGCGCGGGACGTATCCTCGCCGTGAGCGGCAAAGAAGCCCTGGATGCTCGTGCGGTTGTGGGCGCCACCCAACCAGCTGTTCTTCGCCCGCCACTTGAACCGGGCGATGGTGGGCGTGGCCTTGATGGCGTCCAGCGTGGCGAAGAGCTTGTCGACGTTGACGCCGTTGCGGATGGTCGGGGCGGTTTCGATCTGAGTCATTGCGGTGGTTCTCCTGTTTGCGTGGCTTTGTCGCGGGGGCCAATTCCCCTCGCACACTCAACGGTAGGGAGCGCCGGCGCCGGTTACCTGAAGCGCTCCTTCAGGGTTCCTGGAGAACCCGTGGAGACGGCCTTCGCTGTGTGACCCGCCTCACCCATCCAGACGGGCACAAAGAGGCCCTGCATCGAAGCGCTACTTCGAGGCAGGGCCAGGTGAAGCGATCAGAACGTCGCGGGTTGCAGGCCGAGCGCCTCGGCACCGACATACTCAAAGGCCACATTGGCGCCAAGGGGGTGCATGAACGCCCCGGCACGAGCATCGCGGTAGAGCCGCGCGAGCGGGCTTCCGGACGTGTAGGCCGCCCCGCCGGCAATCGTCATCGATCGATCGACCACCCGCAGCACAGCCTGGTTGATGAAGATCTTGGCGCGCTGGGCATCGGCGAAGACAGCGTTCGCTTCCTCATCCGTTCCGGTGCCCGTGAGGTGGCGCTCCTGGTATGCGTCGATCGCCTTCAGCGCGGACCCGAAGATGGCGCGAATCGCGGCGAGGTCGACCGAGTTTTCCGCGGCCAGGTGCTGGAACGTCGGCCGGAAGGCGCGCTCGCCCTTCTTCTCGAGTTTCGACCGGAACGCCTCGATGCCCAGCGCGAACGCAGCCTCGGCAACGCCAACGGCGGCAGCTGTGTGCGAGGGGCCGGAGGTCAGGATTTGTTCCAGGTGCCGGGCGGTCACGATCCCCGCAAGCACGCCCGAGCCGGGGCCGCGCTTCATGCGCACCCCGTTGAACGTGACCGACGTCGAGCCAGAGTCGCGCATGCCGAGCGCATCCCAGTCGTCGTTCACGGTCACGCCCGGCGCATCCGCGGGAACGACCACGTAGCCGTAGCGCTCGTCACCCGCGGCGTCAACGTACGAGACGGCAACCGAGAAGTGAGTGGCTGCCGGCGCCATGCTGATGAAGATCTTCCGCCCGTCGATCACCCACTCGTCTCCGTCGGGCCTGGCAGTGGTCTGGGGCCGGATGAGGTCCTGGTCGGGCTCGCTCACAGCCGCGGCGATGATCATCCGGTCGTGAATCGCGCGTGTCATGGCGCGCGCGGCCCCGTTCGCCCGCGCCTCGTCGCCGGCCGCCAGCGCAGACCGGTACTGGCGGGCGTAGGTCATCATCATGATCATGTGCATGTTCACGCCGAGCGTGAGGCCAGCGTCCGCCCGTGCAAGGCGGCTCGCCGCCACCAGCACGTCGTGGACCGATTCGACGCCCATGCCACCGAGATCGACCGGGACCGGCGCAAAGAGATACCCCGATTCCTGCAGCTCCCGCAGGCTCTCGATGGGGAACGTGCCGGCGGCGTCGTGGCCTGCGACACGCGACCGGAACGCGGGAATGAACGACTCGGCCATGGCAATGAGCCGCCGGCCGGATTCAGTGGTGGCTTGCAGTTCGTAGGACATGTTCAACCTCACAATGTTCAGCGTGGACGCGCACGGCTGACACACTCGAAGGTAGGCAAGGCGGACTGGAATCGCCTGGAGAATTCCTGGGGGTTTTCTAGAGATGCGCGGGGCGGTGTGCCCCCAGTGTGGCTCAGGTCACTCCCGCGGCAGGGCGGTCGCTCAGGCAGCCTCGGATGCCAGCGCCGAGGCCAGGCCGGAGACAAAGCCCCGGAGCACCAGCGCCGCCTCGGGCGTTACATCCTCGAAGCGCAGGTGCAGGATCGTCCCGGCCTCGTCGCCGTGCCCGCCGACGATCGCCACCGGCACAGCGCATTCACCCGCCGGGGTGGCCATCCGAAGCCACATCCTGGCGCCCGGTGGCGTTTCCGCGACGAGCACCGCGGCCCCGCCCATCGAGATGTCGGTCACGGTCACATCAATCACCGGTTCCGGCAGCCCGAGGGTGGCCGCCAGGCTCGTGGCGTAGCGTTCGAGCGACCGCCGGTTGAATGGCCGCCATGGGCTCTGGCGGGAGAAGATCGCCTGCCCACCGGTATGCTCGCGGAAGCGCGCCAGCGCGGCAGCCCTTCGCCCGAGCGCCCCGCAGGCCAGCACCACCTCGTCGCCGGGCTGCCAGGGGCATTCCTCGATGCCAATGTAGACCGAGAATCCCCGGGAGGACTGGAGGACGCCCTAGCCATAGGCCACGCCCGATTCGCCACGCGGCATCACCGTGACGGCCATGCCGGGTGAAACGCTCTCGATCGGGCCAAGTTCGGCATCCATGCCGGAATTAACGGTGCGCTGCCCCGCGACCTGAACCCCCCGCGGGGCGGGATTCGGCCGAACCCACTAGGATCGTCGCCACATCCCGGCGGGCCAGCTCCGGGCAGGCCCGCCAGCTATCCGAGGGCCCTCATGAGCATCACCACTCTGCTCGTCGCCAACCGGGGCGAAGTCGCGATCCGGGTGATCCGCGCCGCCGCCGAGCTCGGCATCCGAACCGTGGCGGTCTACTCCGACGACGACGCGGCGTCGCTGCACGTTCGTAAAGCAGACGAGGCGAGGCGGATCGAGGGAAGGGGCGCCGCGGCTTATCTCGATGCTGCCCGGATCGTGCGGGTCGCCCTCGATGCAGGCTGCGACGCCATCCACCCGGGATACGGCTTCCTCAGCGAGAACGCCGCGTTCGCCCGGCAATGCGCGGATGCCGGCATCACCTTTGTCGGGCCCCAGCCTGGCGTGCTCGACCTCTTCGGCGATAAGGCGCGGGCACGGGCGCTCGCGGCCGAGCTTGGTGTCCCGGTGCTCCCGGGTACATCCGGCCCCACCTCGCTCGACGAGGCCCGGGCGTTCATGGCCTCGCTCGGCGAGGGTGCGGCCGTGATGGTGAAGGCTGTCGCGGGAGGCGGTGGGCGGGGCATGCGGCCCGTCGCCCGCGTGGAGGACCTCGAACAGGCCTTCACCCGCTGCCAGTCCGAAGCGCGTTCCGCCTTTGGGAACGATAGCGTTTATGTCGAGCGTCTGATCCCGGTCGCGCGCCATATCGAAGTCCAGGTGGTGGGCGACGGCAGCGGCCACGTGAGCCACCTCTGGGAGCGCGAGTGCACCATCCAGCGGCGCAACCAGAAGCTGGTCGAGGTCGCACCAAGCCCCGGCCTCACCGATGACCTGCGCGAGCGGCTCACCGGCTACGCGGTCCGCATGGCCGAGGCGGTGCGCTTCAAGAACCTGGGCACCTTCGAATTCCTGGTGGATGGGAGCTCGCCCTACGGGGCCCACGCGATCGCCTTCATCGAAGCGAACCCGCGCCTGCAGGTGGAGCACACGGTTACGGAGGAAGTCACCGGGGTCGACCTGGTGACCACGCAGCTCCGGATCGCCGCCGGGGCTACCCTCGCCTCGCTCGACCTCCAGCAAGCAGAGGTGCCGCGGCCGCGGGGGTAT
>CAYUVT010000015.1:24137-29899 GCA_964448165.1 uncultured Anaerolineaceae bacterium | reverse complement strand
CGTACTCGCCGCGTTGCCATCGGCGCCGGAACTCTTCGGCAGAGATGCCCAGCGAGGCCCGGGACTCCGCGTCGAACGCCAGTTCCACCTGTTCGGGCGTGAGTTCGACAACACCATCGGAAGTCGCGTCGTCAGAGAGTGGTCTCGCGGTCATCGCCCTGTCCTCATGTGGAGCATACCACCGGCGGTGCGGGCGTCCGATCTCCTACACCCGGGGACGGACCGTCTCGACGACCGAGGCGCCGCGCTGGAGCTGCCGGGGGTTGAGCGTCACCAGCCGGTCGCCCAGGGTTTCGGCGACCGCGAAGTAGATGGCGTCGCTCCCCCGGAGCTGATGTTCGGCTGCGAGGGTGGCCGCGCGCTCGGCCAGCGGCAGGGCAACGGGCAGCAGTTCGAACAGGGGCGAGTGGCGTACGTGCGCCTCGACATCGCGGGCAAGCTGCTTGTCGCCGGTGCCGGTCGCAATGGCGGCGGATACTTCGGCGAGGACGGTGACGGGCGCGCGCAGCGGCTCGCCATCGGCTACGGCTTCCCGGAACCATGCGACCGTGGAGTGGTGGAGGCGGTCGCGCGTGTTGAAGAGCGAGATGAGGACGCTCGCATCGAGGGTTGCCACGTCAGTCCTCCTCGCCGAGACGGATGCGCGGGCGCCGCGGCGCCGCCGATTCGCCGCCATCATCGACATCGGGGACGCTCATCCAGGCATCGCCGACCGCGCTGGCCAGGCGCTCGATGGCGGCGATTTCGGAGACCGCCTGGGAGCGCTGCATGCCCGCGACATCGCGGTCGGAGTACGGGCGGAGGGTGGCAACGGGCTGGCCGTTGACGGTAATGACGTACAGGGCGTGCTGATCGCGGACCGCACGGACGATCTGGGTGGCCTCGTTCTTCAGCTGGCGGACGCCGATAGTCTTCACGCTCGTTGAGCTCTCCCCGGAAAGTAGCCACATAGTGGCCACTTTCGCCGTAATCGGTCAACTCCCCGCCCTCGCGCATCGCGCCGCCGGGCATGCGCTCGTATGCTTTCGCGCATGCCTTCCCTGATGGACATCCGAGTCGAACGCAACGTTCCCGTGCCGATGCGCGATGGCACGATCCTGCGGGCCGACGTGTTCCGGCCCGAACCCGATGGCAACTACCCGGTGTTGCTCACGCGGACGCCTTACAACAAGTCGATGGCGAGCCTTGCCTATGGCTGGCTGCAGCCGATACGGCCGGCCAGCGAAGGCTATGTTGTGGTGGTCCAGGATGTGCGCGGGCGGTTCGAATCGGATGGGCGGTTTCACCCCTTCCACCAGGAGCTGAGCGATGGCTTCGATACGGTGGAATGGTGCGCACGCCAGCCCTGGAGCAACGGCCGCGTGGGGATGTACGGGATTTCGTACCTTGGCGCGACCCAGTGGCTCGCCGCTTCAGCACAGCCGCCAAACCTCCAGTGCATCTTCCCATCGCTCACGGCATGCGACTATTTCGACGGGTGGACGTATCGCGGCGGGGCGTTCGAACTCGGCTTTAACCTGACCTGGACCGCGTTGCTCCTGGCGCTGCCCGAAGTTTCGCGCCTCGGCCTCGAAGCGGGCGAACTGCAGCGCGTCATGGCCGGTCTCGGCGGAGTGGTGTGGGACCACTGGCCTGCGCTCCGGCATCTGCCGATAGGCGAGCTGCCCGCGTTCGCACACGATGCCGTGGCGGCCTATTACAAGGAGTGGCTCGAACACCCCACGCGGGATGCGTACTGGGAGCCGGTCAATATCGAGACGGCGCACCCTCGCATTCATACGCCGGCGTATAACCTCGGCGGCTGGTACGACCTGTTCATCCGCGGTACCTTGCGGAATTTCAGTGGCATGCGCGCAAACGGCCCGACCGAGGTGGCCCGCAACGGCCAGAAACTGATCGTGGGGCCGTGGGCGCATGGGGCGACACTCACCGCCTCGGTGGGGCAAACCGTGTTCGGGCAGGCCTCGCAGGTCCTGGTGGAAGACCTGCATATGAACTGGTTCGACCGCTGGCTGCGCGATCGCGACACGGGGATCGACGCGGAGCCACCGGTGCGTGTGTTCACGATGGGGACGAACTCCTGGCACATGTACTCGGACTGGCCACCCAGGGAGGCGGTCCCCATGAAGTACTACCTGCATTCGAACGGGGCGGCCGCAACGGCTCGCGGCGACGGGGTGCTTTCGACCGATCCTCCCGGCGCCGAGCGCCCGGATCACTTCCTGTACGACCCGCTGAACCCGTGCCCGACCCGGGGCGGTGCGCTGTTCCCGTACCCGCTCGATGTGCCGCCGGGGCCCTTCGACCAGGCCGATATCGAGTCGCGCCCGGACGTGCTGTGTTACACCACGCCGGTGCTCGACCGGGATGTGCAGGTGACCGGGACGATCGAAGCGCGGCTCTGGGTAGCCAGCACCTGCCGGGATACCGACTTCACCGCGAAGCTCGTGGACGTACACCCCGACGGTACGGCAATGAACCTGACCGATGGGATTATCCGGGCGCGCTACCACGCCGGTTTCGAGCGTCCGACTTTCTTGCAGGCGGGCGTGCCCGTGGAGGTGGCGATCGACATGGCGGGGACCTCGAACGTGTTCAGGGCGGGCCACCGCATCCGGCTCGAGGTGAGCAGCTCGAACTTTCCCAGGTTCGACCGGAACACCAACACCGGCGCCGCCATCGCAACTGACCACGGCCTGGAGGTGGCGCAGAACACGGTGTTCCACGACACGGCGCGGCCCAGCCACCTCACGCTGCCGGTCATCCCGCGGCAATGAGCGAGACGATCCGCGTGAAGCTGCTGCGGGCCGGGGCCCGGGTCCCCGCCCGCGCCACGGAGTTCGCTTCGGGATTCGATATCCACGCGTGCATCGATGAGCCCGTGGTCATCGGCCAGCACCCTGTGATGATCCCGACCGGCATCGCGTTGGAAGTGCCGTGGGGGTTGGACGCGCAGTTCCGCCCCCGGAGCGGGCTGGCGCGCCAGGGCGTGCTCGCAACCTTTGGGACGCTGGATGCGGACTACCGGGGCGAAATCATGATCACCCTTTACACGGTTGCGCCCGGGATCGAACACACGGTTCACCACGGCGACCGGATCGCCCAGCTCGTGGTCACGAGGCTGGCCGATGTCACATTTGAGGAGGCCGGGGAGCTGACGGAGACGGCCCGCGGGGCTGGCGGGCATGGCAGCACCGGCCGCTGACGGCGCCCCGGTGGGGTGGAACATAAAGGCGGATCCGGTATCGTGTGAAAGTTACGCCCACAGAGGTTCTTGCAATGGCTTACGAACTTGACGCGCTGGTGCCCAATGAAGCGCGAGAGAATGTCCCGGATTTCAACAGCGGCGATACGGTCCGCGTCCACGCCAAGGTTGTCGAAGGCGATAAGGAGCGCATCCAGGTGTTCGAGGGGGTCGTCATCCGCAAGCGGATGAAGGGCCTCGTTTCGAACTTTACCGTGCGGAAGATCGCCAGCGGCGTCGGGGTCGAGCGGACCTTCCCGGTCAACAGCCCGCGCGTCGACAGGATCGAAGTCGTACGCCGGGGCAAGGTGCGCCGGAAGAACCTGTACTACCTCCGCGGCCTGACGGGCAAGGCGGCTCGCATCAAGGAGAAGCGGTTCTAGGTCGCGTCCCCCGGGCAACACTTTCACGGCCCCGGCGAACCCGCCGGGGCCGTTCGTTGTGGGCGCCCGCCGATTGCGCCTACTTGCCCGGGGCGCCCGGTGCGCGCTCGGCCGGCACGGGACCGCCGGTAGCGGTTGCGCCCTGGGGGACCTGGCCGGGAGGCCCGCCCTGGACCGTCCGGCGTAGCGGCAGCTCCTGCATCAGCATGGCGAAGAGGGCGCAGAGGAGGGCCGCGCCGAAAGCCGCCGTGTAGATGTTCTTCACCGCCCGGACGACGCTCTCACCCTGTGCAGACTCGGCGCGAGCGAGGATGGCCTCGCCACCGTCCAACGCCAGCACGTGCTGCTCAATGCGGGCGTAGGCCTGCTTGTTCAGCTTCACAGTCGGGTCGTCGAGCTGGGCGGTGACTGCCGGGCCCACGGCCGCGCGATCCTCGGGGCCGAAACGGTCGGCGAATTGGGAGTGGTAGGTATTCGCGAGGATCGCGCCGAACACCGCGATGCCCAGCACGCTGCCGATCTGGCGGAAGAACTGGCTCGACGAACTGGCGACGCCGATGTACTGGTAGCTCACGGCGTTCTGCACAACGAGCGACATGGTCGGGAGCACCAGCCCAAAGCCCAGGCCCAGCACCACCATCATGGCGCTGATGTGCCAGAGCTTCGTTTCAAGACTCAGCTGCGTGAGCATGCCCAAGGAGATGGCGATGAGGACCGTTCCGAGGAAGGTCTGCCACTTGTACTTCCCCGTCCTGGAAATGACCTGGCCCCCGATGACGCTGGTGATGAGCACTCCGAGGCTCTGCGGCGTGCTGATGACGCCGGAGGTCGTCGCTGAGGCATCGAGGGCGGTCTGCACGTAGATGCCAAGGAATTGGAACGCGCCGAACACGCCCACGCCGAATGTGAACACGATCAGGTTCGACATTAGAAAGACGCGATTACGGAACAGGTGCAGCGGCAGGATGGGCTCCGGATGGCGAGCCTCCTGCCAGATGAAGAACCCGAGGACCACGACCGAGCCGCTCAGCAACCCGATGATTTGACTTGACCCCCAGGCGTACTTGTCGCCCGCCCAGACGAGGGCGAGGAGTGCCATGACAGAGGAAGCCGAGAGGAGGGCGGCACCGAGAAAATCGAGCTTGGGCCGCCCCGAGCGAGCTCTTGCGGGCAGGTTGAAGTAGATCGCCGGCATGGCTACGAGGCTCACGGGGATGTTGACATAGAACACCCACCGCCAGCTCAGGTTATCGGTGAGGAAGCCGCCGAATGCCGGGCCGAGAATGCTCGCGAGGCTGAACATGCCGGTAAAGAGGCCGATGTACTTGCCCCGCTCCGCCGGCGAGAAGAGGTCGCCCATGGTGGCGAAGACGGAAGCGAAGATCATGCCGCCGCCCAGGCCCTGCACGGCGCGCATCCAGATGAGGACTGGCATGTTCGGGGCGGCGCCGCACGCGGCCGAGGAAACCATGAAGAGGAAGACTCCGCCGATGAGGAAGAGCTTGCGTCCGTAGATGTCACCGAGCTTCCCGACCAGCGGGATGATGACGGTGGAGGTGAGCATGTAGCTGGTGAACAGCCAGGAGAGGAGGCCGAAGCCCCCGAGGTCGGCCAGGATCCGCGGCGTGGCGGTTGAGACGACGGTCTGATCGAGTGCGCCGACAAAGAGGCAGACCATGAGGCTGCCAAGGAGGAGCCACTTCTGGCGGCTGTCGAGGGTCTCGCCGAGCGGGACACCGGCGGATGCTTGCATAGTTGCCCCCGGAAACCTTCACGTGAGCGTGAGGTAAGCCAGAAGCGTACATAGTTCGCCCGAAGCGAACAATTGGGGCCAACTCTGCCCTCTTCCGCTGTTCGGTAGCGGGATGCCCGGCTACGGTAGAAGGCAAGGTGCCGGCACCGGGCCGAGGGTCGCACCGTTTTCTTTCTCGAGGTACCCCGGATGATCGAAACCCCCGCGCCTCCGGGCGCTCATGCGGCGTTGCGCGACGAAGTGCTCGGCGCGTTCACCGTGGAGTGAGCGCAACATTCCGTCACGCTGCCGCGCGCGTCCCGGCGGATCGCGGTGATACCCTGCCACCCGCAGCCAGCGACGGCTGACGATCACGGCGGAGGAATCATGAGCTTTGCGGTAG
>CAYUVT010000015.1:0-24127 GCA_964448165.1 uncultured Anaerolineaceae bacterium | reverse complement strand
GGCGGCGCACGTTCGCGATCATTTCGCATCCCGACGCCGGCAAGACAACGCTCACGGAAAAGTTCCTGCTCTACGGTGGCGCTGTCGAGGAAGCCGGGTCGGTCAGGGCGAGGGGCAACGCGCGGCGGTCGACTTCCGACTGGATGGCGATGGAGCGCCAGCGCGGCATCTCGGTCACCTCCACCGCGCTGCAGTTCGACGCGTTCGGGTGCCGCTTCAACCTGCTTGATACGCCGGGCCACCAGGATTTCAGCGAGGATACCTACCGGACTCTCGCTGCGGTCGATAGCGCGGTGATGGTGCTCGACAGCGCGAAGGGCATCGAGGCGCAGACGCGCAAGCTGTTCGACGTCTGCCGGATGCGGAAGATCCCGGTACTGACGTTCATCAACAAGCTTGACCACCCGGGCCGCGAGCCGCTGGAACTCCTCGACGAGATCGAGCGCGTGCTGGGGATGCTGGCCGTGCCGATGAACTGGCCCATCGGCGACGGTCCCACTTTCCGTGGCGTGTACGACCTGGTGAACCATGCCGTCCTGCAGTTCGAGCGGACCGAGGGCGGCCGCTACCGCGCCCCGGTGACCGTGGGGAGCCTGGACGATCCCAGGCTCACGGCGCTTCTCGGCGACAGGGGACACAACGACCTGCGCGAGCAGATCGACCTGATCCGCGGCGTGACGCCGGAGTTCGACCGCGGGGCGTTCCTGTGTGGCGAGATGACGCCTGTCTTCTTCGGGAGTGCGCTCAACAGCTTCGGCGTCGAGCCCTTCGTCGAGGCGCTGGCGAACCTGGCGCCCGCGCCGGGGCCGCGCGCCTCGGACGCTGGCGAGGTGGCGCCCGACTCGGAAGAGTTCTCGGGCATCATTTTCAAGATCCAGGCGAACATGGACCCGCAGCATCGCGACCGGATGGCGTTCCTGCGGGTGTGCTCGGGGCGGTTCGAAAAGGACATGACGGTCTACCACCCGCGGCTGGGCCGGAGCATCCGCGTCACGCGGCCGCATCGCCTCTTCGCACGGGAACGCGAGACGGTGGAGGAGGCCTACGCGGGCGACGTCATCGGTCTTGTGAACCCGGGGCTGTTCCTGATTGGCGACACGCTGACATCGAGCAAGAACCTCCGCTATGAGCCGATCCCGCGGTTCGAGCCGGAGTGTTTCGCGCAGCTCGAGAGCTTCAGCTTCGCGAAATCGAAGCAGTTCCAGCGCGGGCTGGAGCAGCTCGAGGAGGAAGGCGCCGTGCGGGTGTTCTGGCCGCTCGACGGGGCGCGGACGCCGATCCTCGGCGCGGTGGGTGCGTTGCAGTTCGAGGTGGTTGCATCGCGCCTGGAGACTGAGTACGGGGTCGAGTCGCAGGTTGTGCCCATGGAACACACCGTGGCCAGGCGGGTGATACTCCCGCCCGGGGGCCAGGTGCAGTGGCCGCGCTCATCGATGCGAGTCCGCGACCGGCACGGCGACCTGGTGGCCATCTTCCCCTCGTCGTGGGAAGAGGACTACTGCCGGAAGCAGAACCCGGACCTGGGGCTCGAACCGCTGGGGTAGCGCCCGGTCAGAACTCGAGGATGGCGCGGCCGGCGATGCGGCCCTTCTCGAGGGCCTCGCAAGCCTCGTTGATCTGGTCGATGCGGTACCGGGTGGTCACGAGCGCGTCGAGGTCAAGGTCGCCCTCGGCATACCAGCGCAGGAACATCGGGAAGTCGCGGTCCGGGCGGCAACTGCCGCCGATGCTGCCGATGTACTTCTTCTCGTTGATCAGCAGGTCGCGTGCGTCGATCTCGACGGGGGTGGTGGGGACGCCGACGAGGACAGCGGTACCGCCGGTGGCCCGCCCGAGGATGCCGGAGCGGGCAGCGGGCAGAATCTGCTCCATCGTCTTTCGCACTCCGATGCAGTCGAAGGCGAAATCGACCCCCATGATGGCCGCTCCGGAAGCGTCGACGCGGGTGGTGAGGTCGCGGATGGCCTGGACAGGGTCGACTGTGCTGGCGTTGATGCCGTGGGTAGCGCCGAAGCGTTTCGCGAAGTCGAGCTTCGCATCGTCGAGGTCCACCGCGATGATGGGGTCGGCCTCGACCACCCGGGCGGCGGCGATGGCCGAGAGGCCGACCCCCCCGACGCCGAAGACGGCGACGCTCTGGCCCTTCTTGACACCCGCGGTGTGGTAGACGGCGCCGGCCCCGGTCATCACGGCGCAGCCGATGATTGCTGTCACGTCCTTCTTCTGGCCGGCGGGCATCTTCACCACGTATTGCTCGTCGGCGATGGTCGTGTCGGCCCAGGTGAACACGGAGGTGGGCCCGGTCTGGATGCCGCCCGGGAGCGACAGGGCAACCTGGCCGGGGCGGCGCGTGGCGTGCTCACCATCGCGGGGGACCCAGGTCACCATCACCTCATCGCCCTCTTTCACATGTCGAACCTCGCGGCCCTTCGCGAGTACGACGCCCGTCGATTCGTGGCCGAGGATGACTGGCGCGGTGCGTGGCCGGTGAATCTGGTGGAGCTGCGAATGACAGACACCGCTGGCGAATTGCTTCACGACGACTTCGTAGGGGCCGGGGTCGGGGAGTTGCAGCGACTCGACGGTAAGGGGGGCGCCGGGCTCCTGGGGGACGATGACAACGCGGGCGGGCGTGGGCACGGGAGACACCTCGAAGGTGGGAGTGGGCGGGATTCTACGCGGTTGGGGACGGGCGTCAGCACCAGGCGAGGCTCACGCGCCCTTCGTTGACATAGACGATGGCGGCCTGGCGGAACTCCCGGGCGAGCGCGAGTGCACCTTCCAGGTGGATGCCGGGGATGGCGAAGGATGGCTCGACATGGCTGGCGGTAGCATCACGCCCCCGGGCGGGGAACCATGCCAGGCCACGGCGGGCGATCTCGGCTTCGAGACGCCGGTTGGCGCGCTGGTTTTCCGCTTCGCCCGGCCTGGCTGTGCCCGGGTTCCACGCGGTGATGATGGCGAGCGGACACGGCACGCCTTGCGGCGGAGGATGGCCGATCCGGAGCGTTACGGGCCCGGTGGAGAGGTCAACCTCGTAGACTGCATCGCGGTAGGCGCGTTCGAGGGAAGCTGGCTCGTCCATGGCGGGTGTTGACGCGGATGTTACCGTGAGCGTATGGGCGGTGGAGCGATTGGGCCACCACAGGGGCATCCCGCGGCAGACCGCGCCGCAGAGATCTTGCGCCGGCTTGAGGGGCTGAAGACCGCGGAACCGCGGCTCGCTGAACCGATGGAGCGTGCGACCGCGAGGGTCATTGACGCCGTCGCGTGGGCAGTGGTGTTTTTCGTGGTCAATGCCGTGGGTTTCGCCGTAGCTGCCGCACTGGGAC
Source organism: uncultured Anaerolineaceae bacterium (assembly GCA_964448165.1). Taxonomy (GTDB): domain Bacteria; phylum Chloroflexota; class Dehalococcoidia; order Tepidiformales; family Tepidiformaceae; genus Amarobacter. Next base: position 20,795 of record CAYUVT010000015.1, on the reverse strand, counting down.
TTGTCGAGGAGCGTCCTGAGCAGGCGGTCGGCGCTGGCGCGCTGACCGATCAAATGCACCCGGCGGCAAGCTGGGCGACGCTCTTCGCGGTCATCGCCGCACTCTGGGTTATCGAAGTGCCAGCCACGGCGCGGACGGGACGGCACTTCGCCAAGAAGCGCCTGGGCCTTACCGTGGTTGGGCCCGGCGGTGGGCCGCCCGGACTGGCCCGGGCATCGCTCCGCTGGGGCGCAGCCTGGCTGCCATCGTTCGCCGCCTTCGTCCTTTGGGGGGCGACCGTCGATTCGGCATGGTCGTGGCTCTTCCTGGGGTTGGAACTGGCAGCTCTCGCTGTGCCCGGGAAGATGTTCTTCGATGCCGAAAACCGCGGCTGGCATGACCGGCTCGCAGGCACGCGAGTGCTTTCGGAACGGTGACTCGCGCATCGACAACGCGCCTGGCGCAGCCTCACAATCCGCCCATGGACGAACCAATTCTCTTTGAACATCGCGGACCGATCGGCGTCCTCACCCTGAACCGGCCCGAGCGGCTGAACGCGATCGATCACGGCATGTTGCGCGCGCTCCGAAGCTTCTTCGACGGACGCCACCGTGACTTTGAGACCCGTGTCATCGTAATCACCGGTGCCGGCCGGGGCTTCTGCGCGGGACTCGACCTGAAGGCTTCGGGCCAGCAGGGGGCCTGGCAGCCAGGGGTTGGCCCGGTGCAGGACCTGATGACCTTCCAGGAGGACATCGCCGACCTGATGGTGAAGATGCGGAGCTGCCCGCAGCCCCTGATCGCCGCCGTGAATGGTGCGGCGACCGGGGGTGGGCTTTCGATCGCCATCGCGTGCGACATGCGCATCGGGACGGAGCAGGCGCGCTTCGCCTGTTCGTACCTGAACCTGGGCCTCGGCGGCGCTGATGTCGGTTCGTCGTACTTCCTCCCCAGAATCGTGGGGCCGGCGTACGCCGCCGACATGCTGTATTCGGGGCGGATCGTGGAAGCCGCCGAGGCGCGCGAGATGCGTCTGATCACGAAGGTGGTTTCGCAGGAAGAGTTGTTGCCAGCGGCGATGGCGATTGCACAGGGAATGGTGCGGAAGGCGAGCCCGCTGGGACTCCGCCTCACCAAGCAGGTACTGAACGAAACCCTGAACGGCATTCCGCTGGAGACGGCCCTGAAGCTCGAGAACCGGAACCAGGCCCTGGCGAGCCAGACCGGGGATGCACGCGAGGCGCGGCAGGCCTGGTTCGAAAAGCGCGACCCGGTCTGGCGGGACGCGTAGGCCCTCGCGCACCGGAGCCGGGCGGGCGTGGCAGACTGCGCCAGTGACAACCCTGCTCTGGTTGCTGGTGGCGTGGGGAACCGCGTTCGCGATCAGCATCGTCCCGGCGTTCATGCCGCCGATGTGGGCGGTGCTCACCGCCTTCCGGGTGGGCACGGGCGTACCGCTGGTGCCACTGGCGATCGGCGGGGCGATAGCGGGGGCCGCGGGGCGGTTCGTGCTCGCCGGGCTGACGCGCCGGGCAGCCCCGGCGCTTCCTGAAGCCTCCCGGAAGAACGCCGAGGCGCTTGGGGCATGGTTCGAGCGGCATAGCCGGGGAAAGCGGCGACGGTCGGTGTTGTTCGCCGCGGCATACACGGCCGGGCCGTTCCCGAGCAACGCGCTGTTCATCGCGGCGGGAGCGGGGCGCATCCCCGCCGCGCCGCTGGCGGTGGGCTACGGGCTGGCCCACCTGGTTACCGATCTGCTCTGGGTGTGGGTGGGCGCGAGTGCAGCCACGAGCGCGCGCGAACTGCTCGCAGGCACCTTCACCGACTGGTGGAGCCTGCTCCTGCAGGCTGTGGGGCTGGCTGTGGTGGTGGCGGTATTCCGCCTGCCGTGGAATCGCTGGCTGATGGGTCGGCCGCAGGGTTGAGCCGCGTTCCTACCCGGTCATTTCGACGTCCGGACCGACGACGATCACCGGCACCTTCGAATGACGGACGACGGCGCTGGCGGTGCTCCCGAGCAATGCCTGGCCCAGGCCCGACCGGCCGTGCGTGCTGAGGGCCACGAAATCGGGCTTCTCTTCGCTGACGAACCGGGCGATGGCTTCGGCGGCGTTCTCGCCGAAGGCGGCGCGCACCTTCACATCGATGCCTTTGAGGTAGCGCGCGGCCAGGTCGCGCAGCGCATCTTCCGTCTCTGTCCGTGCGGCATCAAGGGACTGGCCGCGGCTTACCGAGACCGTGGGAGCCGGGGCAATTTGGGCGCCGCCGAGCGAGGGCGCGGTGGCCAGGCCCTTGGCGGGCGCGGCCGGCCGGCCCGGTTCCGAGAGCACGTCGTGCGACTCTCGCGGGTCGACCACGGAGAGCAGCCACGTCTCAGCGTTCCAGGCACGGATCCATGGCGCGAGGGCGGCGATGGCGCGTTCGGCAAGTGGGCTGCCATCGGAGGTGACGACGATACGCATGGCGATACTCCTTTGCCGCCACGCTACCAGCAGGTTTGCGCGATCAGGAGGGCCAGCCGGCCCCTTCATGGGGGCCAGCGTGACCGTCCATTGCAGCGCCGGGAGCCCGGGCGGCCGCTCGCCGCCCGCCTTCCAGGCTAGCTGTACACGAACTCAGGGCCCTCGAGGTCGATGGCCGGGAGCTCATCCTTTTCGCGCCAGTAGTCCTGGGTATGTTGCCATTCGCGTTTGCTGCCGCGCTTCGGGAGGAGGTGCATGGCGCGCATCAGGTAGCCCGGGTTGAAGTTCTCTTCATCGATCCACGGCAGGAGCTCCATGTCGCGGTCCTCAGGGCGGAGTGCGACTTCGACCTGCTTCGCGCCGCGCTTCTCCATGTGCGCGAGCAGACGGCAGACGAAGTCGGCGACCAGGTCGGCCCGGAGGGTCCAGCTCGCGCGGAAATAGCCGAACACCCAGACCAGGTTCGGGAGGCCGGTGAACATCATGCCCCGGTAGGTCACCGTGTCGGAGAAGACGAGCGGCCTGCCATCGATGGTGAAGTCGATGTCGCCGAGGACGTTCATGTTGAAGCCCGTGGCGGTGACGATGATGTCGGCCTGGAGTTCCTCGCCGGACTTGAGGAGGATGCCGCGCTCGGTGAAGCGCTCGATTTCGTCGGTGACGACGGAGGCCTTCCCCGCGCGAATGCCCCGGAAGATATCGCCATCGGGCACAAAGGCAATGCGCTGGCGCCATGGACGGTAGCGCGGGGTGAAGTGCGTTTCGACGTCGAAATCCGGGCCGAGATAGGCGCGTACCATGCCGATAAGTTCGCGCTTCACCACTTCCGGCTCTTCGAACGAGCGCTGCGTGAACTTCGCCTGATCGAACAGGATCTTCCGGCGGACGATCTCGTGGATCCAGGACTCATCGACCTGGAGTTCGCGGAGCGTATCCGCGAGGTCGTTGGCGTTGCGCCCGGGGATGAAGTAGGTGGGCGAGCGCTGGAGCATGGTCACATGGCCGCACTCGTTGGCGATCGCCGGGATGAGCGTGGCGGCGGTGGCCCCGGAGCCGATCACGACGACGTTCTTGCCGGCGAGGTCGATGTCCTGCGGCCACGTCTGCGGATGGACGATCTGGCCCTGGAAGCGGTCCATGCCGGGCCACTCGGGTGTGTAGCCCTCGGAGTGGCGGTAATAGCCCTGGCACATCCAGAGGAAGTTGGTGGTGAACCGCCGGGCCTCGCCCGTACCCGTCTGCGTCGCCTCGATCGTCCAGAGCTTGTCCTGGCTGGACCAGGTGGCGCGGTCGATTCGGTGACCGTAGCGGATATGGCGTCCGAGGTCGTTCTCCTCGATGACCTCGCCCATGTACTTGAGGATCTCCTCTGCGGTCGCGATGGGCGTGCCAGTCCACGGTTTGAAGCGGTAGCCGAAGGTGTAAAGGTCGCTGTCGGAACGGATCCCCGGGTACTTGTGGGTCCACCAGGTACCGCCGAAGGTTTCCTGGGCCTCGAGCACCACGAAGGTGGTGCCGGGGCGCTGATGGGTGAGATGGTAGGCGGCGCCGACGCCGGAGATTCCCGCGCCGACAATGAGGACGTCGAAGTGTTCGGTGCGCGCCGGATCGGGGCGCGCGATGGTTTCAGCTTGCGTCATTGACTCCTGCCTGTCCGTTTGAGACCAGTTTCTGCCGTACGGGCGGGACGATGCCACCCGGTGCCGTTCCGCGCAAAGGCCCGGATGGTCCGATGCCCGCGGACCGTTCGGACGGGCGAGAGTTATGTGGGCGATTTCAACGAAATCGCCCCGGCTACGGTGGCTACTACGAAGGTTAGAAGCGGGTCCACTGCCAGTAGCGGCCGAGCGGGACACGCAGGATGACCATGTCGTGGGAAGTTCCGTTGCGGTCGCGGTAGGCGTCCTTGAGCGAGCCGACCTCGACGCCGCCCAGGGCCTTCACCGCTTCGAGGGCATCTTCCTGCACGTCACGCACGAATTCCGCCTGGACCGATTCGAGCTCGGCATCCCACGCGATGTCTATCAGCTCTTTCATGAGGGCGGTGCCGAGGCCGCGCTCGCGATATTCCGGGTCAACCACCACGCGGATTTCCGCGTAGTGGTTTCGCGCGTCGCCGCGGTGGCGGATGAGCACGGCATCGGCGCAGATCCGGTCGCCATCGAAGGCGAGAAGCGGGAGAGCACGGTCGTAGTCGAGGTGCTGCGTCCAGCCGTCGATCACGGATTCGGAGGCGACATCGTCCTTCAAGAAGTAGCGCTCGTCATCGGGGATGCGCCGGAAGAACGCGAGAAGTGCAGGGCCGTCGTCGCGAGTCATGGGGCGGACGGTGATGGGCGGACCGGAGGCGACCTGGAGATGCTTCGGATAGCCGGTGAGCTTGTAGACGGCCATGGCGTTTACCCCTGTGGCGTGTTGAGGCGAGCGCCCCGGGTACAGGATCAGGAAGTTGCGGTAGTGCGCCAACGGCCAGAGGGCCCGCCCAGAGTGGCCGTCGGGGTCGCTCTTAACCGGACCGGGATTCAGGCGGCGAGTTCGCCAGGCGAGCGGGGGACGGGGCGGAGGGCTTGTTCAGGCGGCAAGGGACAGCCAAGGAGAAAGCCCTGGACGCCATGGATGAGGCCGGGATTCCCCCGCAACACGATGGAGGTCGAGACGTGGCGCACCAGCTCGAGCATGGCGGCATCCTCGATGCCTTCAGCGATAACCGCCGTTCCTGATTCGGAAGCGAAGGCCAGGATTGCCATCAACGCGCCCCGGTCCCGGCCTCCATCGGCTGCCGCAAGGGTGACGCTCCGATCGACCTTGATGAAGTCCACGGGAGCGCGCCGGAGGAGATGGAGCCCGTTGTTGCCCGAGCCCACATCGTCGAGGGCGACCCGGAAGCCGTGGTCGCGGAGGCCGGAGATCGAGCTGGCGACCACCTCGTGGGGCACCTGGGAGCGTTCGGTGATTTCGAGGACCACGTGCGAGGGGTCGATGCCGAGCGCCGCGATCTCACACGCCAGGCCTTCAGGCGAGAAGTGGTGGTGGGTGAGCGAGTAGGGAGAGAGATTGAGGAAGAGCGTCGCATCGGGTGGAAGCGACCTGGCGGCGGCAAGGACGGTCCGCCGGAAGAGGCGGTCCAGGTCGGCCGCGTGGCCCATATGCTCCGCGAGTTCGAACGCCTGTTCAGGTCCGAAAATTCCGTAGTCGGGATGCAGCCTCGTGAGTCCTTCGTGGCCGAGGAGCGTCGTGCCGTCGAGCGCCCAGATTGGCTGGAAGACGGCCTCGGCCCGCCCCTCCTGGAGGAGCCGGCGCAGCGCCCGGCGCTTGGCCTCGGGAAACAGGGGGTTACCCCCGCTGGCCGTGTGCGCCTCGTAGCGCACCACCACATTCCGGCCGCGGAGCTTGGCTTCGTACAGTGCCGCGTCTCCCTGTTCCATGAGGAGCACAGTGTCGGGGTTTGCCGGGTCGAGCGAGGTTACCCCGGCGCTCACGGTGACGCCTTCCTGCAACGTCTCGGCGGCGGCACTTCGGATGCGCTCGGCGAGACCGGTGGCGGCGGCCGCCTCCATCCCGTGAGCGATAATCGCAAACTCGTCGCCGCCAATCCGGAAGCGACCGGCCCCGGGGGGCGCCATCTCGCTCAGCATGGCTGCAAAGCGCGAGAGCAGACGGTCGCCACGTGCGTGGCCGAAGGTGTCGTTCACCGCCTTGAACTCGTCGAGGTCGAGCATGATCAGGGAGACCGGGGCAACCAGGCGACCACTGCTCAGTCGTTGCAGGGCTTCTTCGAATGCGCGGCGATTCCCCAGGAGGGTGACCGGGTCGGTGGTGCTCAGCCGCCGGAGCTGGTCATTCTCGGCCGCCGTGCGCGCCTCTCGTCGCCCGAACCCGAGGGTCACCGCGAGCAGGACCGCGATCAGCACCAGTCCAGACCCGTAGAGCGCCAGCGAGATGCCGAGCGCGAAAGATTCCTCCCTTTCACGCGTGCGAAGGGCCTCGCTCGCGGCGCGCTCCTTCTCCTGGGCCATGTAGCGCATCACCACCGTCACCGGATTGGCGAGGAGGGAAGGGTTGCCGCCGGCAGCGTCCGGGTCGACAAGCTGGGACGCGAGGGCCGCGTCACCGAATTCGCCCGATGCAACCGACGCATAGAGGGCTCCGTACGTCGTTGCATACCGGGCGGCGAGCTCTTCGATGGGTGGAGCCGGCTCCTCGCGCAACCTGGCGAACAGACCCAGGATCGGTGCGATATAGCGCTCGGCCCATACTCCGAATTCCCGGTCTGCCGGGTCGGGGGATGCTGCGATGGCGGCCAGCATCGAATTGAACTCGGCGTGGACCCGTGCCTGCTTTTCGAGCGCCCCCGAATCCGGGTCGGCGAGCCCGAGAGAGATGAGCAGTTCGCCCCGTTCGGCGGCTTCGCTCGCCTGCCGGTACAGCCCGGCCATCCGCTGTGCTTCAAGGGCCTGCGCGGTCAGGCGATCGTCTGTCGTGTGTTGGAAGTAGGTCACCGCACCGAGAGCAAGGATGAGCCCCACGAGTGCCAGGGCAGCCACGTTGCTCACACGAACCGGGACTCTATGGAGGCGGCAGTGTGTCAGGCAGTAGTCGACAACCCGGTGGCCAAGCATCCAGACAGGACTCCCCGTGTGCAAGGAGTGGTGTCGCGCGCCCGATTCGTTGGTACGCCCGGTGTTCCACCGGGCATCCCGAGCCTCACCCCTGCAAGGGTTGTCGGTAGTGCCTGCGCTCACCACAGTGGGCGGGGATGTGGCGGTGCGTCAATGGAACAGGGCCGGGCGCATCGCGGTGCGGGTCCAGGGTCTGTGTGGCGGACCATTGAGTCGCTCCGGCCCGGGCAGGAACCGGATCGATTGCAGCTCGCTCGATGCAGCAGCTGAGTGCAGCCAACGCATGTCCGCGCCTCAGAAGAATAGCAGGCCCAGGATAGCTCCCAACACCGCCAGGCCGGCCCAGAGTCCCACGGTCACCGTCGCCAGGATGCCTACTCCGAGTAAGGGAGTCCGAAGCTCGCGAGGTTCGCCGGCGAACCATCCAACGAGCATGAGGTACACGGGCATCATCACGACCCCGAAGATGAGGATGGTGCCTGGTTCAATGTTCATGGATTTCGACCTCCACCAGGGGAACAACCCTGCTGACAATGAGGAAGAACAGGGCGACCAGCGAAACTGCGCCGACCAGTGACGACAACTCGATCCAGGAGGGCGTGTAATAGCCTGGGACACCCCGGTAGAGGGTGAACACCGGGTGCATCAGTCCCTCGACGACGAAGAGAAACTTTTCGACGAGGGTGGCAAGGACGGGAAGCGAAGCTGCGATGACGGTTCGCTCAACGCTGAACCACGCCGGGATGAGCATCTGCAGGCCAAAGTAGGCCAGCGCGACCGCTACCATGCCAAGCGCCAGCCAGTAGAGGGGCTCTTCCACGGTGGCCTGGGTTGCATGCGATATCGATTCGGGTGCGATGCTGATGCCGGTGATGATCCGCTGCAACTGGAGCCAGAGGAACAGCAGTGCGAACAAGGCGAGCCAGCGGGAAAGGCCAGAGAAGACGTCATCGGTGAGCAGGTCCTCCCAACCATAGACTCGGCGGAAGATGTAGGAGAGGACGATGACCGAGCCGAGCGCTGAGCTGAGTGCGATGGTGAGGAACTGTGGGCCCTGCGCGGCGCCAAACCAACCCGGTTGGCCAGGAAGAAGGGCGAACAGCCAGGGGATGACACCCCCGTGGAGGAACAGCGGCGCCAGAATAATCACCGCGAGTGCGAGCCACCAGGCCATCCGCTCAACCTTTGGCTGCTCTTCGGGCCGGTAGCCGATGAGAAGGACGCCGTAGACCGGGCTCAAGAGCCGGGGCAGCCGGGCGCGCACGGCGTGCAGGTCTTCGCGAATGGTCAGCATGAGGTACGTCGCCGTGAGGACAAAGTAGAGCGTGATGACTGTGACGTCCCATGCCAGGGGAGAGGTATTAATGGTCTTCGGCCAGGCGGGCAGCATGCTGGTGACAACCCGGTCGGGGCGGCCCAGGTGGACAACGATATACAGGGCCGCAACCGAGAGCGCGATGAGCGTGAGCAACTCGGCGAGCCGCGCGATAGGGCGGTAGGTGGAGAGGTTGAAGAGGCGGACTGCCGCCGACACGATGATCCCGCCGTGGGCGATCCCAACCCACCAGATAAAGGAGCCGACGTAGAGCCCCCAGGGGATGCCGCCGCCGGTCCCCCAGTCCCCGATGCCGAGGACGATCATGCCGTGCTGCAGCTGGAACGCCCACGCCTGGGCGTACCACGCCAGCCCGGCCAACGCGAGCGCCAGCGCGACCCAATACCGGCGTGATGGCCGCCCCAACAAGGGGCGCAAGATGGCCTCAGTTCGCTGTTCTCCTGTCATGTTCCTACCTCCCGAATACCCGTTTGAACCAGGGTTCAGGACCTTCCAGTACGATCCGCCGCTCCTCGACGAATCCCCAGTCTTCGTAACGCGACGGATTTTCCGCGGGCACGGCACGCCGCGAGGGCTGGTGGCCGATGTAAATGACGTTTGGCCTGGTGCCGAGGTCATCCAGTAATCGGAAAGTTGAGAGTTTCCCGCCACTTTCTTCGAGCCGCTGGCGAAGGTAGCGATTCGGCTCACTCTCGGGGTCGTTCAGGTCGCCGAAATGAATGACCCCCTCGGGGCAGGCCAGCTCGCAGTGGGTGGTGCCGCGTTCCCTGGCATCGTCCTGCCGCAAGGGATCGAAGACACATTTGCCCATAACGCCCCTCGGGGGCGCCCCATCGACCATGACACCGCGGGCATCCCTTCGCTCGCCGGTGAACTTCGTATCGGATTCCGACCAGCCGAAGTAATTGACTCCGTAGGGGCACGCCACCTGGCAGTAGCGGCAGCCGAAGCACACTTCGTAGTTCGTAAGCACCAGGCCATCGTCCCTGCGGTGCCGGGCGCCGGTTGGGCACACCTTGACGCAGGGGGCGTTGGAGCAGTGCTGGCAGGTGCGCACCAGGAGGTGGGTGTTTGGCAAGTCGGGCTCTTTGAATGCCATCACATAGATCCAGAAGACGCCGTCGGGCAGCGCGTGCTCCCGCTTGCAGACAGCCACACACTGGAGGCAGCCGGTGCACTTTTCCAGGTCCATCACCATGCCCATACGGACACCCGTCTTGTGGCTTCCATCGTCGGAGGATGCGGCGGACTCCGGAGACCTGCCGCCCGGCGACGCCCCTGCCGGACCGTCTGACGTGCCGTTCGCGGCGCCGGCGGGGCTGGTCAAGAGGTCGCCGAGCAAGAGGGCAGCCAGGCCTCCGCCTGCGAGGGCGATCGCCGACCGCCGCGACATACCAGCGTGTTCAGGGGCATCGGGGGGCGCATGGTGACCGGCGCCATGTCCGGCTGAGGGCGTGAGGCGCCCGGGAGGCAGGCTGCCCGAATCGAGAGCGCTCGGCTCGGCGGCCGCCCCCTGCTGATCCTCCCGGGGCCGATCATCGACACCGAACTCGCGGAGGTAGCCATCGCGGTGGCGCGCGTGGAACTCGTCCTCGGTCATCTCGCCGGAGATCACGCGCAGGGCGTCGCGAGCTACCCGGATGGCCAGGTCGGAATCCCAGCCGGTTGGGGCGAGCGCCTTACGCGCGCGTTGCTCCCAGTTGTCATCGAACACTTCGGCCGAAGAAAGAGGGCGATATTCCTCTGCTCGTTCTCTGTCGGGGCTGTTCATGGCTCGTCCTCCTCGTTTCCGGCGGATGCAGTGGCAAAGGGACACGTGAACGTGTCGGCCTGGTCCGGCGGCCGGTGGCGCGGTGCCGCTGGCCGGGGCCTCGCACCGGTGTTCGCGATCTCACGGGCGACCACCCCGTCACAGAGGCAGGCGGCGGCACCGAAGAAGGCGTCGACATCCTCAGAGGAGACGAGCGCCCGGCAAAAGGTTGGCACCCAGCGGCCGAGGTGGTCTTCGACGAACGACTTGTGAGCCTCGCGCGCCACGCGTGCGCGGTCGTCCCAACCATTGCTTGCGGCCCAGGCTTCCTTCACCAGCAGGTGGGCGCAAAACTCGAGCTCAGTTGCGATGAAGTCTGCCGGCGCAGCCTCAGCAGCAGCGGTCTTCAGGCCAAATGCGCGGTAGAACCCGGCGATGTCGGCGAGCTGGCGCGCCTTGGCGAAGGCATCGAACTCGTACTCGGTTTCGCAGGGGGAGCATGGAACCTCGCCTGCGAAGAGACGGTTGTGGACCGCTGCGAGGTCTTCGAGCGGCGATCCGGCGAGCGCATCGCGCAGTGAGGTCACCGCTGCAGTCAGTCCCGCGCTGTCAGTCAACGCATGAGCCGCCAGGTCTTCGAGCTCAACAGCGAGGTCGTCGACCGTGCTGGCTGTGGGATAGCTAAACGCGAGGGCCAGTGCATGGCAGAGCGAGGCGCGCCATGCGGCCAGTTCGCCAACCAAACCGCCGGGCGATGCCGTGGTACTCATGCGTCAAGCTCCAGTGTGGTCCAGTCGGCGAATTGCTTGCGTGCTCCCCGGTCGCCCTTGGCGCCGTTCCAGACCGCCAGGGCGACCAGCGTTTCCCCGCCCGGCCGGAGCGTTGGCTTGTTGGTGCCACCCGCGAGGGGGAGAGCAACGACCACCTGCCACCTGCCGCCGGAGTGGACGCCGTGTCCCCGGGCGCGCTGCTCGCTGTGGGTGGTGATTGTTCCGTAACCCTCGGCGACAAGCTCTTCCACGGGCGACGTGCGTTCGCGGATAGCCATCGCATTTCCGGCTGACAGGGCGGGGTAGTACGCGCTGGCGTGCGCGCCATCCAGGACATCTTCCGGGCTCAGGTCGCTCACCGCGTTGGGAAATGCGTCACGCACCGTGTGGCTGCCGGATTCGATCGCGCGTTGCCAGCTGGCGCGCCAGTGGAGGATGTGGACCGCCCGGCCGGGCTGGCCCATGACGGCGAGCACCGGTCTCCCGGTATCCACAGGGAGCTGGATTGCGACAGAGTCGCGGAAGTGCGCCGCTGCCTCGATGTCGTCGTTCCGCGGATCCTCCCAGGAAACCTGGAACCCGATGTCCGTCCCGTTGTGCATCGCCCGCAACGCGATGTTCGTGATGAGTCCCTCCGGGCCGAGGCGAGGTTCGATCATGTATTGCTGTATGAGGGGGACATCGACCGGGGGAAGCCCCTGCCATGCGGGATCGCCGGGATCCATCGGTATCTCGCCGGCAATGCGCCTGGCGGCTACTCGCCGGCTGGTGTACGAAGGCGCCCGCTCGCCGTGGTCGTAGTGGCGGGCCGCCGACCAACCCGTGAGGCTCGCGGCAATGCCCACGGCAGCCACCCCGACCGTCGCCTGAGCGAACGTTCGGCGGTTCATCGGCGACCGTCCTGGAGCACCCTCGGACGATGTTCCTGCCTGTCCTCCTCGTCGCGTCTCGTCGGTCATCGGTTCCTCACTCTCTCCATGGGTGTCACGCCCGTGGCTGGCTCAGGTGATGTTGTGGAGGTACACATCCCGGACTTCATCGAAGTACTTGCGAATAAAGGTGGGTTCGCGAAGCGGGACGGATACGAGTTCAGCACCGTCCTCGCCAAATGCTCGCGCGATTTCACCTTCGACTTTGAACTCGTGGATGATGTGTTCAGTAGCCCCCATCAGCATGAGCAAGCCCAGCAAATCGGGGTCGTCTTTTGCGTTGGTGTAGGCTTCGATGGCGTCATCGACTCCGGGCCCGAACATCTGCTTCAAGAATGCCCGCGGGGCGTGGATGGGCGGGACATAATAGACGTTGGGTTCGGTGCCCGATTGCGGGTAGAGCGGGAGGGCGACCTTGCGCACTTTCACAAGGAAATCGATGGGGTTGACGGGGTTTACCTCGTCGGGTGGGCTGATGAACCCGGCGAAGCGGATGCGGCCGATGCAGGAGGTGACGCACTGCGTCTGCAGCCCCTGCTCGATCTTCGGGAAGCAGGCGATGCACTTCTCGCTGGTGCCGCTCACGGGATTGAACATCACCTTCTTATATGGGCAGGCAGTGACACATTCCTGGTAGCCCCGGCAGCGTGACTGGTCGACAAGGACGATGCCATCCTCCGGCCGTTTGTAGATCGCGTTGCGGGGGCAGGCCGCCAGGCACGCCGGATAAGTGCAGTGGTTGCAGATGCGCGCCAGGTAGTAGAACCAGACCTCGTGCGGGATCGAACCGACATACGTTCCACGGTCGGTCTCGCCGGCCGGTTCATCCTCTCCGACATTGGGATGCGCCCAATCCTCGGCCTCGGGTTGCCAGCCCAGCACGCGCTCGTTCTGGGAAGCGGCCTCGAAGACGGTCTTGCCTTCGTACACGTTGTCGCGCCACGCACCGGGGCCGAGGAGCTCCAGCAGCCGGACATCCCAACCCGTCGGGAAGAATCCGTAGGGCTTGGTCTCGACATTGTTCCAGAGCATGTGCTCCTGACCGCGGCCCCACGTCCAGGTCTGCTTACACGCGATGGTGCAGGTCTGGCAGGCGATGCACTTGTTCGTGTCGAAGACCCATGCCACCTGCCGCCTGGGCCGCGCGGCCTCGTACCGGTAGTACATCCCTCTCCCGAGTTGCCAGTTGTAAACATCGGCCATGCTGGTACCTCCCGTGGCTGCGCCCGCGCAGCCGTCACTGTCCGGCCAGGAATTGGCCGGAGAGGAAACGCTTCATCGCTTCGGATTCATAACCCGCGCGCAGCCCGAGGCGAGCGGGACGCCAGAGTGGCTGGCCACCGTAGCCACCGTCCTCGGCCTTTTCGACCCGCACGAGAGATTCGCGTGGCGCTCCGATCACGCCATGCACATCGCCCTCGAACCCCTTGCCGATGGTTTGACCGAAGTACGGTTTGCGGGTGAGCGAGTCGGTCATGAGGGTAGGCCGGAGCCAGGCCCGTGTGCCGCTCTGGTGGCTGCCCTGGCGGAAAAACGCCTGGTAGTTCGTGTCGGGGTTCTTCGCCAGCCCGTCTGGCCGCGTCTTCTGTCCACGCACCGAGCCCTTTGTGGCAACGAACATGTTGAACCACATGCGGAGGACACCGGGCTGCATCGCGGAGTTGTAGCGGGCCCGGGCGAGACCACGGGAGACTTCGTAGTACGGGTCGGATTCCTTCCACCCGCGGTACGGCCGATCGCTTGGATCGGCATCGAACCAGATGTAGTCGCCATCCTCGATGCCCAGTTCGCGCGCGTCCTTCGGGTGGATTTCGACGTAGCCCTCGCCCGCGGCCGGCTGACGCTTGTCGTGGCGATGCAGATCGCCGAACGGCCCGAAGAGATACCCCATCCAGTCGAGGTCCGTAGGTGTTGTGTGCGCGCCGTGGCGGTATTTCGGCGTAAGGAAGATGTACTTGTAGGCGGGGTCGTCCGCTGCCAGGGGATGCCTCGTGAGCTTAAGTTGAGACCACGGCATCACGACGTTGCGCACCTGGCGCGTCTCGACCGCCTGGTCAGCCCTGCTCAGCCCGTACTGTTCGGGGCCAGCGGGTGTGATCGATGGATGGGGCCTGGCGAGGATTGCGTTTGGCTCGTAGAAGGTTGAGTCCACGGGCTCGCGCCATACCGGCAGGTTCTCGCCGTGCTCGATGAACTCGTTTTCGTCGCGATAGAACTCGAGCCGCCCGGTCCGGTTGTACCAGGGCTTGCTTTCCTGGCGCTGCTCCCAGCCGCCCTGGCGCGGGTATGTCCGGAAGTTCATCAGCGCAGGGACACCCTGTTTCGCCTTCTCGTGCAGGTCCTCGAATTTGTACCCGCGGGTTGTGGTACTGGCGTTGAGGATGCGCTGGAGGTAGACGTCCATTCGCCCTTCTGTCACGAACTTCCAGTGGTCTCCAAAGCGCTTGTCACCGAGGATTTCCCCGATGCGCCCGGCGATACCGGCAAGCACCTCAGCATCGCCTCGCGTGTCGTGGACGCGTTCGATCGCGCTCTGGGGAAAGACGTGCAGGAAGGGGTTCGTGCAGGACCCCGAGATGTCGGGCTGGCGGAACTCCGCCCAGCTGTCGACTCCGAACACGATGTCGGCGTACTCGCAGCTCGCCGTCCACCACCACTCATGACAGAAGATCGCCTCGATCTTCGGCAAAGTGTTGTGGACTACATCGTGATGCCACTTCGCGTTGCCAAGGATCGAGTTCGAGTTCCCAAAATGCATCAGTTTCGTGGGCGTCGGCATGTGGGTGGAGCCTGTGAAGTTCTTGTTCCCGACGCGCAACGGCCGATCGCCATAATTGAAGTAGTGGGCCGACTCCGCCTTGTAAAACAGCCGTGTCCGCGTTGGCAGGTCGGGGTTCATCTCCTGGTCGAATGGATTCTCCAGGACCCACTGGGGTATGCCGTTGAACACTGATCCCCGGTAGTTCCCGGCATAGGAGCCTGCGTTCCCTCCGAGATGACCGATGTTGTCCGTCACCGCCGCCAGCAGCAGGAGCGCGCGGTCTTTCAGGTCGGCGTTGAAGAACTGGTTCGGGCCCATGCCATGTGCGAGAAGTGTCTTGCCGCGGTGCCGGGCGACCTGTCCGGCGAGGCTCACGATCGCCTCCTGCGGCGCCCAGGTGATTTCGGACGTCGCTTGCAGGTCGAAGTTGTCATCGAGGTACTTCTTAATCAGGTCGAACACTGGACGCACCGGCACCTCCGCCCCATCAACCGTCTGCACGGTGAATGAGCCGGACAGCGCCGCATCGACTCCCAGGCTAACGTACCGGTCGCCCACGTCGTCGCGACTGACGATCACGGGCTGTGCGCTCCGGGTGTCCCACACGACGAAGTCCCCCCACTCTTCCCTGAGGGGCTTCGGCACATACTGCACAGCCTGCTTTGCGGGAAGTGGCATCGGCCCGCCGTCGAGGAGTTCGATGTAGTTATCGAGCTCCGCGGGGCGGTAATTCGGCCGGATGTCGCGTGCGGACAGGAGCTTGTTCGTATCCATGCGAACCAACAGCGGGAGGTCCGTGAACCGCTTGAGGTGTTCCGCATCGGCGAGGCCGTTCGCAAGGATGTACTGAACGCACCCGAGGGCCAGCGCCGCGTCCGTCCCGGGACGAATCAGAATGACCTCGTCGGCCTTGTTAGAAGTCGATTGGTAGTCGGTGCTGACCGTGATGACTCGTGTCCCCTTCGCGCGGGCTTCGGTCAGCCAGTGGCCATCCGGCATCTTCGTGGAGATCCAGTTCATCCCCAGCATCACCACGAGGTCGGCATGCTCTGCCGCGAACAAGTCGTGGTCGATCGTCTGCTGGCCCGTGACCATGGGGTGGCCAGGCGGGAGGTCGGTATGCCAGGCGTAGTTGTCCCACGCCCGGGAACCTTTGGCTTTGTCGGCCCCGATCCCGCGATTGTTGGCATCGAGCAGAGCCAGCATGTTGGCAAAGCGGTAGAAACCAAAGATCCGGGTGATGCCCAGGAGCGGCATCCCGCCGCGCATCTTCACGACTCGGGTCCCGGCTTCCTCGAGTGTCGTCACCATGTCCGGGTCGTATCCCTGCCGCCGCAACCGCTCAGCTCCCTCCGGTCCGGAGTAGGTCCTGCTGATGTTGATGTACGCGCGCGCTGCGAGGTCGAACGCCTCATCCCAGGGGACCTTCAACCAGGCATCTTCGCCCCGGCGGGTGGTATCCATCTGCGCGGCACCCGTCACGGGGTCGCGGGGGAAGCCGGCGTCGGCCCAGTCCTTGAACCCCTTCCGTACCATGGCGCCCTTCACCCTGCGGTCGCCGTAGAACCGGCGCGCCAGCGCAAGGCCCTTCTGGCAACAGCGGGGATCCCACCGGTGGGAGGCGCGGTTGCCATGCAGGTCCTCGGCCCGGCCATATCCGTAGGTAGGATTGATATTGACGATCACGCCGTTCTTGACACTCGCTCGCAACAGGCAATCGTGGGTGTCGTTCGGTGCGCACGTGAATACAAACGTGCTATCGACCGCGAAGAGGTCGCGATACGTGCGCTCCCACTCCCGGTCGGGGTAGACCTGGAACGGGTCGCCGATCGAAACGGGTTCCGTCGCTTCAAGACGTCTCGGGGCGAGGACGGACAGGTCGGCGAGGGCGGAGGCTGCCCCAAGCGCAGCGGCCCGCGCCAGGAAGGAGCGTCGGCGCATTCTCATGTTCGCACTCCGGGTCGAGATCCAGGCCTTGGGCACGCGGGCCGTTGGCGAGGATTAACTCCCGGGCATCGAGGCACGCATGTGATATTTGTCACAAAAAGAAGGATCTGTGCAGCACTCGTTGAAAACCCGGACGAGATACGTGCTGCCCAGGCCAAACCGGGCGGGCGAGCTCCCTCCCCGCTGCGCGTCTTAGCGCAGTCTGCCTGGCTGTTCAGCGATGGACGCTACCAACCGCAGTTCACCTGGAAGACACGAGGGGTGACGGCCCAGGGCGCAATCGATTGCCGAACAACTGGGCCGGCCAGCGCCGCGAAGCGCTCAAAGTGCGAGGCCCATCGCCACACGGGCTCCCGCTTCCATGGACTAGACGTTCGATTTCGGACGCAAAACCGTTGGCTGGGGACGGAGGAGTCGAACCCCCACGTACAGATCCAGAATCTGCTGTCCTACCATTAGACGAGTCCCCAGCAGGAACCCAAGCGTACCACGCAGCGCCCGAAACGCTCCAGCCGAGCCGGCCTCAATCGAGCCGTGCGCGCGCGGTGCGGAGCCGCTGGAGCGTGCGTTCGCGCCCCAGCAGCTCCAGCGAATCGAAGAGCGGGATGCCCTGAGCCCGGCCCATCTCTGCGACGTAGAGAGCGGGCACAAACTTGCGCAGTTTCATCCCGATCGATGCCTCCATGCCGCGGATGGCTGCTTCGATCGCGTCCCGGTTCCATTCCTGCTCGGGGATTGCGTCGAGGGCAACGAGGGCGCCATCGACCGCCTTCAGCGCGACCTCCACGCCGCCGACCCGCTCGGTGAGCGTGGAGAGCTCGTACTCAGGGGCCTCGTAGCCGAAGAGGAACTCTACCAGGCCCGCGATCTCGTCGAGCCGGCTCACCCGCTCCTTCAGGAGGGGCGCCACCGACTTCACGATGGCCGGGTCGATCGGTCGCTTCACCGTCTCCGGGAGCTGCCGCTCACACCATTCCGTGATGGTTGCCTCCCAGCGCGCATCGTCCATGGCGCGAATGTAGTGGCCGTTGAGGAAGTTCAACCGTTCGATATCGAAGACGGCCGGGTTGGGTACCACGCGCGAAAGGTCGAAGTGCCGCTTCAACTCGTCGGCGCCCAGGATGGACGTATGGTCGTCGAGCGACCAGCCGAGGAAAGCCAGGAAGTTGACCATCGCCTCGGGCAGGTAGCCGTTGTCGCGGTAGTCCAGGACGGCGGTATCGCCGCTGCGCTTGGAGAGCTTCTTGTGGTCCGGGCCCAGAATGAGGGGGAGGTGCGCCCATTGCGGCGGTTCCCAGCCCAGCGCTTCGTAAATCTGGATGTGCTTGGGCGCGCTCGAAATCCATTCGTCGCCGCGAATGCAGTGGCTGATCTCCATCTCGGTGTCGTCGACGATGAGGGCGAGGTGGTAGGTGGGGTAGCCATCGGACTTCAACATCACGAAGTCGTCCTGGAGGCTGTTCTCGAACACCACTTCGCCGCGGATGATGTCGTGAAGGACGGTCTGACCTTCGCGGTTCATGGCAAACCGGATGACATAAGGCTCGTGGGCGGCGCGGGCGTCGGACTCCTCGCGCGAAAGTCCCCTGCAGAGCCCGTCGTACCCGGGTGGGCGCCTGGCGGCGGCCTGGGCGGCGCGCATCTGGTCGAGCCGCTCCGCAGTGCAGAAGCACCGGTAGGCGCGGCCGCGCTCCATAAGTGTCTCGGCGGCCTTCCGGTAGAGCGGGAGGCGCTGCGACTGGAAGTAGGGGGCGTGCGGGCCACCGATGTCCGGTCCCTCATCCCAATCGATGCCGAGCCAGCGCAGGCTCTCCATGATGGCGCCGACCGATGTTTCGACAAGCCGGTTACGGTCGGTGTCCTCGATCCGAAGGATGAACTGTCCCCCCTTCGCGCGGGCGTAGGCCCACGAGAAGAGGGCCGAGCGAATGTTGCCGACGTGCGGGTCGCCGGTGGGGCTGGGTGCGTAGCGGGTGCGGACGGGGCGCGAGGATTCGGTCACGGGCAAGCTCAACTGGCGGCCGCTTCGAGGGTGGGCGGCACAGGCTGGGAGTAGTGCGAGGCTACCTGTTCCCCGGCGATAGAGCGAATCGCCGCGGCCATGTCCCCGGGGATGGGTGCCGTGACCGTGAGGGTGCCGCCGTTCGGGTGGGGGACCTGGATGCGGTAGGCGTGGAGGAGCTGGCGGCCGTCGGTGGCGCGTCTCCCATAGACGCCGTCGTTGGCGACCGGGCAGCCGATGGCCGCGAGGTGGACGCGGATCTGGTGCGTCCGGCCGGTCTCCGGGTGGACCTCCAGCAGCGCGCGCTCGTTGTCGGCGGCGATGACCTCGTATTCGGTGCGCGACGGCCGCCCGTTCC
The DNA here is from genome assembly GCA_964448165.1 of uncultured Anaerolineaceae bacterium. GTDB lineage: Bacteria > Chloroflexota > Dehalococcoidia > Tepidiformales > Tepidiformaceae > Amarobacter. The sequence goes on along the minus strand of CAYUVT010000015.1, from coordinate 1,882 downwards.
GCGTGACCGCCATGCGCGTGCGGTCGCCCGGGTGCCGGTCGATCGGCGCGTCCACGACCGCCCGCGGCTGGGGCGGTTTGCCCTCGACGATGGCCAGGTAGGTCTTGCGGGTGGTGCGCTCTTCGAAGGCGCGGCTGAGCGCCGCCTGGGCTGCCGGCGTCTTCGCCAGGAGAAGGACGCCCGAGGTGTCCTTGTCGAGGCGGTGGACAATGCCGGGTCGTTCGACATCGAAGCCGGCGGCGGCCGGGCCGAGCTGTTCGAGCCACCAGCCGGCGACGCTCGGGCCCGTATCGCCCGGGGCGCCGTGGACGGCGAGGCCCGGCGGCTTATTGATCGCGGAGAGCGCGGCGTCGTCGTAGAGGAGGGGCAGGTCGAGGCCGGAGGGGGCGACCGCGTGCTCTGTCGCGGGGACTTCGAACTCAATGAGGTCGCCTTCCTGGACCGTCGCCGACTTGCGGACCACCTCGCCATTGACGCGGACGTTGCCGGCTTCGATGAGGCGCTGGACGCGGGCGCGCGAAGGCCCGGGCAGCGCCCGCGAGAGGACGGTGTCGAGCCGGCCCGCTTCGGCGGCGATCAGTTCTGTGGTTTCGGCTCCGCTGTCGTGTCGAACATGAGTGCCCATATGAGGAGAATCACACCTATCGTGATGGCCGAATCGGCCACGTTGAACGCCGGGAAGTTCGGAACTTTGACGAAATCGACGACTCGGCCTTCGGAAACCCGGTCGATGAGGTTGCCGACGGCGCCGCCGAGCATGAAAGCCAGCCCGAACCGCATGAGCGGGTGGGCGAAGCCAGGGTTGAAGAGGTAGACCAGGATGGCGACCATCCCGACGACGCTCGTGATGACAAGGAGCGGCCCGGCGCCCTGGAACATGCCGAAGGCCGCGCCGCTGTTGGTCACGTGGACGATCTTGAGCGGCCAGATCAGCGAGTAGGCTTCGCCACGTTCGAGCCACCCACGGATGATCCACTTCGTGAGCTGGTCGAGCCCGACGATCGCCGCGGCGAGGGCGAGGAACCAGCCATCGCGGGGGCGGATGGCGAGGCGTGAGCCGGTGGCCGGGCGGGTGTCGGCATCTTGCATTGCTCCCAGTGTACCCGCGGGATGCGCTGCGGTAAGGCAATATGCCTTGTCGGTGTGCGATGGCACCGGCTACGCTGATTTCCATAGCGGACGGATGGCGCCAGGAGAGTTGGGATGATCACAGCACAGGGCACGAAAGAGATGCGCCCCGACGGGAAGCTCCGGCTTCCACCGGGCCAGCACCTGACCACCGGCTGGCCGGTGCTCCACTACGGCAGCATCCCGCGCATCGACCTCGATTCGTGGCGGTTCCACGTGTGGGGGCTGGTGGAGGAGGAGAAGACCTTCACCTGGGAAGAATTCAACGCCCTCGGCGACATCACCGATACGAGCGACATCCACTGCGTGACGACGTGGAGCAAGTATGACAACACGTGGCAGGGCGTGCCGTTCAAGGCGCTGCTTGATGCGATCAAGCTGAAGCCCGAGGCGAAGTACGCGATGCTGCACAGCTACGGCGGCTACACGACCAACGTGCCGCTCGAAGACTTGATGCGCGAGGGCGTGTTGTTCGCGCGGACGCACAACGGCCAGGAGCTGACGAAGGAGCACGGCTGGCCGTTGCGGATGGTGATCCCGCACCTGTACTTCTGGAAGAGCGCGAAGTGGGTGGGGGGCATCCAGTTCCTGGACCACGACCGGCCCGGCTTCTGGGAGACGTACGGCTACCACATCTACGGCGACCCGTGGCGCGAGGAGCGGTACGCGTAGGCGGCTGTTGGCGGTTGACCGGTGGCCCCTAGCAGGGTGCTGAAGAAGTCGAGGATCGCGGGTTGGCGGTTGAGCATCGATC
>CAYUVT010000014.1:0-31715 GCA_964448165.1 uncultured Anaerolineaceae bacterium | reverse complement strand
ATCCCGTTCCGCCGGCAGCCGAAATCCCCGCTCCGCCGGCACCGCCACCCATCGTCCTGCTCTCGCGGACCGCTGAGCAGCCCGCCGAGCCAGGGCGCGACGCTGAAGCGCCACCCACCCGCTGGGACGAATTCTTCGGGATCGAGCGCGGCACCCGGCCCGACGACGATGAAGACGACGGAGCCGGGGTGAACGAAGGGCTCGCTGCGATGCGCGAATGGGCCAGGAAGCGTGCAGATGACGAGCACGACCGGGAGATCCCGGAAGAGTTCCTCAAACCCTTCGATTGGGAACTTGATGAGTCCGCCATCCAGGACGCGGACGTGGCAGCGCTCGACCGCGAAGGCTTCCCGGCCGGCCCCGAAACGGACCGGCATGACATGGAGATGGAAGACCCCGCCCCGGGTCTCGCGGCGCACCTTGATGAAGCGGAATACCGCCCGGCGGGGGAGCACGAACCCCCGCTGGATGCCGGCGGCGATCGCCTGCGCCAGGACGCCGGCGAAGACCTGATGGCAGGGATCTTTGGCACTCCCCCGGCGGAGGCGAACGGAGACGAGCGTCGCGAGAAGAAGCGCGGCGGCATGTTTGGCCGGCTGTTCGGACGAAAGAAGCAGGAGGACCAGCAGACCTTCGACAGTGCACCACTGCCGGCTGGCACCCCGCTCGATCCCCACAACGAGACCGACATCCGGACGGTCCAGCCCGATGCGGGCGAATGGCTCGCCGATGAAGAACCGGACGAACGGGTGGCCGCGGCGGAGCCGGCCTACGAGCCGTTCGGGTCGCCCGCCGAAGCTGCCCGCGATGCGGACTCGCCGTGGCCGTTCGCAGCCCGGGCTGAGGACGAACAGGAGGGCGACTGGCTCGAGATTGATGAGCCGGAACCCGCCGCACTCCTGCACGAGTTCGTCACTGCCTTCGAGCGGAGCGTCCCGCAAGAGCAAGGCCCAATCGCCGGCGTAACCGCGTCCTCGCTGGGAGCCGACGAGGAGGAGTTTGCGTGGGCGCCGGAGCCGATCGCCTTCGAGGAGCCGGTGGCACAGGCCGCAGCAACCCGGCAAGAGGAGCCAGCGACGGCGTTCCCGCCACTGCAGCTGACTCTCGATGCCTTCGCGCCGGGCGAGCCGGTGGTCGAAGAGCCGCCCGTCGCGGAAGAGACCACCGCCGAGGAGAAGCCGTGGTGGGAACAGCCCGCCGCTGAGCAAGAGCCCGTCGCCGAAGAAAAGCCGTGGTGGGAGCAGCCCGCCGCTGAGGAAGGGCCCTTCGAGGCCGTCGCATCCGTTGACGCTGTCGCGGAAGAGCCCCCCGCCGAAGAGAAGCCCTGGTGGGAGCAACCCGCCGCTGAGCGAGAGCCCGCCGAGGCCGTCGCCTCCGCCGATGCAGTCGCGGAAGTGACCGCCGCCGAAGAAAAGTCATGGTGGGAACAGCCCGCCGCTGAGCAAGAGCCCGCCGAGGCCGTCGCCTCCGCCGATGCAGTCGCGGAAGAGACCGCCGCCGAAGTGAAGCCATGGTGGGAGCAGCCCGCCGTCGAGGAACAGCCCGTCGAGGCCGTCGCCTCCGCCGATGCCGTCGCGGAAGTGCCTGTCGCGGAGGAAAAGCCCTGGTGGGAACAGCCCGCCGCTGAGCAAGAGCCCGTTGAGGCCGTCGCCTCCGTCGATGCCGTCGGGGAAGAGCCCGTCGCCGAAGAGAGGCCCTGGTGGGAACAGCCCGTCGAGGCCGTCGCATCCGCCGATGCCGTCGCGGAAGTGCCCGCCACCGAAGAGAGGCCGTGGTGGGAACAGCCCGCCGCCGAGCAAGAACCCGCCGAGGCCGTCGCATCCGCCGATGCCGTCGCGGAAGAGACCGTCGCCGAAGTGAAGCCGTGGTGGGAACAGCCCGCCGCTGAGGAACAGCCCGTCGAGGCGGTCGCATCCGCCGATGCCGTCGCGGAAGAGACCGCCGCAGAAGTGAAGCCCTGGTGGGAACAGCCCGTCGAGGCGGTCACATCCGCCGATGAGGCCGTCACATCCGCCGATGCTGTCGCGGAACAGACCGCCGCCGAAGTGAAGCCCTGGTGGGAACAGCCCGTCGAGGCGGTCGCATCCGCCGTTGAGGCCGTCACATCCGCCGATGCTGTCACGGAGGAGACCGTCGCCGAAGTGAAGCCCTGGTGGGAGCAGCCCGCCGCTGAGCCAGAGCCCGTTGACGCCGTCGCATCCGTCGACGCCGTCGCGGAAGAGACCGTCGCCGAAGAGAGGCCCTGGTGGGAGCAGCCCGCCGCTGAGCAAGAGCCCGTCGAGGCCGTCGCCTCCGTTGACGCGGTCGCGGAAGAGCCCGCCGAGGCCCCTGCTGACGACGACCCCTGGGCCGACTTCGTGAGCGCCGAGCCGGACAGCGCGGCGCCGGTTCGGTTCGAGCCTGCGGCAACCCACTTCACGCCGGCCAGCAGTACCTGGCAGCCTCCGACCGCGCCGGCGGAGCAACCCGAGGAGGACATGTGGGGCGCCATCGCCGCGCAGGCGGAAGAGGCCGCGTTCGCTCCCGGCGATAGCCACGAGATCGACCTGGCGGCGAGCCTCGAAAGCCGGATGGCGGCCGAGTTCGATCCGCCACCCGCGTGGGAGACGCCCGGCTCGTACCGCGAGAACGCGGGTTACGACGATAACGCCGCCATGCTCGACCCGGAGGATAGTGAGGAGGACGTCATTCTCCGGGCCTTCGAACGCCACGCTTCGATGCCGGACCCTGAGGAGACCCCTGACCCGGAGACTGACCGCGAAACCCGGGAAGCGCTGGCCGCGCTGTTCGGCCAGGATGCCTCCCGGATTGTCGAAGACTCGATCGAGGAGCCGGAACCACAGTCATTCATCCGGATGACCGGGTTCGCGCCGCAGCGTTCGAGTGAGTCATTCGACGGGGGCTGGGCGCCCCAGCAGGAGGTCGAAGAGGCCTTCGCTCATGACCGCGTGACGTTCGGGACCGACGGCGCCGGGTTCGCTCCGCCGCCGTGGGCAACCGAGGAGTTCGGCGGCGAGGGAGAGGCTGCCCCCGTCCACCACGGCTCGAAGACCAAGACGTGGATCCGCGAGCTAGTCGAGACCGGATTGCTTGCCCTGCTCGTGTTCCTGTCGGTGCGGGCCAGCTTCCAGAACTTCAAGGTCGATGGCAATTCGATGTACCCGACGCTCGAGGATGGCCAGTTCCTCATCGTGAACAAGCTGGTCTACTCGGAAGTGGATGTCGAGAAGCTGAGCAAGTTCATCCCGTTCGTCGACCCCGGCGACGACCCGAAGCGCAACGTGTTCCACGGGCCGGAACGCGGCGACATCGTGGTGCTACGCGACCCGCGCAAGCCTGAGACGGACCTCATCAAACGCGTCATCGGCCTGCCAGGGGAGACGGTGGAGATCGTGGGCGGCAAGGTCTACATCAACGACAGGCTGCTCGAAGAGCCGTACATCACCGCGCCGTGGAACGACACCCGGCCCAAGATCCTGATCCCCGAGGGCGAGTACTACGTGCTCGGCGACAACCGCGACAACAGCCTCGATAGCCGGAGCTCGCAGGTCGGGCTGGTGCCGAAGGACCTGATCATCGGCAAGGCGATGCTCTCGTACTGGCCGCGGGACAAGTTCGGCCTGGCCCCGAACGAGGGTGGCTCGCTCAGCGACCAGAAGCCGGTGCTCACCACCAGGCGGCTGGGAGAAGACTGACCCGCGCGGCGGAACAACAACGGGCCCCTCGCAGCGAGGGGCCCGCGTTTTTCGGAGCCCCCGGCTGCGGTACGCTCGCCGGCGATGACTGACCCATACGTTGCACTGCTCGAACAGCGCGGGGCCATCCTCCGCGGCCACTTCCAGTTCGCCAGCGGCCGCCACGGCGATATCTACGTCGAGAAGTTCCGGATCCTGCAGTGGCCCGATATCACGGGCGAGCTCTGCGCGGGAATCGCCGACCGATTCCGGGGCCAGGCCAACCTCGTGGCGGGTCCGACCACCGGGGGGGTCATCCTTGCCTACGAGACTGCCCGCCACCTCGGGCTGCGCAGCATCATCGCCGAGCGGAAGGACGAAGGCTCCGACCAGCGCGAATTCAAGCGCGGGTTCGAAATCGGGCCGGGCGACCGCGTCCTGGTCGTCGATGACGTGCTCACCACGGGCGGCAGCATCCGCGAAGTGCTGGCGGCCGTCCGCGAGCGCGGGGCGGAAGTCGTGGGAGTCGGCGTGCTCGTCGATCGCACCGGTGGCAAGGTCGACTTCGGGGTGCCGTTCTACGCCTGCATTTCGCTCGAGATCACGTCGTGGAGCCCCGAAGAGTGCCCGCTGTGCAAGCAGGGCGTGCCGCTGGTTGTCACCTGAGGGGTGTTCGCGGCACGCAGGGGCGGGGCTGGCGCGGTGACGTACAATTCCCTTCATGCGTTACGTCCGTCAGGCCGGCAGCGACCCGTCATTCCTGTTGAAGGCCCTGGGCGAGGCTGCGGGAGAGCTGCATCGGGCCTTCTTCGGCATCCCGGAACGGGAGCTGCTGCGCGAAGGGGCTGGCCCGGATGAGGGCTGGTGTCTTCTTGCCATCCCCTTCCACGTCAGGCAGGTGGAGCAGGGAGTCCAGCAGCAGTTTGAGCTGATGCTCCGTGCCCGGGAGCCAGAGATCCGCCACGTCGACATGGACGACATCCCCTTCCGCGAGGACTACGGCGAGGAAGATATCGAAGAGCTCCTCGAAGAGTTCCACTACCTCCGACGGCGGACCACCTACATGCTCTGGGATATCGACGAACGCGACTGGCAGCGCGGCGGCATCCACCCCTATCGCGGCCGCCTGACCGTCCTCGATATCGCCCGCGAGGTGTACCAGCACGACCTCGAACACCTCTGGCAGGCGAGGCGCATGATCGACGAACTGGCGGGCGCTGTCCGTTGACGCCCTCGTTCCGGGTTATTCCGCCGGGTGCGGCGCAGCTTGCTGGGGATGCGGCCGCTCCGTTCATCGCCCACTTTGATGGCGACCGCGACCGGTTGCAGGTGGCCACCAGCGCCGTGGGCATCGGGCTCGACCTCACAGGGGCCGCCATTCGCGTGGCCGCCAGCTGGTCCGAGCTCAGCCTGCTTGCCGGCCAGCTCGAAGCCCTCGGTTCGGTCCATGCGCCGGCGCTGCGCCGGTTCCTGGAACCGGTGGCCGAGTGGCGTCTGCGCAGCCGCGTGTTCCCGCTCGAACGGCCGATCATCATGGGCATCCTGAACCTGACGGACGACTCGTTCTCGGGTGATGGTGTGGGCGCTGACATCCAACGCGCGCTGGCGCGCGCCGAGGCGCTGCGCGAAGCCGGCGCGGACATTGTCGACGTGGGCGCCGAGAGCGCCCGCGCCGACCGGCCGGTGCTGGACGCGGAGGTCGAGGCCCGGCTCGCCAGCCGCGCGGTCAGCAGCCTCGCCGCCGAGGGCCACGTGGTTTCGATCGACACGTACAAGGGCGCCGTGGCAAGGGCAGCGCTCGATGCCGGGGCGGAAATCGTCAACGACATCAGCGGCCTGACCCTGGGCGTCGCAGCTGCCCAGGAGGCATCCCGCGCCGGGGCAGGCTACGTGCTCAACTACAGCTATTCGGTTCCCAAGCGCCGCCCGGATAGCCCTCCGGTGTACGAAGACGTGGTCGCGGAGACGGTGGCGTGGATGGAGGCGAGCCTTGCCGAGCTCGCGCGCACCGGCCTGGGCCGGCGGCACATCGCCATCGACCCGGGAATCGCCTTTGGGAAGAGCCACGACGAGGACATCCAGGTGCTGCGCCGCCTGGGCGAACTGCAAACGCATGGCCAGCCCATCTTGCTCGCGCACTCACGCAAGAACTTCATTGGCAGCATCAACGGCCGGCCGCCCGCCGAGCGCGACCTCGAGACCCACGTGGCGGCCGCGCTGGCCTTCGCGCAGGGCGCCCGCATCTTCCGTGTCCACGACCCGGAGGGTGCCCGGCGCGCCCTGGAGATGGCGAGCGCAATTGTGACAGCCGGCCCCGGGGACTTTGCCCCGGGCGAGGGCACCTGGCCATGGAGAGCGGGAGCCTCGGCGGCTCATATGACCCGGGCGGCGCCGGACAAGCCAGCGCCAGGCGGTCAGCGCTGGTAGCCTTCGGGTACTGGCGGGTACGTCCCGGCGCCGTCGATGAGCCAGGAAACGGGCGATCCGCTCGCGTTTTCCGTGAGCGTGCCCCGGGTCTGGCCATCCTTGCTGATGATCCAGAGCTCGGTTTCGTTGGAGCGCCCCCAGTACCGGAGCAGGATCCACGAGCCATCTGGCGACCACGTGACCGGCGTGGGCCCTCCGTACTCCCGCGTGTCGAAGTCGGCGATCGTCGTCCGGGTACCGTCCTTCAGCAACACGATGCGGCCATCGTACTCACCGAATACCTCTTCGCCGGCCGGGGAGACGAGGCCGGTCTCGACGGGTTTCGTGGGGGCTGGAAGCGCCCCCCCGAGGTCGCGGACAGCCCGGGCCGCGATATCAAGTTCGAACAGGCGCACACTCGGGTAGTCAGCGCGGGTGAACAGGATCTTGCCGGGATCGACGTAGTAAAGGCCCGAGACGTATTCATTCCGCGAGAGGCAGTAAAGCTCTTCTTCCGGTCCCTCGCCCGATGCCGCGATACGGATGATGCACTGGTCTTCGTCGAGGTAAACGATGTGGCCGGGGATGGCCGGGTTCGGGTTGTCCTGGAGCGAGGGTGGCGAGGGATCGTGCCGGCCGTAGTTCAGGACCACCAGGACGGTCACAACCAGTGCGGCAAGGCCAGCCAGCACCGCGGCGACGTAGAGGCGGGCCTTCATCGCAGCCTCCGGATGTGTTCCGCCGAGCGAAGCCTGGCGAGTACCAGGACGCCGGCGATGAGCGCGCCGCCGCTGATCATCAGGGCGACTGGCGCACCGATCCGATCCTCGAAGTGCTCGAAGATAAATGTCACGAGCCCGACGAAGCTGGCGATGACGCCCACCGCAAGCAACGTGAACGATGCTCGCGCCACTCCGAGGGCAATCAGGCCGCCACCAACGGCGAACACGAGGAGTTCAAACACCATGCCGTTGTCGGTGAACCCGGCCTCATAGGGGCCGACGGCGCACAGGGTCGCGAAGACCAGGCGGCCGGAGAAGCGCGGGGTGAAGTGCTCGAGTTCGGTGAGCGCGAGGCCGGCAACGCCGAAGGCGAAGATAAGCATTCCTGCCACCACTTCGCTGAACTCGTCCGGCCAGTTCCCGGCGCCCTGCCCAAGGGCGAACAGGGTGGCCCCCAGTGCGACTGTCTGCGGGTGGGCAGGACTGAATACCCACAGGGCCAGGGCAAGGAGGGCGGCGCTCCCGGTCATGGCCAGCAGACCTTCGCGGTCGTCTTCGATGCCGATGCCCCCCGGCTGATACTCGTTGAGGAAAACGGCAACCGTGCCCGCGAACAACCCGACCGAGACAAACCAGGCCAGTTGGCCCGCCCGCGCGAACCCGGGCTCCCGGCTGCCATGCAGGCCTGCGCCCAGGATCAGCGCGAGCAGGGTAGGCACGCCGATGGCGATCATCCGCGCCCAGGAATCGAGGTCGGGCCAGCGCTGTTCGATCAGCGCGAAGACCCCAACTGAGACCACAATCACGCCGAGGTAGAGGAGGGCCTCCATTGCGCTGGGCCGCTCGGCGGGCGAGGGGCCGCCGGGACGTTGTTTCTCGAACGCGCGTATGCGTTCCGCAACGTCATCTGGGATGACCCCCCCGGAGAGCCAGCGCTCAAGGTGCTCTTCGACGTCTGACACGGGCACACCCTATCCGCGAGGCCGGCGAGGCACAAGGACAAGTGGGCCTTTGTGGAGCGCTGGTTGGACCGCAGCCGCTCAGGCGAACAACGCGCGGAGGTACTCGTTCAGGAAGCGGCCCTGCGGGTCGAGCTCTCGCCGGAGCCCAACGAAGGCATCCCACTCAGGGTAGAGCGCCCGGAGCTCCTCTCGCGACCGCGTGTGGACCTTTCCCCAGTGCGGGCGTCCTTCATGGGCTCTGAAGATCGACTCGATATCCGCAAAGAACTCCCTGTGCGGTCGCTGTGCATCCTGGTGGATGGAGATCGTCACGGTTTCTCGGCGATAGGCGGGACTGAGCATGGCGTCGTCGGCAGCCACGGTGCGGTACTCAACCGGCCAGGCGACCTTCGCATGGGAATCCTGCATGCGGGCGCGCACGGCGCGGAAGCATTCAGGGCCGGCTTCAGCGGGAACGGAGTACTCCATCTCGTTGAAGCGCAACTCGCGGACAGATGGGAAGATGCGATGGCTCCAGCCGACGCGCTCGCCAGGACCGTCGAGCGGTGGGGGCTCTTCCTGGACGGGCTCATCGCGGACCGGGTTAAGTGCCTTCGACTCCGCCACATCGGACCGCGGGAACCAGAAGAACTCGTAGTGGTCGTTCGTCGCGATGTTGCCGGCGAGCTCATCGAGACACTGTTCGATCGGCAACTGCCAGACACGCTCGTGCAGGGCGTAGCGCGGGAGGCACTCGATAGTCACCTGGCTCGTGATGCCCAGCATGCCGAGCGAAACGCGGGCAGCGCGCAGCAGCTCGGGGTGTGAGTCCCGCGTGACGTTGAGCATGTCGCCAGTAGCCGTCACCAGCCTCATGCCAGCGACCCGGCTGGGGATGTTGCCGTAGGCCGGGCCGGTGCCATGCGTTCCCGTGCCGATGGCTCCCGCAACAGACTGCACATCGACATCGCCCTGGTTCGCCAGGCCCAGGCCCCGCTCCCAGAGCAGATGCGTGGCGCGATGGAGCTTGGTGCCGCCCCAGATGGTTGCCATTCCAGTCGCCCGGTCGGCATCGATGAGGCCCTGCATGGCATCGAGAGAGACGAGGATCCCGTCGGTTGCCGCGACAGGCGTGAACGAGTGTCCGGTGCCAACCACGCGGACGTCACGGCCCTCTTTAGCAGCGCGGCGAACGATGGCGCGCAGATCTTCTTCGGTCGCTGGCGTCTCGATGCTGACCGGGCTGGCGGTCACGCTCCCGGACCAATTGGACCAGGCGGGCATGGGCTGCTCCCTCAGCGGAATTCCGGAAGGCTACCGCACCACGAGCTTGCGAAGCAGCCCCGCCGAGCACGCGGGCTTTCGCGCACGCGGTCACGCGGCCATGATTCAATCTGGCCCCCGCGCCCGCAGCACCTCTCTCTCGCCGGAGCAGCACGTGTCCCGTCCCCTGGAAGATGTCCGCATTCTCGACCTGACCTGGGTCCTCGCGGGCCCGTTCGCCTCGATGATCCTGTGCGACCTCGGCGCCGAGGTCATCAAAATCGAGCGCCCGCCCTTTGGAGATATCTCGCGGACCACGGGCCCCTACCAGAACGGGTGGAGCGGGTACTTCTTCTCGATCAACCGGGGAAAGCGGAGCGTGGCCATCGATCTGCGCTCTCCGGAGGGAAGGGAGCTGTTCCTGCGCCTGGTCGAGCACGCCGACGTGGTGATGGAAAACTTCACCCCGGGGACGCTCGACCGTCTCGGGATCGGGTACGACGTGCTGGCCCGGCGGAACCCCCGCATCATCCTCGCCAGCGTCTCCGGGTTCGGGCAGAGCGGGCCCTACAGCCAGCGGCCCGCGCTCGACATTGTGGTGCAGGCGATGGGCGGCGTGATGTCCATCACCGGCGAGCCGGGCGGCAACCCCGTGCGCCCCGGGGCCTCGTACGGGGACCTCGCCGCGGGGATGTTCGCCGTCATTGGCGTGCTCTCGGCGCTCCACGAGCGGGAGCGCAGCGGAAAGGGCCAGGCTATCGACATCAGCATGCTCGATACGCAGGTGACGGTGATGGAAAACGCGATCATGCGCTACTTCGTCACCGGCGAGGTGCCGGGGCCGCTGGGGACCCGCCACCCGAGCGCCACGCCGTTCCAGGCATTCCCAACGGCCGATGGCCACATCGTGATTGCGCTCGGGTTCGGCGAAGAGAACCAGTGGAACCTGCTCTGCGCCATCCTGGGTATCCCGGAGATCATCGACGACGAGCGCTTCGAAACGGGCCCGAAGCGAACCAGGAACCACGCCCAGCTCGAACCGATCCTCACGCAGGCATTCCGGCAGCGGACAACCGCGGAGTGGTACGCCGAACTGCTCGATGCGGGCATCCCGTGCGGCCCGGTGAACACCGTGGCCGATGTAGTGCGCGATGAGCACGTCCTGGCGCGGGGGATGATCCAGGAGGTGACACACCCTGCGGCCGGCACCATCCCGATCGCGAACACGCCGCTGAGGCTCTCCCGCAGCGAGGCCGGCATCAAGGGGCCCCCGCCGAGCCTCGGCCAGGACACCGCAGAGGTATTCGCGAGCCTGCTCGGCCTGAGTGAAGCTGAGGTGGCCGAACTTGAAGCCCGTGGCGTCGTCGCGACTCGCGGCGGGCCGGATATCTCGAAAATCACCTAGCCGCGGGCAGGTACAGGCCGCGCTCCAGGATGTAGCGCCGGACCGACGGGGTGACGGGCAGATCCTCGCTGCCAACAGCCACCCGCTCGCGGACGAGCGTCGAGGAGAGGGTGGCCGGGTAGGCAGCGATCTCGCGGATGATGATGCGCCCGGCGAAGGGCCCCGCGTGCGCCCGGACCCACGCCTCGACATCGCGAACCGCGTGCGTGCCGCGGTTGGTGGCGATCACACGGTGGCGCTCGAAGAATGGCGCGAGCTCGCCCTCCATGTCGCCGTAGTAACGGGGATCGAACAGGCGCTCGAGGGTATCGAAGCCGACGATCGCGTCGATCTCCACGCCTTGGAACGCGGAGGAGAGGGCCGCGGCCTGGTCGACGATGCGGGCAGCGTTCGCTGCCAGGACCGCGAGCTCGGTGCGCTCCTGGTGCAGGGCCAGGAGCATGGCGACGCGGTCGGGCAAGCTGGCGCCGAAGACGTCCTTGGCGACGTTACGTGTGGTGAGCATGGCCGCGATGTGCTCGACGCCATCGACGCCGAGGGCGGCTTCCAGGAGGTGGAGATGGGCGAGCGTGGGCGGGTTGTAGGCGGAGGGCAGGAAGGCCAGGCGCCCCCGAAACTGCCGGCCAGGATCGAAGCGCAGTACCGAGGGCGCAGGTCGCGAATCGAGCTCGGCAAGGCGGTCGGCCAGGGCCGGGTCGGTCATGGATCGATGGTAGCGCGACTCAGGCCGAGAGGCGCTCTCGGCTGATCGTCCAGTCGACCCGTCCCATATCGTCGGGTGAGAGCCATTCGCTCATGATGCGGCGGCAGAGGTGGGCGCTGGCGTTGATGTTGTGGGTTACCAGGGTCCAGCGGGAATCCGGCGCACTGTGCACTGCGTGGAGGCGTCGCGAGGCCGGGTCATAAAAGATGCCTGCCATGGTCCTGTCCTCCAGGTGGTCCTGTCTCCATCATCGACTATGGAACCATAGGCTTTATGGATGGCTCAAGTCTCATACGGTTCTCTTACGTCTTCTTAACCAGCCCGGGAAAGCGGCGTCACGCCGGGCGAGGTTCCGAGCGCAACAGACCGTAGTGTCCTGGGTCCAGGGGTTCGAACCGCACCGCCGCCGGTTGCGGCCCATCGCCGCCTCGGCGACGCTGGAAGGGACACCACTCAGCGGAGCGAACCGTGCCCCTCACTCCCCGGGAAGTCGACGCCTTCCTCTCCGAGCCGCACATCGCCGTCGTGGCCACGTCGGGCCCGGCCGGCAAACCCCACGCGATGCCGATCTGGTATGCCTGGCGCGATGGGAAGCTGCTCTTCCACACCGGACCGGATTCGAAAAAGTTGCGCAACCTGCGCGGCAACCCGCGCATCAGCGTGGTGGTGGATACGAAGGTGGCCCCGTACAAGGTCGTGGTGATCGAAGGACGCGCCACGATAGCCGCCGGCGACCCCGCCCTGGCCGTGGAGATCGCGGTGCATTATCTGGGGGAGAAGCTGGGCCGCCGGTACGTTGAGCAGAGCGGGGGCCCAGGCAGTCTCGTGACCGTGACGCCGGGAAAGATCATCTCCTGGGATTATGCCCGGGAGCCGAACCCCTGAGCCCTGCCCGATGAACACAAACGCGATGCGGACGGGACGGGTCCGGCGGTCGTTCGAGCCCGCGCGCCTCGCCGGCAGCGCAGCCGTGCGCTGGGCCTCGACCTACCTCTACCGCGGCGAAAAGCGCCAGGTAAAGCGCAAGCAGGCCGTGCTGCGCACCGCCGAGGATGTCACCCGGACGATGGGCGAGATGAAGGGAGCGGCCATGAAGCTCGGCCAGGTGCTCTCGTTGATGGCAGGCGTCCTGCCCGAGGAGATGGCCTCGCAGCTGGCGGCACTTCAGTCGAACGCACCACCGATGGCCTACGCACTGGTGGAGCAGGTGTTCGAACGCGAATACGGCCAGCCGCCGAACCGCGTATTTCGCAAGTTCCAGAAGGAGCCGTTCGCGGCCGCTTCCATCGGACAGGTGCACCGGGCCGAATTGGACGATGGGACCCCGGTCGCGGTGAAGGTCCAGTATCCCGGCGTCCGCCAGGCCATCGAGCACGACCTTGCCAACGTCGGCATGATGATCGGCCTGGGCGGTTTCATCGCGCGCGGCCTCGATACGCAGACGATCATCCGTGACTTGAGGGAGGGCATCCGGGCGGAGCTCGATTACCTCCACGAGGCCGCCTGGCAACAGCGGTTCTTCGATGCGTACGATGGCCACGCGTTCATCCGCGTGCCGCGGGTGTACCACGAGCTGAGTACCAGCACGGTGCTCGTCCAGGAGTACATCAGCGGGCGGAGGTTCGCCGAGGCCAGGCACCTTTCACAGCCAGAGCGCGACCGGCTTGGCGAAATCATCTACCGCTTCTGTTTTGGCAGCCTGTATCGCCACCGCCTGTTCAATGGCGACCCGCACCCGGGCAACTATCTCCTCCTCGATGATGGCGCCGTCGCATTTGTCGATTACGGCTGTGTCGCGGAGTTCAGCAACGCAGTCGTCACCGATTTCAAGCGGCTCATCCGGGCGCTCCTGGCCGGAGACCTCGATGGCTGGCGCCGGGCGACCGAGCAGGTGGGCATCCTTCATGCGGGCGCGCCGTTCACCACGCGGGAGCTCTACGACCATATGCACTGGTACTGGGCCCCAATCCTCCAGGAGCGGGTGGAGTTCACGCCGGAGCTCGCCGCCGAAATGGTCCGCCGGAACACCATGACGACCGGCCTGGGGGGCGAAATCAACAAGCACTGCAACGTACCCGAAGGCATGGTATTCCTGACCCGGATCAACTTCGGGCTTGCCGGGCTGCTGGCCAGCATCCGGGCATCCGGGCCCTGGCGGGCGATCGTCGAGGAGTACGTGGACGATCGGCCGCCGAGCACCGGGCTCGGGCGGATTTCGGCCGCGACAACCCGTTCCGGTCTCCCTGTCTGAGCGGGCGGATCTTCGGCAGATGACCCGGGTTCTGGAGTTGCCAGGCGCCCGGCGTCACCCAGACTCCACTTTCGCGGTTACGGGAACGTGTCGAACCTCTGATCAGAACGTGGAAGGGTCAGGGGAGCGATGACGGCCGGGCAAACCCAGGCAGTGTCGGCGATTTCGGGAAGAAGCAGCCCGCGGCTCGAACTGCAGGTGCTGGTGCTGCAGAGCACCATCGCGCTCTTTTTCGTGTGCGGCGCGCTGGCCGGCGCCTGGGGAAACGGAGGCCCATCGACTTTCGCCGCCGCTGCCTGGATCGCCACATACCACGCGTGGCACGCCTGGTATGTGTTGCGCAGGCGGATCCAGGGCCGATCCAATCCCGCGATCGAGTTCGCCACACCGCTCCTCGATGTCTCCTGCATCACGGTCGCCTGGGTGGTGCTGGACAATCCAGGCTCCCCGTTCTGGGCCGTGTACCTCTACGCCCTCGTGAGCTACGCGCGGCGCGTGTATTCGTGGCGGTATGTCGCCCTCACTGCCTTCATCGTTGCCAACCTGGCTGGCGGGTGGCTCTGGATGGCTGCGGGTGATGGTCACGAGACCCGGATGGCCGACCTGGTGACGATGGTCGTCCTCGCCGTGGTGCTGGCATCGAACTCCCAGGCGGTGGGCGCGGGCTGGAGACGAGCCGAGCGGGCGGCGCGCATCCTCGCGGAGACCGACCCGTTGACCGGGATCGCCAACCGCCGCGTTTTCCTGGATGAACTGGACCACCTGGCCGCATCGTCGCCCGAGCCATTCGCCCTGCTCATGCTCGACCTCGATGACTTCAAACGGATGAACGACGAGCACGGCCACCTCTACGGCGACGGAGTATTGCAGGACGTGGCCCGCGTGCTGGCGGAGAACATCCGCGCCGGCGACCGCGTCGCTCGCTACGGCGGCGAGGAGTTCGTGGTAGCGATGCCACGAACCGGCGTGGAGGACGCCACCTCCATCGCCGAACGATTGCGCCGCGCCGTGTCGGCGACAACATCCACCACGGTCTCGGTCGGCTGCGCCGTGCGCGAGCCGGGCGAAGGCGCTGACCAGGTGCTGAAGCGGGCCGACGACATGCTGTTGCTGGCCAAGCGCACGGGTAAAGACCGCGTCCGCTGGCGGGAAATGCGAAAGAGCGCTTAGCGCAGCCGCCGGCTCAGCGCGACTGCGGAAAGGTCTGGGGGCGTCGAGACCGCTTCGCGGATGGCCATCTCGTGCCCGGCATCGTGGCCAGCCCAGCTGGCGAGATATGCGGAGAGCCCGATGGGGAGCGGTTCGCCCCAGTACGAGGTTCGCCCCGCGATGTAGACCGGCGCTAGCAGTTGCGCGCGGTTGAGCTCCGACAGGCGCTCCGCAAGCACCTGCCGCGAGTGCAAGAGCCTATCGACCAGTGCAGAGAGCGTGAGCGGCGCGTGCTCCTCCATGGCCGCTGCGCGCGCCCGGAGGAGTGCCGGCAGGTCGCGCGTGCCGCCAACCCACGCCTCGCCGCCCGAACGTACCGTCTCGATGAGCGCTCCGAGGAAGTCGTCAGCCGTCGCGGCGTGTTCCAGGTGATGGCGCGCCGTCCATGCATCACCTGGCGCCGACCGCGACCAGTAGCCGGGTGGGATTGCCGCCACGAGCCCCAGGAGGGACTGGCGCCTGGCCTCGGCGCGCTCGAAGAACACCCGCACTTCCGGCAGCATCATGGCGGTGGTAACGGGCCGAGCCGGTGCTCGATTGCTGTTGCCGCCTCTGGATAGACCTCTGCGAAGGCCCGCACGAGTCCGAAGCAGCCGCTGATCATCATGTCGCCGTACGGGGCGGCGAAGTACGGCTGCAGCGTGGTCGAACGGATCTTCTCTCGCTGCGGGCCGGTGGTCGCGACCATCGAAGGGAGTGCCGGACGAACCAGGGAGCGGTCCGCAGCGAAGGCGCCGTGCCCCTTGGAATCGAAGATCTCGCCGTGCTCGAGTGTCCCGGCAGCCATCCGCCCGGTGAAGCGGACGATCTGTTCCGGGGTCACTTCGCCGGTGTGGTGTTCGTACAGGCTCGCGATGCGGCGGCCGCGCAGGTGGAATCCCAGCAGGTGCATATTCCCGAGGTTGAGGACGACTGCGTCGCCGTGCAGCGCCACCCGTTCGTCGTGGAGCGCACCGAGGGCCGCCGCGGGGCCGGTGTCCATGAACGCGACGGGCGCTTCGCCATTCGCCGAGGCGGCCATCGCCCGCGCGCGGGTGAGGTAGGAGGGCAGGTCATCAGGGTGGGTGGCAAACGCCAGCAAATCGTTCCTGCGCTCGACGACACGGCGAAGGTGCTCGAAGCGGAAGAGGCGGTCGGAGACGCCGGGTGGCGCGGCTCCGTGGTCGAGGCAGCCGATCGCGATCCCGTCGAACTCGCCGGGCACCTCGAAGGCCGCCAGTGCGGTCCGGATTGCGCCGAGGTCGAGGTCGCGAAGCTCGACACGGTCGGCATCGAGCCGCCGGGCTTCGTCGTCGGAAATGATGCGGATGCCCATGGCCCGCACCTCATCAAGGTCGTCGTTGAAGGTCTGGGCAGCCTCGGGTGTCGCGTAGGCCACGCCCCCGCCGGCGAGAAACTCCTCGGCGGCCCAGCTGCATGGCCCACCGCCGGCCACGACCCCGGTGAGCACGATCGCCCGGCGCTCGCGGGTGGCCCGTCGAATGCGGGTCGCGGCCACCTGCGTCGCCGAGGGCAGCACCATCTTCACGTTGTTCTCAACGGGCTTTTCCGGGTCGAACAGCAGGATGTCCTGCGTGCCGGTGCCCATGTCGATGGCGAGGATCTGCATGGATCGAGTGTAGCGCCGGGGAGTAGCGCGTGGATGTGCGGGCCGTCAGGCTATGGGGACGCTGAAACGCATGGAGGCACCGTGACCCGCAAGCTCTCGGTTGGCATCACCTGGCAGTTCGACATGAAGAAGGAGGACGCGATCGCGCTGGCAAAGATCGCGGACGAAACAGGTATCGACTCGTTCTGGGTGCCAGAGGGCTGGGCGCGCGACGCGTTTTCGCTGCTGATCTCGATTGCAGAGAAGACCGAGCGCCTCAAGCTCGCCACCGGGATCGTGAACGTGTACTCGCGGACGCCGGGAGCGCTTGCCCAGCACTTCGCCACCCTCGACGAATGGAGCAACGGCCGGGCGATCATCGGGCTCGGGGCATCGAGCGCGAACGTCATCGAGCACTTCCACGGGATTCCCTTCCAGCCATCGCTCGCGCGAATTCGCGAGACGGTGGAGATCATCAACCTGCTGATGCGTGGCGAGAAGCTCGTGTACAGCGGCAAGTGGTTCAAGATGGACCGGGGCTTCACCCTCCGGTTCCAGCCGGTCCGGCCGCACATCCCGATTTTCCTGGCCACGCTCAACCCAAAGAGCGTGAAGATGACGGCCGAGATCGCCGATGGCTGGATGCCGGCCATGATTCCGCGGAGCGCGCTGAAGCAGGAGATCGACCAGTTCCGCGGGTGGGTTGCCGGGGCCGGGCGCGACCCGCGTTCGGTGGAGGTGAAGGCCGGTGGTGTCACGGTGAGCAACGACCCGGCGGCGCGCGATAAGGGCCGTGGCTTCCTCGCCTTCTACATCGCGCGCATGGGGACGTTCTACTACAACCAGCTTTCCCGCTTCGGCTATGCCGATGAGGCAGCGGCCATCAAGAAGGCCTTCGACACGCAGGGCTCGGCTGCGGGCGCCGCGGCGATTTCGCCGGAGATGCTCAACGACCTCGGCTTTGCGGGGAACGCGGACGAGTGCCTGGCGCGCCTCCGCGAGGACGAAGCGCTGGGCGTGGACGTGCACAACGTGTCGATCGACACAACCGATCCCGTGGAATTCGGGCGCGCCGTGGAGACGTTGTTGCGGTAGATCCGGGGAGAGGGACCCGGTGGGTGGTATGCGCCACAGAGTGTGATTGCTGGTTGGTTACGTCTTGCTAGACTTCGCGATGTGTTGAGGGGTTTTGGGTTCCGCCGGGAGACTCTCAGGCAGGACCCCGCCCCGGCCCTGGCGGGTGACGCGACACTTGAGATCCCGTTGACCCCCGATGGCGAAGCCGTTGAGTGGGCGCCCGAGCCACCAGCCGCCGGGTCAGACGCACCTTCCCCCCCGGCCCGTCGCAGGATATTCACGTGGAAACGGCTGGCACTTGCCGTCGTGATGCTCGGGTTGCTCACCGGGGCTGCCGCCTATTCTCAGAAGGAGCGCCTGGCCCCCGAAGTCGCGGACATGAGCCGCCGCCTCATCGGCGACGAGCGCACGGCGCGGATAGAAGGCTGGTTCTTCAAGGTCGAAGACCAGATCGACCGGGCGAAGTACCGCTTGCTCGGCGGCGAGACCAACCCCTTCGCCACCCGGCAAATCCGCGTCGAGTTCGTGCCCAAACCGCCGGCCCGCGAGGTCCATTTCTCGGTTGGGCATGGCCCGGACTACCTCCCCCCGCCCGATGCGTTCCAGCCGCTGCCCATGGTCCCGCCCGTCACCCGGCCACTCCGGGAGAACCTCGAGGCGGGCGAGGGCGTGTGGACCAGTGTGGGCCTGCCGCTCTCATCCGGACCCGATCCGCTGATGATGAAGACGTTCATCCGGCCCGATACCTCGCGGCCGTACGCACTCGTCGGAGTCTTGCTCATCGATCACCGGCGGATTCGCCTCCACCTGATGGGAGGCACGGCAGACCCGGGAGGCGACCTGGGCGTGCGCGGGCCGGGAGCCATCCCCGAGGAGCACCGCGACGAGCTCGTTGCGGCGTGGAACGGCGGCTTCAAGGGCCCCCATGGGGGGTTCGGCATGGTTGCCAACGGCCTGACCTACCGGGCCCTGCGGAACGGGCTCGCCACCATTTGCGTCAAGAACAGCGGCGTCATCGTGCTGGGCGAGTACGGCCGGGACTTTACCTGGGACGATAGCTTCGAGGGCTGCCGCCAGAACGTCATCCTGCTCGTCGACAACGGCGAAGTGAGCAAGCGGACCACCGAGGGCAACGACACCTGGGGCTACGTCCAGGTCAACAGCTCCGAGTTCATCACCTGGCGGTCGGCGGTGGGATTGACGAAGGACGGTGACCTGCTGGTGGCTGCCGGCAATTCGCTCAGCGCCGAGACCCTGGCAAAGGCACTGTGGGCCGCTGGCGCCCAGTATGCCATGCAGCTCGACATCAACAGCCCGTATGTCTTGACCGGCCTGTTCTTTCGCCAGCCCGATGGGACCGTAAAGGCCGAGAAGTTCATGGATTCGATGCCCGATGGCGCCAGCAGGTTCCTGCGCACGCAGGAACGCGACTTCATGTACCTGACACTCGATGAGAGCGGCTATCGCTGACTGGTGAAAGCGGGCGGGACAGTTCAGCCGGCAGGGAAGACCGCCGCGCACGGCCCACTGGCGAACACCCAGTAGGCGCGGCCGCCGATTGTCTCCCGGAGCTCCTGCAGGCTTGCAGATACGCCACGGATCCAGGTTCGCCAGGCGCCGCTCTCGTTCGCGTAGAGGGCGGCCATGCAGCGCAGCTCCCCGGCCAGCACGCCGGTGGGAACGCCGGGGAGCACGATGAAGTTCCAGCCAGGCTCCAGGATGACCGGGACTTCGGCCGGGCGAGGTGGCGCCGCATCCTGGAGGGGGTAGAGCGCGACCAACCCCGCGATGTCGTCGGCTTCGAGCTTGCGTAGCACCCCGCGGTACTGGTAGTGCATCACGGCCGCGAGCTCGGCCGCCGTGCACGGCCCGAAGGGCACGGGGCACGAGTGTTCGAGCCCGGCCATGTGTCCCATCTCGTGCAGGATCACCGTCCGCCAGTCGAGGATGCCCCCGGGGATCCCGGCCTGGGTGGCCGCTTCGGGGTTGCTGTTCAGCAGCATATCGACCTCGTGGGCGACTTCCTTGCTGGTCACCCCGAGCACGCAACCCGGGTTGCAGGGCATCGAGGTCCACGAGATGACGTTCTCGCCATCGGGCCCGGACTCGAGGATCGAGGCAACGTTGTTCGTGATGCCCGCGTACCGAAAAGCGAAACGGGAGCCGGGCACGCTGCTCCACGTCTGCAACCCGGCGACAACAGCCTGCGGACCCACAAGCTCCGGAGCGCCTCCCGGGTTGTACGCCACGGGTACCGGCAGTTCATCGTCACCCCACACCCAGCCCCACTGCGCCCATTGCGCCGAAACGCCGGCATCGGAAAGCTGGCCGCCGGGGACGAGCAACGCCGCCGCCTGCCGGGCGGTGGACACCGCCTCGTCCGGGGTCGCGGCAGCAACCAGGAACTGGAGCAACACGGGCGGACCATCCGGGCGGCGCAACTCAAGCGTGAGCGTGTGCGACGCGGAGGCGCGGGCCGGCGCCGCCAGGTCGGGTGGTGGCGCCAGGAGCGCCCCCAGGGCGGTCACCGCCAGTAGCAGCGCAGCCAGCGTCCTCATCGCGGCGACAGTACCGCGGCGGCGGGTACAGGTCACCGGGGCACGAGGCGGCCGGGTCATTCTTCGAAGGGCACGAGGGCCGAGCCCTTTGCGATGAACCAGTAGGCCTGGCCCTTCTTCAGCAGCGCCATGTTGTTCAGGTAGGCGGGCAAGCCCGGGGCGTATCGCACCCAGGTGCCCGTCGCCGGGTCATAGCCGTAGACGATCCGGATGGTCGAAGCGAGCGCCCCGAGGGCCTGGGCCGGGGGAATGTCGCCACCCGGCCACGCAAGCAGGTTCGCACCGGGGACGATCGGAAGCGACGGCGGGGTACCCGGCGGCGTGGGCGTCGCGGCCGCCGGGGTTGGCGAAGGTGACTTCGCCGGCGTGGCCGTGGGCGTGAACCAGGCCGTGGGCGTCGCGGTGGGGCTGGCCGGGGGTGGCGTTGGCGTGCGGGTTGGCGTCGGCTGCGGCCCGCCGGTGCCGGGGGTGGAGGTTGGCGGGAAGGGCGTCGCCGTCGGAGGGAAGGGCGTGGCCGTCGGGGGGAAGGGTGTCGGGGTGGCCGTGGCTCCGCCGGGCTGCCCCGGCGTTGGGGAGCTGACCTGCGTGGGCGTGCTGGTAGCTGAAGGCGTATTCGTCGGCGAAGGCGTCGGGCTCGGGGTGGGCGTCGCCTCGCCCGCGCCGTAGATGGCGTTCAGGCCGGCGATGTCGTCGGCCGTGGGCTGGCGCTTTTGCGCCCCCGAGGGGTAGCTCGCAAACATCACTGCGGAGCCATCCCCCGTGTGGTTCAGGCCCAGGGCGTGGCCGAACTCGTGCAGGGCGACGCTCTCCAGGTCGACCTGGGTGGGGCTCCCGGTGGTCCAGTTCCAGTCCGGGTCGAACTCCATGTCGAACTCGACCGCAGGTTTGTAGGGGCTTCCGACCGTGCTGTACCACGAACAGGTAACCGCAAGGACCGAGCCGCTCTGGGCGCCCCAGCCCACGGTGTTCGCACCATCGGTGCCACCACCGCATGCGCCCGTTCCCGCTGTGGTCGATCCACCCCCGGTGAACGCGAAGGGCACACCCTGCTGGCCCCAGGTGGAGGCGGCCGACTGGATGGCTCCGGCGGCGGCCCCGGCGACGGCTGCAGGCTCGCCCGCGGCGTTGTAGCCCCAGCTCGCGCTCCCCGACATCCACTTGAAGCCGCTGGTCACGTACTGTGCCGAAACGGAATGCTCATCGACTTCCATGGCGCCGGGGAACCTGGAGCGCATTTCCTCGCGGGCAGTGGCGGCTGCTGCTTCGAAGCCCCCCTGGCCGTTGTCGTACATGAAGAAGCCGACCTTAACGTAGAACCAGGTGCCATCCTGGGGCACCAGGAACACCGTCTCGAGGTCGCGGAAGCGCTCGGGTGAATCCGCGCGCGCACCGGTCGTTCCGGCCGAAATCACGGCCGCGACGCCCCACGCGAACAGACCCAGCGATGCGAGCGTGGCGGCGAGCCGCCATCCCTTCGAACGAAGCTGTCGAGCGTCGTTTCCCACCCCGGATCCTTCCCGCGGCGCACCGCCGCAAAGGGCATCTGTGATGAGGGTCGGCAGCGGGGCCATGGCTGAGCACGGGCAGAGGGCCGGGGCTTTCCCGGAGATTGCGGTTGAAGTTTGGTGAACGGCGTAGGATTGCGATTGCGCCAGGAGGTGAACGGCACGATGCGCATCGGTACGGTCCGCGAAAGAAAAGACGGCGAGGCGCGAGTCGGGATCACGCCCGAGGGAGCATTCGCGCTCGCAGTCCATGGGCACCAGGTGTTCTTTGAACGCGGCGCCGGAGAACGTTCGGGGCACACGGATGCGGCCTACGTCTCGTCCGGGGCTCACCCGCTCGATACGGCGGACGAGGTTTGGGCGACGTGCGACCTGGTGGTGAAGGTGAAAGAGCCGGTGGCGAGTGAGTACGGCTACCTCCGGCCGGGATGCGCCCTGTTTACCTACCTGCACCTGGCCGCCGAGCGCGAGTTGACCGAGCGGCTGATGGCCTCGGGCGTAACGTCGTTGGCCTACGAGCTCGTCCGCAAACCGGATGGCTCACTGCCGCTGCTCGCCCCCATGTCGCAGGTGGCAGGGAGGATGGCGGCGGAGATCGGGGCACACCTGCTCAAGCACCCCGGGCCCGGCCGTGGAAAGCTCCTTGGTGGGGTCGCCGGTGTTCCGCCCGGGAAGGTTGTCATCGTTGGCTCCGGGACGGTGGCAACCGCAGCCGCCCGCATGCTGATGGGCCTGGACGCGCGGGTGACCGTGATGTCGCGCGACCTCGCGCGATTGACCTACCTGCAGGAGAACTTCGGCGGCAGGATCGCGACCCGGGTCTCCTCTCCACAGGGCGTCGCCGAAGAACTCTACGGGGCCGACCTGGCGATCCTGGCCGTCCTGGTGCCGGGCGCGGCCGCCCCGAAAGTGGTTACTCGCGACATGGTCCGCTCGATGGGCCCCGGGGCTGTCATCGTGGACGTCTCGATCGACCAGGGCGGCGCCTCAGAGACGAGCCGCCCGACCACCCACAGCGACCCCGTGTACATCGATGAGGGCGTGGTCCATTACTGCGTGACGAACATGCCGGGGGCAGTGCCCCAGACCAGTACCCAGGCGTTGACGAGCGCCACCCTCCCGTACGTCGAGGAGATTGCCCGGCTCGGCGTCGAGGGCGCCCTGCGGGCCGACCGGGCGCTGGCCGAGTCGCTCAGTACCTATAACGGGCAACTGATCCGCGGACCTGTGGCGGAGACGTTTGGTATGAACGCCGCGCCGAACCCGTTTCTCTAGCCGGGCGGGCCACTTCCCGGTCGTTCGCGAGGCCGAATTGGTCCCTGGTTCTCCCGCGCCTGCAGCGCAACGATCGTTGAGCGCTAAGGCGCCAGGGGCTCCCTAACCGAACGAAGCCACGGTGAGGCGGATACCCTCCTCGAAGGAAACCAGCGGCTCCCATCCAAGTTCGGCCCTGGCCCGGGAGCAATCGAGCCAGAAGTTCCGCACATCGCCAGGTCGCGGCGGGCCATTGCGTGCCGGGATGGTGTTGCCAATCTCCGCCGAAAGCACCCGGTAGATGTGGTTCACGGTCGTGCCCCGGCCGGTGCCAATGTTCGCCACGAGCCCGTTGCCGCTTGCCAGGGCGAGCACGTTGGCGCGCGCGATATCGCCAACGTAGAGGTAGTCCTTCTTTTGCTCGCCATCGCCATCGATGGTGCAGGGTTCGCCGGCCAGCATCAGTCCGGTGAAGATGGCCACCACGCCCGCTTCGCCATGCGGATCCTGGCGCGGTCCGAAGGCGTTGCCATAGCGGAAGATGGTGAATTCGATGTCCGCCGTGCGGGCCGCGAGCTGCACGTAGAGTTCGCCAACATATTTCGAGGTACCGTAGTTCGACCTTGGTGCGATGGGATGGTCCTCGGTGACGGGAAGCGTCTGTGGCTCGCCGTACACCGTCCCGCCCGAAGAGGCGTAGATGAGCTTGCGGGCGCCATGCGCTACCGCGAGCTGTGCCACTCGCGCCGTCCCCGCGCCATTCACCTCGAGGTCGTGGACCGGGTCGGCCTGGCCCACCTTCACGCTCGCCTGGGCGGCATGGTGGTTCACCACCTCTGGTTTGAAGCCTGCGAAGATGGCCTCGAGCTCGCGCGAATGGATATCGACTTCGTGGAGCGCCGCGCGGCGGTCGACGTTCGAGCGGCGGCCCGTGGAGAGGTTATCCACCACCGCCACTTCGTGGCCTTCGGCGAGATACGCCTCCACGATGTGGGAACCGATAAACCCGGCCCCGCCAGTTACCAGGATCCGCACAACACTCCCCCGGGGACAGAACGTCTTCCCAGTCTGCGCGAGGCGCGGGCAACGGCCAACGGTGGGGTAGGCGCTACCCTTCTTTCAGCTTCGCCAGGCCCCAGCCGATGGCGCCGCAGGCCGCTCCCGCCAGCAGGCCGCCAAGCAGCATCGGGCCGATGAACTGCGACATCGGCGCCGCGGTCGTCATCTGGGCGTATTTTGCGATGAGGATGTTGGCGGCGAACCCGGCCGCGAACCCCCAGGCAGCCCAGTGGCGCTCGCGGACCGATTGGCCGATGCCGAGCTCGGCGATCACTTCGCGGACGGGGTTGGGCTGGCCTTGTGGCAGCCGGGCCGCCTCAGCCTCCAGCGCCGCTACCAGCTCATCGATGAGCTCATCGGGAATGTCGTCGAGCATGCGTTCGTAGGCGTTCGCGCGGGCAGCAAGCGCGGCGTGATCGAACTCCCCTTTGGCGGGCCGGGGCGGGTTCGGCCGCAATGCGGCACGAAGGCACTGCTGGCACCGGTCGGCCCCGGCCGACCAGTCGTCGAAGCCCAGTGGTCTCGAGCACGAGGTGCAGCGCGTGCGGACGAAGGTGTCGGGCATGGGAGCGTTATCCCTCTGAGGGCGGCGTCGCTGTTGGAGTGTGCCCCGCCTCGGTTTGCGGGAGGATGGGCGTGGGCGTCGGCGTGGGCGTCAACGTGGGAGTGGGCGTGGCCGTATGCGTAGCCGTGGCGGGCGGCGTTGGCGTCTTTGTTGGCGTGGGCGTGGGCGATTGTCCTTCGCTCGATGGGCGCGCGGTCGCCGTTGGGGTCGCGGTGCGTGCCGGCGTCGCCGTTGCGCCGGCCGGGTTTGGTGTCTTTTCGCCTGCCACCGTGGAGGTCGCGGACGGCGCGTCCTTGCCGGCCAGGGGCGTGGGTGTGGGCGTCTGTCCGGGGGCGTCCTGGGCGGCCAGGACCTCGTTCTGCCCATCGAAGACCTCGACGCCCGCGCCGCTCGCGCCCTGGAGCTGGCTCAACAGCTGCGGCAGGCGCGAGGAATCGGACTGCCCCGGGGGAGGCGGAGTCGCAACTGACCCGTCCGGTGCGTACTGCATGCAGCCCACCGAAAGCACCCCCAGCACCGCGAACAGGCCGGCGGCGGTTCGTTGGATATACCTGCGATGCGGTCTGCTGTTCATGAAGGAAGCCTATCGGTGGTCCCGCCGCCGGGAGTATCGGGCGGATTCGCATTCGCTCGCGGGAAACCCGCTAGCGGCGCGGGAGAAACCCTGACGAACGCCGGCCGGCACCGGGATTAGCGGACGGAGATGGAGGGGATGGTGGCATTGACGTAGGTTGTCGCCCCCACGGTCGCGCGCACCTCGACGGTGACTGTGACGCCGACAAACTGGCGCCGGGCGGCCCCGGTGATTTCGAGCTTCCAGTTGCCGTCCGAGCCGGTGGCCGCGTTCTGCACTGCGTTCACCTCCCAGGCGCCCGTCGTGGCGTTCCAGTACTTGTTGTCACCAGTGCGCTTAATGATGAATTTCACGGCTGTTGGCGAGAGGGTGCCGTCGCTTACGGTGAAGGCCAGTCGCGAGCGTGGGAAGCTCATCCCCGCCGCCGTAGTGGCCACAACGAGCTGAGTGGATGACGAAGGTGGGGCCGCGGTGACGTTGAACGGCGTGCTCGTCGCGGGCGTGAGTGCCGGTGAGCTGGTTGCGGTGAGCGTGTACCCCTCGCCTGCGGGCGTTACCGAACAGCCGGCAAACGCCGCAATGCCGGCCGTCACCTGCTTGGTGAGCCCGCCCGTGCAGGTCAGCGTCGCCCCGCCGCTAACGGCGAGGGTGACCTGGGTGGCGTTGTCCCCGGTCACAGTCGCATCGGAGGCGGTACGGACCGCGACCACAGGCTGGGCGCTCAAGGCGGCGCCTGCCACTCCATTGCCGGGCTCGGTAATGAACGCCAGCCTGGTGGCCGAGGACGAGGTGCTGAAGCTCGCGGAATCGGCGGGAGTGTAAGCGGGAGTGGAGGTCGCCCGCAGGACGTACGTGCCCGGGGCCGAGACCGTGCAGCCGCTGAAGGTCGCGACTCCGGCACTCACCGTTCGCGTGTTGCTCGTCGTGCAGGTGAGCGTGCCCGGCCCGCTTTGCACACTCAGCGTGACCGTGGTGGTGCTATCCGAGGCCACCGTAGCGCCGCCGGCATCCTGGACGGCCACGACCGGCTGCGTCGTCAGGGGGCTGCCCGCGGAGGAGCCCGCGGGTTGCGCGAGGAAGCCGAGTTTCGCTGCCGGCCCATGGGTGGCCGCGGCGAACGAGCCCGAATCCGCCTGCGTGAGCCCGGCGGCCGTGGCACGGAGCACGTATCCGCTGCCCGCGGTGCTGACGCTGCAACCGTTGAAGGTTGCCAGGCCGCTGGAGGCCGTGCGGGTGTTGCCGCCCGTGCAGGTTAGCACCGCGCCCGCAGGGCCACCGGCCAGGGAAAGGGCCACGACGGTCGAGTTATCGCCTGAGACGAGCGTCCCGCCCGAGTCGCGGATGGCAACCACCGGAGCGGTGGAGAACGCGGTGCCCACCACGGCCGAGGCCGGCGAGGCGGTGAAGGCCAGTTGCGTGGCTGTGCCCCCACCGCCGAAGGTGACCGCGACGGTGTTGCTTTCGCCGATCACCGTCGTGCCGGTGCCGGGGGCGTTGGTGCGGGCGACCACCGATACCGTCCCGGCGGCCGTCGATGTGAATGTGACGCCCTGCTGGCCCGCCGGGCAGGTGGTAGCCACCGCCACTCCGGAAACGCTGGCGCCGCCGGTAGGTGTGAGGAGGTAATCGCCGGCCACGAGCGGGTTCAGCCCGCTGGGATAGCCCGCCACGAGGGCGGGATTGGCGGGCGCGTTTGTGGTGCATACCGTGACAGGGGTGTTCACCGGAGCGGAGGCAGCTCCCGTGAGCGTGAGCTCATGGACGGTGAGCGGCGTCATGCTTCCCAGCGAGGCGTAGATCCCCGCGGAGAGGCTCGCCGTGGCGCTCAGCGTTCCAGCACCCGTGTTGTTCGCCGCCTTCACGGTCACGATCATGGTCTGCGATGGCGACGGGCTGGCTGCGATGTTGAGGCCCGTGCAGCCGGCCGTCGTGGTGCCGGAGCCCGTACCAGGTCCGCCGCCGGGGCAGACGACGTTTGTGACGGTGCCGCCGGAGACCGCCAGGTTCGCGCCGAAGCTGCCGGTCGCGCCAGCGCCGGTATTCGCCAGCCCGACGGAGATGTTCACCAGTCCGGCCTCATAGACCCCGGTGAGCGCGGGGGTGAGCGTGACCTGCACGTTCTCGTTGCGGACGGTCAGGAGGCCGGCATCGTCGGACGACGGCGAAACGCCCGGGTCGGCCTGCCCGTCCTTCGCCCTGAAGGCGCTGGCGGGGAGGTCGATTGCGGTGCCATCCGCCACGTTCCGCACCGTGGCGTTCACGGTGATGGGCGCGATCGCGGTGTTGGCGCCCAGGCTGCCAAGGTTGCAGGAGAAGTCCTGGTTGTTCGCCCCCGAGGCCGTGCAGTTGGTGGGGCCGAGACCGCCGGTGAATGAGCCGATGGAGAGCGACCCGCCAAGGCTGCCCTCAAGGTAGAGGAACGAGACCGCCGTCGCCCCCGTTGCGAAGTTGATGGTGTACGTCACCGCGTCGCCTGGCTCGGGGCTGCCGCTCATGGGCGATTGGACGACCGTGTAGGTCGCAGGGACGGCGATCGCGTGGGCCGGCGCCGGGCCGCGGCCCCCCGGGAACACGACAAACGCCATCGCGACGAGCGGCAGGAGCCAGGAAGTCCGTGTGATGATGCGCGAGGCGTTCATCCGGGTGCGCTCCTAGTAGGTGTAGCTGATGGAGACGCCCTTCAGCTTCGAGGCCGGGCCGCCCGTAAGGTCCACCACGATGAAATACACGTTTGCGCCGTTATCGACCGTGTGGGCGAAAGCGGTGGCGGTCTGGGGCGAGCCGCCCGCGCTGGAGAGCACCTCGGCAAGCTTGTAGACCGCTGCCGAGGAGTCGCCATTCGTAATGGCCGTGTAGTCGAGACGGATCTTCACCGTATCGCCCGATCCTTCGAACGCTGCCGTCATGGTGGTGATCGTGGCGCCCTGGGGGAGGTTTACCGGCGCGAAGTAGCGCTGCGAGGCGGCATCGGTGCCGACAGGGGCGAGCTGGTTGAACCCCTTTTCGTAGACTGCCAGGTCATTCATGGGGACGAAGGTGCTGGCGGCGATGCTGAGCTTGCCCGACCCGCCTGAGGCTGGCGCGCTGCCCAGGCTGCCCGTGTTGAGCTCGCCCTGGGGCTGCGTGTAGTTCACCCAGATGGCATCGCCGGGCTTGATCTCGCTGAGCGTGTTGGCGAAGCCAGGCACGCCAGGGGCATAGAGCTGGTAGGACTGGGTTGCCGGGTCCCACCGGTAGACGGCGGAGTACTGGCCCGCGATGGGGGCCAGCGCTTCGGCCGGAGGCTTCGCGGCTCCCAGGTAGGAGATGTTGTTCCACCCCGCGAGAAGCTGGGCGGCGTTGGCATCGTGTCCGCCGCTCGCGACCACCCCCATGGCGGTCACGGCGAGCAGGGCGAGGGCCAGGGCAACAGTCCGCATGCGCATGATCACCGACCTCCGAGCACCCAATGCGGGCACGGTTCGCTGGCCTCAGCGTAGGCATGCGCCTCGCCTGCCTTAATGGGCAGAAGCCCGATGGCCCGAGCGGGCGGTTCCCCGATCCCGGGGAGGAAAACCCTGATGCAGACACGAAAAAGGGCCGATGTGACATCGGCCCTTTTTGTAGTGAACGGTGAGCGAGCGGCTAATCGAACACGCGCTTCGCGACGACGACATCGCGCGACACGTACTCCTGGCCGGTGGAATCGAGCTCCCCTCCGCAGGTAATGAGCGTGACCCACTCGTCGTAATCCGCCTTCTCCTTCGGCCAGATGATGTCGCCCATGGGCATGTTGTCGCGGTGGTAGCGCTTGTTCGAGATGACCGTATAGCGGTACTCGGTGCCATCCTCCATGACCACGATGACCTCGTCGCCCTCCTTGCTCTTCGCCAGGTTCACGAACGGGGCGGGGATGCTGTGGTAATACACGTGTGCCGAGAAGATGGCGTTCCCGCCCCAGCCTGGCTTGTCGTAGATGTAGTACCAGCCGACGGACCGGTTCTCATCTTTCGGCGTGTCGAGCTCGTTGCGCTCGTTGATCGCCAGCTCTTCGATGGGCGCATCGACATTGAACCGGGGAATCTTGATCCGGGCGACCTTGCCATCGAAGGGGGTCGGCGTGGCCGTTGGCGTGGGCGGTGTCGTTGGCGTGGCCGTGGGAGTGGCAGATGTCTCCACGGTGGGGGCCTGGGTGGGTTCCGCTTCCTGGGCATCGCTGCCAGAGCAGGCGACTCCCGCGAGGAGGAGGATTGCGCCAACCAGGAAGACGCCGAGGGAAAGCGTGCGAGCCAACTTCACGTTGCTGCTCCGGGACTGTGGTGGGGTGGGAGTTGCGATCGAAAGTACCGCACGGGCACCGAACGAAATAGCGAAGGCCCCACAATGGGAAACGCGGCGTTAAGGGCTATCGCACGCGGCGGGCAACGACGACATCGCGGTCCAGGTACTCACCCAGGCCGTTCTCCTGGGTTTGCTGGAAGCGTCCGCCACAGGTGATGAGCGTGATCCACTCCTCGCCTTCCGGCCGGCGCACGCCATCGAGAACCCCATCGATCAGGTCGCCCATGGGGATGGTGTTCACGTCGTAGCGCTTCAGGTAGAAGACTTCGTAGACGTAGGCGGGGCCGCCCTCCATCTGGATGGTGATCTGGTCCTTTTCCTTCGCCTTGTAGAGGTTCGCGAAGGGGCCCTGTTTGAAGTTGTAGTTCACGTGGGCAGCGAAGAGGGCATTGCCGCCCCAGCCGGGCTTCTCGTAGATGTAGTACCAGCCAACCTTGCCCACGCCGTCCTTCGGAGTATCGAGCTGGTTGTTGGTGATGCCAATTTCTTCGATCGGGTGGTCGATGCCCAGCGCGGGCGCAATCATCCGCCCGACCTTGCCATCGAAGGGCAGCGGTGTCGGCGTTGCTGTCGGGGCATTGGTGGGGCTGGGCGTGGGAGTTGAGGTTTCGGTCGCGCGGATATCGAAGCCAAGCACCGGGACCGGCGTCGACGGTGCGCCGGAGTCCTCGCTCGAGAAGGCATAGCCCACCACCAGCAGGCTCAGGCCCGCTACAAAGGTGAAGATCGCCAGGTAGGGCAGCACTCTCATAGCGCGGTCGGGGGCAGGGCCGCCCCTTCTATCGTATACGACAGCCTCAAAGCGGGGATTAAGACGGCCCCCCGGTGCGGGACGGTCTTCGGCGCCGGGCCAGTGCCAGGCCGCCCACCGTTCCCCCCGCAATCAGCACGCCTGCGACGGCGGCAAGCGCGATCCAGGCCGGGCCGCCGGTCGAGCCGCCGGAGGCTTCGGAGCCGCCACCCGGGCCGGTGGCGGGGCTCGCAGCCGGCGGGCTCGCGGTCCCCGGGAGCCGGACATCGTCCGTTGGCGGCGTGCCCGTCGGTCGGACAAGCGCGGTGGGTGTGGATGCGGCGCCGGCTCCAGGCGTGACCACTCCGAGGCTGACCGGGGTAAGCGTCGGCAGGGGGACCACGTCAAGCGAGCCGGCGCTCAGGTCGAGCTGCTGCGGGCCGGCCTTCCAGAGGGCCTGCTGCAGGGCTGGCCGACCCGCGATGGTGAACGAGACCGTCTTGCCTTCGCGGCCGCAGCCCGGACGCTGGCTTTCGTGGACGACGTGCACCACGTACGCGGTCGCGCTTCCCTGGCGAATGGCCGGCCGCTCGCCGGGCGCTGCCTGCGTGCAGTCGACCCCACCGATAAGCGCGCGCACTTCGGTCCCATCGGGCGCTGCGTCGCCGTCGATGGTCACCGAACCGTAGAAGCTGGATGGCACGGACGGCTGGGCGTAGACGGCCACCAGCGGCACGGCGAGCGCCGCCAGCAGGGCTGCGATGAGAGTCCAGGAGCGCACCAGGCCATCGTAGCCCCCGCAGGCCGAGTAACAAACGCTGGCGGCGAGGTCGCCTGTTTGACAAATCGGTCATACCTTATGTTGCTACCCGGAGGTGCAGTTGGCTGGTATCGGCGAAACCCTGCGTTCGACCCGCGAACACCGGGGCCTGACCATCGAACAGGTCGCCCAGGACACGCGGATTTCGGTGCGCTTCCTCGAAGCGCTCGAAGCCGAGCACTTCGAGGAGCTCCCGGCGCCGGTGTACGTGCGCGGGTTCCTGAGGTCGTATGCCAACTACCTGAAAATCGACCCCCAGCCGTTGCTGGACTCGCTCGTCGGCGGAGAACGCGCTCCGGCTGGTGGGCCCGACGGCTTCGTCCGCGGACCACAACCACCCCCGCGGCGCAACGACCCCTTCCAGCGCGCGCCGGTTGCCGCCGGGCCGCCACCCGCACCCGAGCCGTATGAGGACGAGGAGGATGGCTGGCAGCCCGAGGCGCCGGTTCCCTCGACGGCGACCACCGGCAGCGGCTACATCCCGGGAAGCGACCTCATCGAAGACCCCGAATACCCTGCCTACCCGCCCGAGGAGACGCGGTTCCGGCCGCGGTCCGCGGGCATCCTGCTCGAACGGCCGCCGCGAGAGGGTGAGGGCGGCCCGGGCACGCGGCTCATCGCGATCGCGGCGCTGGCGGTGCTGGGCGTGCTGGCCGGCATCGCGCTCGGCGTCTTCGCGCTTGGTGGAGGCGACGACGGCGGCACAGTCCCGGCAGGTGGCGGAAGCGATGGCGGGGAAACACCGGGGATCACGCCGGGCAACGTCATCCCCGTCGGAACCGGTACGCCGGCGGCATCCGTCTCGCCATCGGGCACCACCAGCCCCACGCCGGCGCCCAGCCGGACCGGGACCGTCACGGCGACCACCACCCCGGGCACGCCAACCCCATCTCCGACCACGGGCGCCTGGACGCCAACAGCGACAGCGACGGTGACGCCGACGCCATCGGCGACATCGACGCCGGCCCCAACCTCGACACCAACGCCGCGGCCCACCCCGACGCCGGTCCCGATTCAACCGGAGAACTTCATGTTTGGTGAGTGCACGGTCCTGGGCCCTGGCCAGTATGACTGCGGCGCTCCGCCCTACC
>CAYUVT010000013.1:0-32204 GCA_964448165.1 uncultured Anaerolineaceae bacterium | reverse complement strand
CGTTGTCTGATGTTACACGCGAGCGGGCAAACGAACCACGGCCGCCGCGATCGTGCACCCTATGACTCGCGACGTTCTACGATGGATCACGTTACCCCACCACAGGAACGTCCACGCCATGACCGACCCCGGCGCCCGTGCCCTCGCCTTTTTTAACGATCGCTACCGGATCGACCCGGCAGTCATGTCATCGCTGTTGTCGCTCGCGCTAAGCCGCGGCGGAGATTTCGCCGAGCTCTTCTTCGAACACCGGACGAACAGCGCCATCCAGTGGGAGGACCAGCGCGTCAAATCGGCGTCGCGGAACGTCTCCCAGGGGGTCGGAATCCGCGTGGTCAAAGGCGACGCCATCGGCTACGCCTACACCGAATCGCTCGACTTCGACGCGATGCGCCGGGCCGCCGAGA
Source organism: uncultured Anaerolineaceae bacterium (assembly GCA_964448165.1). Lineage (GTDB taxonomy): Bacteria > Chloroflexota > Dehalococcoidia > Tepidiformales > Tepidiformaceae > Amarobacter. The sequence goes on along the minus strand of CAYUVT010000013.1, from coordinate 31,797 downwards.
CCGCCTCGCGCATTGGCTCCAGCGAGGAACGCCCCGTTCCGATTGATGCCACTCCCTTCCTCCGAGGCGAACACTCCTTCTATCGGTTCGACGACCCGCTCACCGATGAACCACCCGCCGCGAAGGTCGCCCTCCTGGAGCGCGCCGACCGTGCCGCGCGGGCCTACGACCCGAGCATTGCCCGGCTCGATGCCAGCATCGGCGATGAGATGAAGTACGTGCTCATCGCCCGGAGCGATGGCAAGGTCGTCGGCGATGTGCAGCCACTCATCCGCTTCAACGTCAGCGCCCTTTCGCAGCGGGGCGAGAGCAGGCAGGTCGCCCGGACCGGCGGTGGCGGCCGTCTCGGCATCGAGTATTTCGACGCCGTCACTACCCCCGAAAAGCTCGCGACGGAGGCCGCCCGCCAGGCAGTCCTTCAGCAGGATGCCCGCGAGGCGCCCGCCGGCACCCTTCCCGTGGTCCTTGCCGCCGGCGATAGCGGCGTCCTCCTCCATGAAGCGGTCGGCCACGGCCTCGAAGCCGACTTCAACCGCAAGGGCACCAGCAACTACACGGACCGTATTGGCCAGCCCGTGGCCAGCCCGCTCGTTACCGTCGTCGATGATGGCACCATCGCCGACTCCCGCGGCTCCATCAATGTCGATGATGAGGGCAACAGCACGACCCGAAACGTGCTCATCGAGGGGGGCACATTGCGCGGCTACCTCCACGACGAGCTCAGCGCGCGCCACTTCGGTGTAGCGCCCTCCGGCTCCGGCCGCCGCCAGTCCTTCAAGGACTACATCATGCCGCGCATGACCAACACGCTCATGCTCCCGGGCGAAGACACCCCGGAGGACATTATCCGGAGCGTCGATCGCGGGATTTACGCCGTTTCCTACTCCGGTGGCCAGGTCAACATCTCTAACGGCGACTTCGTCTTCTCCGTCACAGAGGCGTACCTGATCGAGGGCGGTAAAGTCACCGCGCCCCTTCGCAACGTCATGCTCATCGGCAACGGCCCCGATGTCCTCTCGAAGGTCACCCGCGTCGCCAACGACTATCAACTTTCCGATGGCCGCTGGACGTGCGGCAAGGACGGCCAGTCCGTGCCCGTCGGCGTTGGCATGCCCACTGTCCTGGTCTCCGGCATCACCGTCGGCGGCACGAAGGTCTGAGGTAGGGGAGGCATCTGATGGAAGGACCCACACCCCTCGAGATAGCGCGCCGGGCCGTGCAGCTCGCACGGGCAGCCGGTGCAGAACAGTGCGACGCCTTCGTTTCGATGTACGCCGAATCGAACGTCACCATCCGGCTCGGAGAGCTCGAAAAGCTGATAGAGGCTGGCTCCATGTCGCTCGGCCTGCGGGTCATCAATGGCGGCCGCACCGCCGTGTGCTCCACTTCCGACCTCTCACCGGCATCCCTGGAGCGCTTCGCCACCGAAACGGTTGAACTTGCGGCCATCTCCGAGCCCGATGAGTTCGCGGGACTGCCCGAACCGGCCCTTCTCGCGACCCAGGCGAACGCCGATGCCCTCGGCCTCTACGACGAGCGCATCGAATCGCTCACCACCGAACAAAAGATTGCCATGGCGAAGGCCTGCGAAGGCGCAGCGTTCGCGACCGACTCCCGCATCACGAACTCCGACGGCGCGAGCCTTTCCACTCGAAGCGGCCAGGTCGCGCTCGTGAACTCGCTCGGCTTTGAGGGAACGTATCCCGCGACCACCATCTCCCTCGTCGTCGAAGCCATCGCCGAGGACGCGGAAGGGAAGAAGCGCAACGGCTACTGGTACTCCGCCGAGCGCAGCCTGCACCGCCTTGCCGACGCGGAGGATATCGGTCGCATCGCCGCGCGTCGCACCATCGACCAGCTCGGTGCACGGAAGGTGGCAACCTGCCAGGTGCCGGTAGTGTTCGAGCCCATGATGGCTGTCGCGCTGGCTGGCGACCTGGTGGGGTGTGCCACCGGTTCGGCGCTCTACCGCGGCGCCACGTTCCTCGCCAACCGGGTTGGCGACACCATCGGCTCTCCGCTCGTGACCATCACGGATGACCCGTCGCTCCCCGGGCGCCTCGGGTCGCGCCCCTTCGATGGGGAAGGAGTGGCCACGCGCAGGAATGCCATCTTCACTGGCGGGGTGTTCCGGGGCTTCCTGTTCGATTGCTACACGGCTCGCCGGATGCGTCACCAAACGACAGGCAGCGCCCAGCGCGGCGTCGAGTCAGCCCCCATGCCGGGGCCTTCGAACCTCGTGTTCGAGCCGGGCGTGACGCCGCCGGAAGAGATCATCGCCGGGGTCGCCAGCGGCCTTTACCTCACCACCCTGATGGGGAGCGGGTTCAATCCCGCCACCGGGGACTACTCGCGCGGCGCCGCAGGGTTCTGGATCGAGGGCGGCCGGGTCGCCTACCCCGTCACGGAGATCAACATCTCGGGCCGCATGGATGCCATGCTTGCCTCGATCGACGCCGTCGGCAGCGACCTGGCCTGGTTCGGATCGAGCGCCGCTCCTACGATTCGCATCCGGGAGATGACCGTTTCCGGCACCTGAAACCGCCTGTCAGGCTCCCTGCGCCTCGAGTGCGTCGAGGTGCTGCCGCAGCTGCACCACGCGCCGTACCGCCTCCCGGATCACATAGCCGGCCTCCTGGTCGCCCCGCTCCGCCTGGAGGGCGATGATCACCGCCTCGAGCGTCTCCGCTACCTCGAGCAGGATCACACGCAGCTCCTCGATTTCGCCTTGCTCGTCGCGCTGCATCATGGCTGAGTTTCCCCCTCTGGCCTGTGACCAACACAGCGCGTTCAAGGTTACAGGATCGGGACAACCCGCCGGTTCAGACTTCAGCCCGCAGGTGCGCGGTCGATAATGCGTCGGCGTACTCGTTCCAGCGCGATCCGTCGTGTGCGCGGATCCACTCGATGCGCGCCAGTGGGCGCTCCTTCGCCAGGGCCCAGGCGCGCTGGACAAGGTCGAGGTTCTTCACCTCGCCCTCCTTCCGCTTCCACCCCCTCGCCTCCCAGCCCGCCGCCCACCGTGTGAGCGTGTTCACCACCAGCTGGCTATCGGAGTAGACGGTGATGGCCTCGGTCGCCGGCGCCATCTCCAGGCCGTTGATGATTGCGGTCAGCTCCATCCGGTTGTTGGTGGTGCTGGGCTCGAAGCCATGCCGCTCCTCCACCACGCTCCCGGCGCGCACGTAGACCGCTCCCCACCCCCCGGGACCGGGATTTCCCTGGCACGACCCATCGGTAAAGATGCCCGTGTCCGGCCCTCCCGTGAATCGCATCAGCACTTCCGCGGTGGTGAGATTCTGGGTTCGGGTCACCGACGGGCGTTGCCTGCCGGCCGCCTGTCCGTTCGAGCCCCGGTTCCCCCCCAGAGGCTTGCCACGGCATTCCATGCACTGCCTCGGAGTCCAGTCCGGGTACTTTGCCCGCACGGCCTCGGGGAGGCTGAATTCCCGGTTGCAGGTACCGCAGGTAAAGGACGCCACGAACGCCAGTCTAGGCGACTCGTGCCATTCGCGCCGGGTGGCCGGCAGCGAAGCTCACCCTGCGCCATACTGACATCGGAGGCGACCATGAAGATTAGACGGCAGCGGGAGCTCAGCCCCGACCTCATCGATAAACGCGCTGAGACGCGCGCCGCCGCCGGCCGCGGGCTCGCTATCCCCGGTGGGGCCAAGGGTGGCATCGGCGGCATCGTGCTGATGCTCCTTCTCGCCCTGCTTGGAGGTAGTCAGCTCATCGGCGGCGGGAGCAGCGGCTCCGGCATCGATATCGGTGACATCCTCGGCCAGATGGCTGGAGTCCAGTCGCCCGGCACTGCATCCTCGGTGCCCGGCGCACCCGACCCGCAGGCCGATGAGGTCGCATTCGTCTCGTTCGTGCTCGACGACATCCAGGACTTCTGGACCGAAGAGTTCAAGGCGGCCGGCAGCACCTACCAGCGCGCCAAACTCGTCCTCTTCGAACGTTCCGTGACTACCGGAGGATGCGGGTCGGCGCCGTCCGCTGTCGGCCCGTTCTACTGCCCGCCCGATCAGACGGCGTACATCGACCTCACCTTCTTTGCCGAACTGGCCGCCCGGCTCGAGTTTTCCGGCGACTTCGCCCAGGCCTACGTCATCGCGCACGAGCTTGGCCACCACGTGCAAAACCTTACCGGCGTGAACGCGGCCGTCCGCCAGGCCTCAGCCAAGGAACCCGACCGGGCAAACGAATTCTCCGTGCGGCAGGAGCTCCAGGCAGACTGCTTCGCTGGCGTGTGGGCCTATTCGGTCTACCAGGCCGGCCTCCTGGAAAGCGGCGATGTGGAGGAGGCGCTGACAGCCGCCGCCGCCGTCGGCGACGATCGCATCCAGAAGCAATCCGGGACGCCGGTGAACCAGGAAACCTGGACCCACGGGTCTTCGGAACAGCGCGTCGCCTGGTTCAAACGCGGATTCGAATCCGGTGACCCCGGCCGCTGCGACACGTTCTCCGGCGACTACTAGTCGAGACCAAGCTCTAGGCGCTCGGCCTTTGCCGCCATGTCCGCGAACGCCTCCGGGCTCAGGAGTTCCAGGGCCGGCACGAACAGGTCGTCTTCCTCGTCGCCGAAGTGCCCCTGGAGTATCCAGTCCAGGCGCCTCACGCCATCGAGCAACTCTTCCAGCCGTTCTGGTGTGAGCGAAACCGCCCCGTTTGCGACCGCGCTCGAAAGCCGCCTCCGGGCCGCGTCGACCTCGTCGTGCGTGTGGTGGATCGCCGCCACGGCCCGCGCGATGATCGCCTGGCGGTTTCGCACCTCATCGTGTTGTTCCACCATCTCAGCGACCACCTGGTCGATATCGGCGGCAAATCCGCGAAGTGCCGGGAAGAGCACGTCCTCTTCCTTGGCGATGTGGATGACCAGGTTCTCGGCCATGTACGCATCAAGGTCCCGGACCGCGGCGAAAGCCAGCTCCGCCTTTTCGACTTCCGCCGGGGCCTCCAGCGCCGCCTCGATCAGATCCTGCGCTCCGGTGACCAGGCCATGAATCTCGGTGTGCTCTCGCATCAGCGTTGCGAGCGGCTCCACCCCGGTCTCAAGATTGCCAAACGTCGCCATGGCAACCAGTCTGCCGCCAGTTGCCTGCTTCCCGCCACCCCGCCCCGCCCATCCGGGCCTCCGAATTCCGCCAACCGGCCGTATCGCCCGGAGCGCTTGCCAGGCAGGCTACGATGCGTCACGAGGTGATGAGATGCGCTGGTTATTCTTCGCAAGTCTCGCGGGCGTCGCCGTGCTGTTCGTCCTTATTGGCCGGGCCCGCCTCGGCCGCGGACACCACGACGAGACCGGCGCCGGCAGCCCGGCATGACCACGGAGGGGCACATCATGAGTGAAGAACGCGGACGCCGAATGGTCGAGTCGCTGTTGTTCGCCGCCCAACAGCTCGAGAGCGCTACTTCAGGAAGCGATGTGCGCGCCGCGGTCCGCGACTGTGCGCTGGCTCTTGAATTTCACCTCGACACGCTCGCGAAGGAACTCAACGCCGACCCCGCCAGCGGCCGCGGATTCGAGCCCGCGCTCGCCAACCGGGCCCGGGCGGTTGAGGCGCGTCTCAAGCAGCTCTTGCTCACCTGTTGGGAGTTCCTCGCGCGCGGCGATGCGGAACTCGGCGACCTGGCCCGCGCGCGCGAATTCGCCCGGCAGATGCGGGATGCCGGCCACGAGGAAATCGACCTGGTCTTCTCCCACTTGCTCCTGCCCCAGGGCCTCGATTGACCCCTGGCGCTACTCCCGCTGAAGGATGTGCACCAGGCACACGCCTCCGATGCCGACCATGTGCACCAGTCCCGTGCGGGCGCCATCAACCTGGCGCGGGCCGGCCTGTCCCCGAAGCTGAATCACTGTCTCGTGCACCTGCGCGAGCCCTGTTGGCCCAAGGGGGTGCCCGCGTGAGAGCAGGCCGCCATCGGTGCTGAACGGGATGCGCCCGCCGATGCTCAGCTCGCCCCGTGCGACCGCGGCCTCGCCCTGCCCCGGCTCACAGAACCCCATGCTCTCGCAGTACTCCACCTCCTCGACCGTGAACGCATCGTGGACCTGCACCAGGTCGATGTCCTCGGGGCCAAGCCCCGCCTGGGCGTACGCCTGGCCTACCGTCGCCGTGGTGGTGTCCGCGTCCTGGGCGTTCATCACGCCGGCCAGCGTCGGCGTCCGGAAAGCCGAGGCCACCACTCGAATAGCCGGCTGGATGCCCAGTTCGCGCGCCTTCCGCTCGCTGACCACGATGGCCGCCGCTCCTCCATCGCCCACCGGGCAGCAGTGCGGCACCGTAAGCGGATCGGCGACGACTCGCGCGTTGCGCACGTCCTCAAGGCTTAGCGGCTCTCTCAGCTGCGCGTAGGGGTTGAGCGCTGCGTGCTTGCGGTTTTTCACGGCTACGAGCGCGAACTGGTCCAGGGTTGAGCCGAACTCATGCATCCGCCGGCGGGTCCGCATCGCGAACAGTCCTGCCGGGGGCAGCGGCCCCTGCATCATGGCGACCTGGCGTTCGCGAAACTCGGCTGTACCTGGCTCCGGCGCGCCGACTCCGCCATCGAGCCGGAGCGTGCGCCCGAACTTCCCCACGCCCACCGCCAGTGCCACATCCGCCGCGCCGGTGTCCACGTCCCGGCAGGCAAGCCGGAACGCGCTGGAGCCGCTCGCGGACGCATTGTCGATGTTCGTGATTGGGATGCCCGTGAGCCCGAGCAAGGAGCCTACCCGCGTGCCCGGCGTCATTCCGGCGCCGGCGGCCCCGCAGTGCATGACCTCGATGGCGTTCCAGGCCAGCCCCGCGTCGACCAGTGCCGCCAGCACCGCGCCCGCACCAAGGTCCGCCACCGTCTTATCCGGGTGACGTCCGAACGGCACCATCCCCACACCGGCGACGATCGCCATCAGCTGCTCTCCTTCACGGGTTCGAACGCGTACGAGAGCAGTGGCGCCCCGTCTTCCGCATAGTCCAGCGGTACGGCGACGGTCCGCACCCGCTGGTCGATTTGGACCTCTCCCGGCCCGGCGCTCACGAAGCCCTGGGCCATCAGCCCATTGGCGAACCGCACCTGCGCAACCACGCGAACCGTCTTCCCCGGCGATGTGGTCCAGCTGTAGATGACGCCCTCGTTGGGCGCCTCCTCGATCGCCAGGCTGGTGCCCGAACAGGCCGCGCACCGCTGGCGCGCCGGGAACGCTACCGCTCCGCAGGCGCAGCGTGAACACAGCAGGTGCGGGAGCCCGTCGGTCCCCGCGGGTGTGAAAATGCCTTCGACCATCGGCCTCGCGGCCGGCTCCGTGCTCATCGCGGACGAATCCGGATCATGCCCCGACTCTACGCGGGCGGACCGCCACGCTCCACCGCCTGGCGCGCAGACTCGGAACTCGATGCGAAACCCCGATGATGTTCTCAGTCCGGCGGAATCACCCACTGCACCGGACCGGGCCCTGCAATCGCCACCCAGTAGGCCGAACCAGCCTCCAGGGCCACCAGGTTATTCGCGCCGGGTACGCCGGCCCCCGAGGGGAAGTATGCCCGCCACGTCTGGGTGGCGGCGTCCCAGCCGTAGACTGCCGTCACCTTCGACGCGATGTCTGCCACCCCGCCCGTTCCCGCCAGGGCCGCCGCGGGGCTCACTCCGTCCTCGCCGCTCCAGGTCACCAGGTTCCAGCGAAACCGCAGGTCGACTTGGACGCCGACCGGGCGCTCGAGGTCGGCGATGAAGCCGAGCTTCCCCCCGTCATCCCCCGGGACCGTGACGAGCACCCGCAGCGGTCCCGGGATGCTTTGTGACACCTTGATCCACGCCTGGCACTCATCAGCCCGTCCCTCCTCGAGCGGTGGGAAGGCGGCCACCGGGTTCGCCGAGGCCGCGTTCAGCGCCGTGGAAAACGTGGGTACGCCCGTTTTGCTATAGCCGGGCGTCGTGCTTCCCGCGCTCGTCTCGATGATTACGCCGTCCCCCGCCTCTATGACGAAGTCGACCGGCATGTTGATCACCGGGTGCAGGCTCACGGCCCCCGGCGGTGGGTTGCAGAACCCGTCGCGGTCGACAGCGTGGAACACCGCGTAGACGAACTGGCCCGCACCCTGCTGCTCGATGTGGAACGTCACCGGGCTATCGTCCACAGCAGAGGCAGACCCGCTCTTGAGCGAAGCGGAGAAGGCCGCGGTGGCAACGAGCAGGGCAGCGGCGACTCCCGCTGCAAGTGAAGGAATGCGACGGCTCATGTACGGAAGTATAGGGCCAGGCCCCGCTCAACTCCCGTCCCGCCCGATGGCGCCAATGGCGCATAATCAACCCGGTGACAGCAATCCTCGCTGAGCGTCTCGCCAAGTCCTTCGGCAGAGTTCGCGCCCTCGATGGGCTCGACCTCCAGGTGGAGCAGGGCGAGTTGTTTGGTTTCCTCGGTCCGAACGGTGCGGGCAAGAGCACCACCATCCGCATCTTCCTCGATCTGATCCGCCCGACCAGTGGGCGGGCGCTGATCTTCGGGAAGGACTGCCAGGCGGATTCGGTAACCGTACGCCGGATGATCGGCTACCTCCCGAGCGACCCCGCCTTCCCTCCGAAGATGACCGCTCACGAAGTATTCGCCTACACCGCGCGCCTGCGCGGCGCCCTGGTAGATGCTGCGTATCGTGACGAGCTCATCGAGCGCCTCCGCGTCGATCCTGGCCGGCCCGTGTCCACGCTCTCGCGGGGCAATCGCCAGAAGGTCGGCCTTATCCAGGCCCTGCTTGCCAAACCTCCGCTCCTGATCCTCGATGAGCCGACCACTGGCCTCGACCCGCTCATCCAGGAGGTGGTCGAGGCGATCCTGCGGGAAGTGGTCGCCGATGGACGCACGGTCTTCTTCTCCTCGCACATCCTCCCTGAGGTCGAATCGCTCTGCAGCCGCGCGGCAATAGTCCGGGATGGCCGCATCGTGCGCGTCTTCGAGCTGGCCGAACAGCGCCGGATCGCCCCGGTCCGGGTGCAGGTCACATTTGGCGAGAGCCTTCCGGAAGGCGCCATCGAGGGAATCCCGCTTACCTGCACATTGCTCTCGCGGAGCTCGCGCCAGCTCACCCTCGAAGTGCACGGCAGCTTCGATCCGCTCATCAAGTGGCTCGCGAACTTCAATGTCTCCGCAATCGAGGCGCGGCCCCAGACTCTCGAAGAGCTCTTCGTGGGGTACTATCGCAGCCAGACGGCGGAGGAGATTCCGCAATGAGCTTCCCCATCCTCGCCCGCGCGCTCAAGGAGATGCGCTGGACCATTTTCTGGTTCGGCTCGGGGCTCGCGTTGTATGGCGCGGCCATGGTCCTGCTCTACCCCCAGTTCGAGGACTACCTGGAAGAGGTCGCGGCCACCTACCCCGAAGGCATCCTCGACTTCTTCGGAGGGGGCGACATCACCACGCCGCAGGGCTTCCTCACCCTGGAATATCACACCTTCGCTGTCATCATCATGATGATCTTCGCCCTCGTGGTCGCGACCGGAGCACTTGCCGGCGAGGAGGGCAGGGGCACGGCCGAGACCCTGCTTGCCCAGCCGCTTCCGCGCCGCCGCATCATCCTCGAAAAAGCCATGTCGGTGCTCTCCGGCGCCTTCCTGGTGTGTGCCGTCATCTGTGCCGGGTGGCTCGTCAGTGTTCCTTTCGTGAACTTCCACGGTCAGCTCACCTTGCTGGACCTTTTCGGGGCGACCCTCGGCATGTTGCCCACCGTCGCGCTGTTCACAGCGCTTGGCTTCTTCTTCGGCGCTGTCGCGCCGTCCCGCGGGTTCGCGGCCGGCATCCTGGTGGCGCTCGCTGTCGCCGCCTACCTCGTGGCCTCTCTCGCGCAGGTGGTCCAACCGATCGAGTGGGCGCGCTTTCTCAGCCCCTACTATTACTCCGATGGCTCGCGCTGGCTGATCGATGGCCCGGTGTGGTGGCACCAGGGGCTGCTGCTAGTCTCGGCGACCATCATTTTCGCCCTGGCAGTGCGCGCATTCGAAGGCCGCGAAATTGGCACAGGTACCTGGCAGTTCAATGCGCTGCTTCGTGGAGCCCGGCCCGGGCGGCCAACCGGGGGTCCGCAGGCTGCCCCCGCGTGAACACCATGAACCCCGGGGCTTCGCGTCGTAGCATGACAGGGCGCCGCTGTGCCCCGATTGGCGGCCGCCGGGAGGCCCCATGCCACACGGAGAATGGATCGAACGGTGGAAGGCGCTGGCCTCCATCGACCTCATGACCGGCCCCGCCGGCGAGGAGCGAATGGTTGAACGCTGGCGCGAGCTTGCCCATCGCCTCGACGCCGGCATCGAAACCCGTCCCGATCCCATCCTGGATTTTGTCCACGATTGTCTTACCCCGGAGATGACCGTCCTCGACATCGGTGCCGGCGTCGGCCGCTGGACGGTCCCGCTCGCCGCGCGCGCCCGGCAGGTCACCGCGATCGAGCCGGTCGAAGGTATGCGGCGCGTGCTCCGCGAGCGCCTGGCCGCGCGCCAGCTGTCGAACGTCGCAATCGTGGAAGCGCCCTGGATCGATGCCCCCATCCAGCCGCACGATGTCGCGGTCGCTGCCTACTCCATGTACACGTCGACCGATCTCGCGGCGTTCGCGCGAAAGATGGAACGGCACGCACGGCAGCTCTGCTGCCTGGCCATGCGCCTCCCCGCCCACGATGGCATCATCGGCGAGCTTTCCGAGCGGATTCACGGGGACTGGCACGACAGCCCCAATTTCATCGTTGGCTACAACGCGCTCCTCGAAGCCGGGTTCGCTCCCAACGTCTATGTCGAGCCATCACCCGTTCGCTACTGGATGGACCCAACCATCCAGGATGCACTTCTGCGCGCCCGCCGGCACCTCCGGCTGGAGGACGGCCAGCACGACGGGCTCATCCTCGAGACGCTCCGCCGCCGCCTTCACGAGACACCTGAGGGCTACCGCTGGCCCGACTGGATGCGCGCCGCCATCATCTGGTGGGAGCCCCCGGGGTTCGGGTCGGGCGGCGCCGGAGGTTAAAGCATCTCGCGGCGCAACTCTTCCGCGCTCCTGGGCGAAAGCAGGCCGGGCGCGATGTCGAAAACCGTCCGGGCGCCGCTTTCTCCCTGGCGGTTGAGCCGGTGCGCGGCCCGCGCGTAGGCCACCATCACGCTCGCGGTGAACTCCGGGTTGCTCTCCAGCTTGAGCGCGTACTCGATGACCTGCGTGGTGCCCGCCCCCGTGGAGCCGCTGCGCATCACGAAGCCCCCGTGCGGCATCGCCGCATGCTCCCGTCGCAGCTCCTCCTCGCTGATGATGTTCACGGTGGTGTCGTAGTCCGCGAAGTAGTCGGGCATGGTCACAATCGCGCGCTCGACGGCCGCGGCGTCCGCACCGGGCTCGAGCACGACATAGCACACCCGCGTGTGCTTCTCGCGGGTGGTGAGCTCGGGTCGCGCACCACTACGGACCCGTTCCACGGCCGCCGGCGAAGGGATGGTGTACTGCACGCCGCCGCGCACGCCGGGCACACGCCTGATGGCGTCCGAGTGGCCCTGGCTGAGCCCCGGCCCCCAAAACGTATAGCCCGCACCGTCGGGCAGTACGGCCTCGGCATACAGCCTGTTGATGGAGAACAGCCCGGGGTCCCAGCCGACGGAGATCACCGCCGTGTGGCCGCTGCGCCGTGCGGCTTCATCTACGGCAGCGAAGTACTCGGGGATTTTCGCGTGGGTATCGAAACTATCGACGGTGTTGAAGTGCGCAGCCAGCTGCGGGCCCTGTTCGGGAAGGTCGCTCTTTGAGCCGCCGCAAAGCAGGAGCACATCGATGGCGCGGGAGAGTTCCGCGGCCCGGTCGAGCGCGTACACCGGGACGTTGCCGTCGAGGAGGTTCAGCCCCGCCGGGTCGCGCCGTGTGAATACCGTGACGAGCTCCATGTCCGGTGCCTGCTGAAGCGCCCACTCGGCGCCCCGGCCAAGGTTTCCATAACCAGCAATGCCAATTCGAATCCTGTCGTTCATGAAGGCCACGCAAAGCGCGGATGCCGACGGGCACCCGCGCAAACTGGATGAGTTGGGGGAGAGGCTGGTGGGCGATACTGGATTCGAACCAGTGACCTCTGCGATGTCAACGCAGCGCTCTAACCATCTGAGCTAACCGCCCACGCGGAAGCTTCAGTGTACCACGCCCCCGCCTTCGTTCCACCGCTACTCTGCGGCGGGGCTGTGCTACACTCCACACCTGCGGCTGCAACCGCACACCAATCGAAGACCAACGGCAATGACCGGGACGAGTACCCTGCCGCCCTTCCAGAGAGTCCGCGCCACCGGCTGAAAGCGCGGCGCCAGGCAGGAGAAAACCCCCCGCGAGCCTGCTCCGAAGCCCCTTTCCTCCCGGGAAGGACGATAAGGATGCACGCCTGGGCCCCGTTAGCGGCCCGCAACAAGTCCGGCTCTTCGCCGGTGAAGTTGGGTGGAACCACGAGCGCGTCTCTCGTCCCGGCACAGAGACGCGCTCTTTGCTGTGCGCCAGGTGCGCCCGGCCCAACCCTGAGGTGGTTCTCGTGTCGCTCGTCCGCCTGCCCGTCGCATTCCCCCATGCCACGGAGAGCACTCCCTCGCGGCTTGCGGCCGCTCCCACCACCAATCCATCCGATACTGACCGCCCCGGCGCACCAATCCGCCGGCGGCTCCCCGAGGATCCCATGCCAGAAGAACTCGAATCTCACGTCGACCTTAGCGCCCTCCCGAAGGAGGAGCGCCTCGCCCGAATGCGCCACTCGGCCGCCCATGTGCTCGCCGAAGCCATGGTCGAGCTCTTCCCTGATGCCGAACTCGGCATCGGTCCGCCCATCGATACGGGCTTCTATTACGACTTCCGTCTCCCGCGTTCGCTCACTCCCGAAGACCTGGTCTGGCTCGAAGAGCGCATGCGGAAGAGCGTGAAGGGCAAGCATCGCTTCCGGATGGCAGCCATCACGAAGGCGGAAGCCCAGGAGCGCTGGAAGAACCAGCCGTTCAAGCTCGACCTCCTTTCCGAACTCGAAGAGGGCAGCGTGACCCAGTGCACCCATGCGAACTTCACCGACCTCTGCCGCGGTGGACATGTCAACGACACGAGTGAGATTGGCGCCTTCAAGCTCATGAGCATCGCCGGCGCCTACTGGCGCGGCAGCGAGAAGAATCCCCAGCTCCAGCGCGTCTACGGCGCCCTCTTCGAAACGCCGGAAGAACTGGCGGAATACGAACGCCAGCTCGAAGAGGCCCGCCGCCGCGACCACCGCCGCATCGGCAAGGAGATGAAGATCTTCGAGCTCTTCGATGAGGTCGGCCCCGGCCACGTCGTTTGGCTCCCCAATGGCGCCACCATCCGCCGCGAGCTCATGCGCTGGATGGAAGACCTGGAGATCGAGCAGGGCTACCTCCACGTGGTCACGCCGAACGTCTCCAAGCGCCAGCTCTACGTGAAGTCCGGGCACTGGGACCACTTCCACGAGTCCATGTACCCCGTGATGGAGCGCGAGGATGAGGAGTACGTCCTCCGGCCGATGAACTGCCCCTCGCACATCATGGTCTTTGCAGGCGAGTTGCACTCCTACCGCGAGCTCCCCATGCGGATCGCCGAATTCGGCAACATGCACCGCTGGGAGAAGAGCGGCCAGGTCACGGGCATGAGCCGTGTGCGCATCATGACCCTCAACGACGCCCACATCTTTTGTGCCGATGTCGAGCAGGTCGAAGCCGAGGTCGAAGGCGTCCTCAAGCTCATGGAGAAGGTCTATGGCATTCTCGGCCTCAAGAACTACCGCTACCGCCTCTCTCTCGGCGACCCCGAGAACAAGGAGAAGTACGTCGATAACCCGCCCATGTGGGAGAAGGGCGAAAACCTGCTCCGGCGGGTGCTGAACAAAGTCGGTCTTGAATTCTTCGAAGCGAAGGACGAAGCCGCCTTCTATGGACCGAAGATCGACGTCCAGTTCATGACTGCCCAGGGCAAGGAGGAGACGCTGGTCACAGTCCAGGTCGATTTCCACTTCCCCCGCCAATTCGGCCTCGAATATGTTGGCGAGGATGGCGAACGCCACGAGCCGATCATCGTCCACCGGGGCGTGATCTCCACGATGGAGCGCATGGTCGCGCTGCTCATCGAGGAGTACGAAGGCAACTTCCCGCTCTGGCTTGCCCCGCAGCAGGCGGTCGTCATCCCCATCGCCGACCGCCACATCGAGTACGCACAGGAGGTGGCGGCGCAGCTGAAGGCCCATCGCCTCCGGGTCGAAGTCGATGCCCGCGGCGAGCGCATGAACGCCAAGATCCGTGATGCCCAGTTGCGCAAGGTGCCGTACATGCTCGTGGTCGGCGACCGCGAGGCCGAGGCGAAGGCGGCCGCCCTGCGCGTCCGTGGCGGCGGCGATGTCGGCGCCGTCCCGGTGGCCGAAATCGTCGAGCGCCTGCGGAAAGAGCGCGACGACAGGTCGCTGACCCTCTGGGCGTAAGCGACGAAGAAGGGGTGGGGCGCGTGCGGGGCCCTGCCTCTCGTCCTTCGGATTGCCCGGACCGGCAACACGGGCCAGCATGGGCCCATGAAGAAGCTTCTCCCCGCGCTCATGGTCGCCGCTTCGGCGCTGGCTCTCGCCGCATGCGGCGGCGGCAACGAGGCCGCTGAGAATGGCAACGGCGGGAGTGCCCGTACGCCCACCTCCAGCGCGGCCGGCCGTGGGACTCCCACATCCGAAGACCTCGAACGGTTTTCGACCATCGATGTCCCCGGCTTCACCCGCTCGGACAGCCGCGTCGTGGCTTCCGCGGCGAACGCGCTCTACACCTCCATCGAAAAAACCGTGGGCGGCGCCAACATCCTCGTGACCGTCCGCGTCGCTGGCTGCGACCCGTTCATTTGCACCTCGCTCGATCCGAAAGATTACGAATCCGCTGAAGCGCAGCGGAACCTCAAGTCCATCCTTTCAACGGCGCTGATCGAAAGCCCTGACCTGGTGTGGGACTTCGGGGACGTCGAACTCGCGCCCGGCAAGACTGGCCTCTACACCTACGCCGCCGGCTACTTCGAAAGCAGGGACGCCTCCGGCACCTCGCGCGTCTCCGCGAACGCCTACCGCTCCTGGTACCACGACGGCAGCCTGCACATCTTCATCGAAGTCTTCCCGCGTGGTGGCGATTCGCCCCAATCGCTCGAAGACGTGAAAACCTTGATGTCGATGGCGGAGGCCGAACAGGCCGCCAAAGATGTCTTCGCCGCCTTCGCGCCCGAGTTCGGCAAGTGAGGACTTAGCGCGTCTCGAAAAACTCCCAGACCGCGCGAGTTGCATCGAGCTCCCGTGATGGCGTGCCCTGGAGCGCAGTCGTTCGCGGTGGCATCTGCCCGCCCGGCCACGGGTGGTCGGCCCCGGCGATGACAATGAGCGAGGCGGTGGTGCCGTCCCGGCATCCGCTCCACGTTGTCGTCGTGATCGCACCCTCGGTCTTCGTTGTCGGTTGTGCGTCGCAGTCAACGCCAGAGGTCCACCGGCGTAACGACTCGTCCATCGACACGAAACTCACGCCGCTGATTGACCGCGTTCCTTCGCCGCCCTCGATCGGGTGATTCTGGTCGGAGTCCCCGTGGATGGCGAGCAGGTCAACCCCGGTCGCCGGTGCGCAGACCGGGATTTCCAGCGAGCCCGCCACCGGCGCCACGGCGCCGACCACCTGGCTGCGCTCGCACGCGAACCTGAACGCCATCATCGCCCCGTTGGAGTGTCCCGTAACGAACACACGTTCACGATTCACCGGCAGGGTGGCGCCCAGGTGCTCGATCAGCGCGGCCAGGAAGCCGACGTCGTCAATGCCCCTGCGAACTGCCCCGCCACAACAGGAGCCAGCATTCCAGGTCCGGTCGACGCCATCGGGAAAGACCACCGCGAAGCCTTCGGATTCCGCCAGGGCTTCGAACCGCGAGTTCTCCGCGAACTGGTCGCCCGACCCCAGCCCCCCATGTAGTGCGACGACGAGAGGGAGCCGCGTCTCCGCCCCGGCGGAGCGAGGGACGTTAAGCCGGTAGGTTCGGTCCTGGCCTTCGTGCTGCAGGGCCCCATGGGATGTGCCGTAGGTGATGTCCCGGGCTGGAGGGCTCGCCATCCCGGTGGGCGAGCCGCCTCCCGGGCTCGCCACGCCACTGTTGCCCTCAGGCTCGCGGCAACCCCCGAGAATCAACATGGGGACCGCGACGAGCGCGATCCCCATGATAGAGCGCAACCTTGCCATACCGTCAGTATGGCCCCGGCCGTTCAGGAAGTGACGGCGATGGCCTCGCCTTCCACCACCGACTCACCGTTCTGGTTCACGGTCACGACCTTGATGGTGGCCAGGCCGTCCTCGACCTTCGTCACCTCGAGCTTTGCGGTGAGCGTGTCGCCCGGCCACACCTGCTTGGTGAAGCGCACGCCGTACTTCTTCAGGGCTGTCACGCCGAGCCAGTCAGTCAGGGCGCGGCCAGTCAGGCCCATCGAGAGCATGCCGTGGGCGAACACCGATGGGTACCCCGCCACTTCCTTCGCGAACACCTCGTCGTGATGGATGGGGTTGAAGTCTCCGCTGGCCCCCGCGTACTTCACGATGTGCGTGCGATTGACCTTCTCGATGATGACCTGTTCGTGCGTATCGCCGACTTTCAGTGCCATTTCGCGACCTCCTACTGCTCGACCGCGCGTTCGGTCTGGACGCCGACGCTCGTGGCGGTGACGCAGAGGACACCGTCCTGGTTGCGATACTCCGTGATGCTCTCGGAGAACAGCAGCTTGCCGCCGCGACGGCCTTCCTTCTCCCAGCGCTTGCCGGGCCGGCTCGTGACGGTGAGCGTGTCGCCAACGTGGATGGGGTGGTGGTACTCGTAGTGCTGCTCGGCGTGCAAACCGCGGCCGAGCCCGCCGCCACCGCCGCCTCCCTCAGGGCGCTGCGGGGCCGGGTCCTTGCGCGGCCGGGTCAGGTCCAGCGGGTAGTTCGGCTGCCAGTGCGCGCTGCACTGCACGAACGTCGGCGGAACCACGATGCCGCCGACTGCCTTCGTCGCCGGGTCGTTCGGGTCCGAGTACTCGGGCCGAATATCGAGGAGCGACCGTGCGAACAGCATCACCTGCGTGCGGTCGACCGGGAACTCAAATCCCTCGTCTGCCATGAGGTCTCCTTCGGATATCTGGGAATTGCGCTCGCGATGGTAACCGAGGGTGTCTGACTCCGCCACAGGTGGCATTCGCGCGGGACACGGAGGGCTGGTGCAGTGGTGCTTTGATGCACTGGTGTATGATCACCACACGGCACGCCTGACAATCACTCTTTCCGACGAGCGCCACCAGCAGCTCAAACTCCGCGCTGCGAAGTCCGGCAAAACCATCGGCGAGATCATTGAAGCCGAGCTTCAGGCCTCGGAACGGCTCGCCAGAGGGCGCATCACCCGGATACTCGAGGCTGCCTGGGCCCACGGGGATGCTGCTCGTCCCGGCGTCACAGAGGACGAAGTGATGAATTTCGCTCTGGAACTCGAGCGCGCGGCCCACAGCCCGGGCCGAACAGAGCGGACGAATGGCCCGGGCTGTGGCGCCAAAGGTCATCCTGGATACCAATGTCTTTTTCAGCGCCATCGCCCACCGCGCGGGCACACCGGCGCGTGTGCTTCTCGCGGTGCTACCCGGCCAGATGCTGGTGAGCCCGGCACTGCTCGATGAGTATCGGCGCGTTCCTGGCGATCCCCGTGGCCTCAGCTACCTGGGTATTGCCATTGAGGACCTGGACGTCTTGCTAGACTTCATCGCCCGCGCTGCAGTGATCGACCCGGGCGGCCTGGGACCGATCTGCCCGGACCGCGGCCAGCACCTGTGGGACCTCCTCGCCGCCGGCCCCAACTCTGTCCTCGTTACGGGGGATCGCAAGCTTCTTGCCAGTCAGCACTTTCCGGGCCGGATCCTCTCGCCGAGGGATTTTGTCGATCGCTTCCTGGCGACCGGGTGAGCAAGGACTCATAGTCCGCGGCTGTCGGTTGGCTCCCGGCCGGGGTTCACTTCTTTCTCCCCGCCAGCCTGGCTCCGGGCTTTTCGAATTGGCTTAGCTCGGGGCGTCACCAACCCTGGGCTGCTTTCGGGTCGCGATCGAACGCGTTGAGAGGAGCTCCGCGCTGGCCTCCGCGGTCCGCTCACCTGGCTGCTTCGCGCGCCTTCCCCACTATGCGCCGGCGCTCTCGGTTGCGATCCCCGGCCAGCGGCGATAGAACCAGCGCTTCGCCCCTTCGACCAGCATCAGGTACGTCATCACCATCACCCCAAGGGCAGCCAGGAATGCGGCCGGCAGCGAATGGAACCCGAGCGGGCCGGCGAGGGGCGAATACGGCAAGACCACCGCGATCGCGACGCACGCCAGGTTGGTGAGGGCGAGTGGGCGGGACGGCCGGCTCCTCCAGAACGGGACCCTTCGCGTCCTGAGCACGAAGATCACCAGCGTTTGTGTGCACAGTGACTCGACGAACCAGCCCGACTGAAACAGCGACTCCTGAGCGTTGAACACCCAGAGCATCAACCCGAACGTCAGGAAGTCGTAGAGCGAGCTCGCGGGCCCGAAGACAACCATGAACCTGCCGATCATCCCCAGGTCCCAGTGTGCCGGGCGCCGGGTCAGTTCCTCATCCACACGGTCTGTGGGGAGCGTGAGTTCGGAGACATCGTAGAGGAAGTTGTTGAGGAGAATCTGCGTCGGGAGCATGGGCAAGAAGCGCAGAAACAGTGAGGCGCCCGCCGCGCTGAACATATTTCCGAAGTTCGAACTGGTTGCCATGAGCACGTATTTCACGGTGTTGGCGAATGTTCGGCGCCCCTCGAGCACTCCATCCGCCAGCACGGCCAGGTCCTTCTCCAGGAGCACCACATCCGCCGCCGCCTTCGCCACGTCCGTAGCGGCATCCACCGAGATGCCCACATCCGCCTGGTGCAGGGCCGGCGCGTCGTTCACGCCATCACCCAGGAACCCCACGTCGCGGCCACTGGCTTGCCCGGCCCTCACCAGGGCCCGTTTCTGCTCGGGGGTCACGCGGGCAAAGATGGTCGACGCGGCCACGGCGTCGCGCAGCTCGGTGTTGCTCATCCCTTCCAGCTCGGCGCCAGTGATCGTCCCACGGACCTCGAGCCCCACACGGGCGCACACGTGGCGGGCCACCGCCGGGTGGTCCCCGGTCAGCACCTTCACGTCGACCCCGAGCGCATGGAGCCGGCTAATCGCCTGGCGCGCCTCGGCCTTGGGCGGGTCGCTAAATCCCAGGAAGCCGGTGAGGTCCAGCCCTCCGCGCGCCTGCTCCGCGATCGGCCTCCCATCGTCCGGTCGACGTGCGACCGCAATCACCCGGAGCCCATCGTCTGTCATCTTGGCGAGTCGAGCGGCCGCCAGCTCCTCCCAATCGCCGCCCCAGACTGAAGCCGACGTGCATCGCCGGAGGACCTCCTCGGCTGCCCCCTTGACGACCACCCATGCTTCACCCCCGGGTGAAACGACCGTGACGGCTCCATCGCGGCGCTCGTAGGAGAACGGCAGCTCTTCGCGCAGCGCCCAGCCGGTGCGTTGCGCGGCCGCCCGTTGCACACGGCTGTCCGAGGCGAGAGCCGCATCCAGCGTGTTTGCGGAGGTCTCGTGAGCCCCGGCCAGCAGCCAGCTGGACGTCCACTCCAGGAGGGCCTGCTCGCCCCCTGGCGGGCTCCCCAGCTCTTCCAGCTCGATGGTCCCCTCGGTCAGCGTCCCCGTCTTGTCGGAAAACAGGAGTTCGAGATTCCCGAGGTCCTCGATCGCCACCATGTGGCGGACAATCACCTTGCGTTCGGCCATCCTCCGGCCGCCGGTCGCAAGGCTGACCGTCACAATCGCGGGCAGCAGCTGCGGCGTGAGGCCAACGGCAATTGCAAGGGAAAACAGCAGCGCCTGGAGCAGGCCATGGCCCAGGATGGCGTTTGCGGCAAAGATGAACGTGGTCAGCAGCGCCGTGACCACCACAAGAAACAGCGAGAAACGGCGAAGCCCCCGCTCGAACTCGGTTGGCATCGTCGAAGGCTGGAGACCGGCCGATATCCCCCCGATCATCGTCTGGCTGCCCGTGGCCACCACGATGCAGCGCGCACGTCCACTTCGGACCACGGTCCCCGAGAGCACCATCGTCTCGAGCCCCGAACCGTCCGCCGCATCCACGCGCTTCTCTGCTGGCAGCGATTCGCCCGTCAGGACCGATTCATCAATCGCCAGGTCGGTCGCCTCGATGAGCCGGGCATCCGCGGGGACGATGTCACCCACTTCGACAACGGCGATGTCGCCGGGGACGATGCCTCCCGCGGCGATGCGCTGGATCGCACCCGCGCGCTCCACCCGCGCTGTCCGCGTCAGGCGCGCTTCGAGCAGTCGCGCCGAACGGTCCGCGCGGAATTCATCGAGAAACCCGAGCACCACCGAAAGGCCCAGGATGCCGACGATGATCACCGCATCGAGCCGCTGACCTACGCCAAACGAAACGGTGGCGGCCAGCAGCAGCAGGCCGAGCAGGGGGTTCTTGAGCTGGCGTACGAAAATGACGATGGCCGGATGTCCCGCCCTGCGCACCTCGTTCGCCCCTGCCTCCTGGAGCCGGCGCGTGGCTTCCTCTTCAGTGAGTCCCCCGTCCGGAGTCCCGAGCTTTTCCGCTACCTCAGCCGGGGTGAGCCGCGCCCAGGCTGCGGCGCCATGCGGAAGGTTGCCCCGGTCAGACTGGCTTCGGTTGGGCGCCGTGGTCACGCGACCGAACTCGCCGCGCACTGAGTGTGGCACCGCGGACGCGAAGTGCAGGCCATCTCCAAGAGTCTACGCCTGTCGCCGCCCGCCCAGGGAAACGCGCAACATCCGCGTTTTGCTCGCGCCTTAACGTTTCGGCTCTGCCCATCCGTCCGTCGGCTGCCGAGCAATCAGGCTTGCTCTTTTGCCCCTTCGATCGTCACCCCCGTCTTCGCCAGGCGCTCCTTGTTTCGCTCCAGGAACTCAGCCCACCATGCCGGGAACTTCGACTCCAGCGCCCCGCCCGCCTTCCGCATGGCCAGGATGCGGTCGAGTTCCGCGTTCACCGCCTCGCGCAGCTCGTCCAGCGTGCCGTTGTTCTTGTAAACCCAGTCGGCCCCCGGTGCCCGGATTTCGAGCGGAATCATGCTCGCGAGCCGCTGGTTTGCCTCGGCCTCCGACATCCCGCGCGTTTCGAGCAGGCGCTGCCGCGCGATATCGTTGTCGACCCCGATGAGCCACGTCTGGTCGCACCAGCGTGCGTAGCCGGGCTCCATCAGGTTGACCGCCTCCATCACGCAGATCTCGTCCGGACCGAGTTCGGCCCGCCAGCGGTCGATCTCGCCTTTGATCGCCTCGGTGATCGAACCCATCGCCCGCGTGAGCTTATTCATCTCCTCCGGTTTGCCGAACACCTTGGCGCCGAGGACCTTCCGGTCGACGTAGCCGTCGGGCCCAACCACCTCTTCACCGAATGCCTCGACCACCCGGTAGAACCCGGGCGTGCCGGGGTCGTACAGCCTGTGGACCAGCTTGTCCGCGTCACAGTGGTGCGCCCCGCGCTCGACGAGCAGCTGGCCCACGGTGGACTTGCCCGCCGCGATCGTCCCGGCAAGGCCGACGACAAGTGGGCCGCTTCCCGGACCTGGCGGTGTTCCCTCGGTCGAAGTCATGTTCGAATCCCCTCTCGATGTCAGTCGGCTTTGGCTGGCCAGAACGGCAGCTTCCGTGAGTCGGGCCGGGCAATTCCAGAATTACCCGGCCCGCACAAGAGCCTTCTTACGGCCGCTCGTTCGACATGATGATTGTGCCGCTCGCCCCGAACATGCCGCCGACGCCGTGCGCCACGCTGATCTTCGCGCCTTCGACCTGCGCGGGCGCTGTGCCCCGCATCTGCCGCACGCTCTCCTGGAGCGCGTACATGCCGTACATGCCCGAGTGCGTGTAGCTCAGGCCGCCGCCGTTCGTGTTCAGGGGCAGCTTGCCGCCGGGCCTGGTGTTGCCCTCCCAGATGAACCGGGCGGCCTCGCCCCGGCCCACGAACCCGAGGTCCTCGAGCCCGTACAGCGGCAGGTGGGCGAACGCGTCGTAGATCATCAGGTGGTCCACGTCGTCCCGGCTGATGCCCGCTTCCGCGAAAGCCGTCGGCCCCGCCACGCTGAACGCCTTCGATGACGTGAAGTCCTCCATCTGGCTCACCATCGGAGTCTCAACCGATTCACCCGTACCAAGGATGTACACGGGTTTGGTTGGGAAGTCCTTCGCCCGGTCTGCCGAGGTGAGGATCAACGCGCCGCCGCCGTCCGTCACCAGGCAGCACATAAGCAGCCGGAACGGATACGCGATCATGCGCGAGTTGAGGACGTCCTCAACCGTGATCGGGTCCTTCATCATCGCGTTGGGGTTTTTCGCCGCGTACTCGCGTTGCACCACGGCGACCATGGCCAGCTGCTCCTCAGTGACGCCGTACTTCTTCATGTAGCGCAGCACCGGGACCGTGAACATCGTTGGTGGCCCCATGGGGCCGGTCCATTGTTCGAACTGCATGTTCAGCCCCTGGCGCCCGCCGGGGAATCCGCCCCGGCCGATGCCCGACTTCCCGCTTTCGCCATGCGTGATCAGGATCGTCGTGGCCAGGCCCGATTCGATGGCGGCAACCGCGTGCCGGACATGAATCATGAACGAACAGCCGCCGACCGAGGTCCCATCGACGTACTTCGGCGTGATGCCGAGATACCACGCGACCTCCGTCGGGCTCGCCCCGGCGCACGCGACACCATCGATGTCAGCCGGCTTCAGGCCCGTTTCCTTCATCGCCCGGATCGCCGCCTCGGCGTGCAGTCCGAGCTGCGACAGCTCGGGGAACACACCCTGGGGCCTGACCAGTTCGGCGGCGCCGACGATGGCCACACTTCCTGGCTTCACCACTGGACTAACCCCCCTTCGCCGGCCGCCAGAGCGGCAGCGTGATCTCGTCGTTCACCTTGTGGAACACCACCTCGACAGGCATGTCGAGCTGGAGCGCCTCCGGTGTCTGCGGGCATTCGACGATGTTGGTCATCATCTTCACGCCCTCATCGAGTTCCACAACGGCGATCGAAAACGGGGCTTCGTAGCCGGGAGGGGGCCGGTGGCTGATGACATACGTGGCGAGCTTGCCCTTGCCGCTCGCCTGGAACCACTCGACTTCTGCGAACGGGTCGCGCGGGTCGAACGGGCGGGGCGGGAAGTACGCCTTTCCCGTCGCCTTGTTGCGCTGAATCATCAGCTTTCCCTCTTTCAGCCCGTCCCAATACGGTTTGGTTTCGGGCGTGGCTTGAGGGACCATCCTGGAATAGTCGTGCAAAGCGTCCTGCCTTCTGCTGGAGTCCGGCCCACGGCGGTTACCGGCTCGGTTATGCGCTTCAATATCTACCGTGCGCGTGAAGGTTGGGCAAGTCTCGGGCGAGCCGGTCCGCCTTAACGCTTCCCGTACAGGACATCCCGCAGGTCGAGCGCGAAGTTCGACCCGTCCATGCGCATATGGCGCGAGTTGAATCCCTCCGCATGAATTGCCAGCCGCAGGTCTGCTGGCTCCAGGTCGGCCGGGATCGAGATCCCCGCCACCCCGTTCGGGTCGGTGAACACCCGCGCCACCCTGCCGTCCCGGTGGTCCGAGACCAGGATTTCGGCGCCCGCGACCGGCGGCCTTTCGCCCGAAGGACCGGCGTCGTTGTCGAGCACGGTGACCTGCGCCGTGCGGCCATCGCGTTGCACGATCACGTCCACGTGCACGTCCCGCAGGTAGATCAGGGGCTCCGTGGTGACCGCCGCCATGCCCTCCCGTTGCGGGATGCGGGCCGGGTTCGCGCGAAGCGTCACGTCCTGCGTCGCCATCCCGTGGTCGGTGGTCACCACGAACAGTGTCGAATCGAACAGGCCCTGCTCTTCCAGCGTGCGGAGCACGTGCCCGATGCGCACATCGGTTTCGTCCAGCGCTTCCCGCGCGCCTTCGTGGTGCGGCCCGTAATCGTGCGCGGCCGAGTCTGGCTGCGAGAATTCGTGGTACACGAATACCGGCGCGGGGTGGCTCGTATCGAGGAACAGCTGGCGCGCCTGCGCGAGCGCGCGGTTATCGATCTGCCCCTGCAGCCTGTGCCCTTCCTCCTCGAGTTCGTTGAACCACCGCGGGTTGATCTCGTGCTCGGTCTCCTTCGTCAGCGCGATGAGCTGCCCCCGGTCGCCCACCAGCCGCCGTTCCAACGATGCATGGTCGGCTCCCCGCGTGCACGGCTCGTTGATTGAGGCCGTGAAGGCGCCACTGCGCCCATCCCAGTCCCCGTACACCCGGTGGAACGCCTCGTACAGGGTCTCTACCCCCGGGCCGAGAAAGCGTGCGGTATCGAACTGTTGACCCTGGGGCGAGACCGTCTCGTGCGTCTCCCGCAGGTAGTAGCTCGGGTTCACGATGTCGTGGTGGCCGCACCATGCCCCGGTGCCGATTGCGTTGTGGCTCGGCCAGGTGATGCTCGGGAAATTCGTGATGCTCCCGTACTCCAGCATCGAACCGTTTGCGATGAGCCGGCGCAGGTTGGGGATGGAGTCCGGGTCCGCCTCCAGCCGGTGGCAGAGCTCCGGGTGCGACTGACCGTCGAGGAGCATGATGTAGACACGCTCGGGCCGGCCGTTTGTGGGGTCGAGCACCTCCTCCAGTACGCGTCCGTCCTGGCGCTCCAGGTACACGTCCGGGGCCACGCCGCGCTCGCTGCTCGTCCGCCCAGTCTGGTCACGGCCATCGATCAACGGAAAGCCCATGAGCCGGGCGATGGTGGGCGCAATATCTACCTGCTTCGCCTCGGCGTCGATACGCGCGGCCCGCCGCACTCCCGGTCCCGAGAACACCAGCGGAGAGCGCGACTGGATAACATCCAGCGCGCCGTGCTGGCCCGGCTGGCGCCCGTATGCATAGCTCTTCGGGTTTACCACCAGGTCCGGGGCGTTTGGGCTGTCGAACAGCTGCGAGATCCGCTCGTAGGCATAGGGGTACGTCAGCGCAGCGGGCTCGACGAACGCCCGCTGGATGTCGTCCGGGTTCCCGCCCGCCGCGAGCTCTTCGGCGAGCGTGCTCAGTGCGCGATAGTCCTGCCGCTCGAGCGGATTCTCGCCGAGGACCTCCACCACCTCGTATTCGTAGCCGCGCGGCCCATAGCTCCGCACCCATCGGACCATCCCCCGGAGCGCCCACGCCTCATAGCTCCAGGTGCCGTTGCGCGCCTGCCGGGCCGTCGCCACGAAGTCGGTCCACGCCCGCCCGTCCGCCGTGGTGAGCAGCTTATGGATGGCCAGGTTGCCCGATTCCTCCTGGTGGTGGTCCAGGCCCTGCCCACCCGGGCGTTCAGGGCCGATGCAGTCGGCTGAAAGGGCCTTCATAGCTGCGGTCACACGGTCCTCCCCATTCTCGTTGCGGCATGCTACCACCGGCCCGCCGAAGCTACCGGCGCCGCTCGCTCACTTGCCGGGTTGCCAGCCGACGAATGGCTCCTCGGTCTCCACCTCCATGGCCCCGAGGAATTTGGCCGTCATCGTGTAGTACCCGGCCAGCAGGTTGATGCCGACGATCGCCAGGGGTGGGAAGTGTGCCGCAAGCTCCTGGTGCACTTCGGCGGGCGGATGATCGCTCGCGACCAGCGCATCGACGTAGGCCAGCACAGCCCGCTCGGGCTCCGAGAACAGGTCGCTCGTACGCCAGTGGTGGAGCGCCACGATGCGCTCATCGCTGAGGCCCGCGCGCCTGCCGATGCGTACATGCTGATGCCACTCGTACAGGCTGTGGTGGAGGATCGCCGTCCGGAGGATTGCCAGCTCACGGGTAGCCACATCGAGCCCGCAATCGCTCCACAGCGCATTCCCCATGCGCAAATACGCCCGCCAGACAACCGGGTTATTCGCCATGGTTCGGAAGATGTTCGCCACCTGGCCGTCGGTGGCGTTACGGTCCCACACGTATTGCAGGTTCTCCGGGATGTCTGAACGCCCGGCAAAGGGAAGGCGCGCCATGGTTCACTCCTGTACGCGAAGGCGTGTGCGCCGAAGCATAGCCGCCCGCGGCGCGCCATGCGCCACCGCATGTTCCTGGTGCTTGACCCGATCGGTACCATGACGGCCGTGCCCAGTTGCGGCCGCTCTGTGCCGTCACCGCCCTGCAAACGGGAGAGCCAACATGGCCGAAAAGCGGAAATACTGGGGCACCGTCTCGCCGATGCCCGCACCCATGCTTGCCGCCCAGGGGAAGCAACTCGAGGCATTGGGGCTGGAGGGCGTGTTCGCCCCACAGGTCTATGGCCCGCCGTTCATCCCGCTCGCAGTCGCGGCCGGCGCAACGACAAGCCTGAAGCTGGCGTCGGGAATCGCTCTCGCGTTCGCCCGGAGCCCATTCGAAACGGCCATCGCGGCGATGGACATGGATACCGTCAGCGGCGGCCGCTTCATCCTCGGGCTCGGGTCGAGCGTCCGCTCATGGAGTGAGGGGTTCTTCGGGATGCCGTACGGCAAGCCGGTCGAACACCTCCGCGAGGTCATCGAAATCGTCCGGCTCGTCGTGGCCAGGAGCCACACGGGGGAGCTCACCCGGTACGACGGCAAGTATCACCAGCTGGATTTCAGCGAATTCCAGCCGCTCCGCGGCCCTTTGCGCACGCATATCCCCATCTGGGTTGCCGGGCTGCGTCAGCCCCTCCTCCGCCTTGGCGCCGAGGTTGCCGACGGGGTGATTGGCCACCCCATCTGGTCGGTCGAATGGGCCACGACGCGCGTCATCGACGACATCGAGGCGGGACTGAAGAAGGCCGGGCGCCAGCGCTCCGATCTGGAGTTCAACGCGTGGCTTTTCGTCGCCCCGAACCACGATCGGCGGCAGGCAATCGAAGACGCCCGAGCGACCGTGGCCTTTTACGCCGGGGTCGAACAGTACGAGCCATACTTCGCCGCGCACGGCTTCCAAAAAGAGGCCAGGGCGCTACAGGAAGGCGTCAAACGCGGCGACTACCTCGGCGTGAAACACCTGGTTACCGACGAAATGGCCCGGACGTTCGTCGTGTGTGGCACTCCGGACGAGGTGAAAGCCCGCGTCGAGAAGCTCTGGGACGTGGTCGACTCCGTCTCGCTCATGCCCCCGGCCTATGCGCTCGCTCCCGAACAGCTGATGGCCTACGCAGCCGCCATCGCCCAACTGTTCTACGTCTGAACGCCTGCCCCAATCAGCTGCCGGCTCCGCCAGCGCGCTGCCGCGATGGTGAGCGCCGCGCAGGCGCCCGTCAGCCCGGCGCTGCCAAGTCCCCCTGTGGCGCCGGTTGCCACTCGCAACACCACTTCCGTGCCACTCCAGAGCGCGGCCGGCCAGGCGACAAGTTCAAACAGGAAGTACGCCCGCAGCCTCACGCCGCGGCTTCCTTTGCGCCGAACTCCCGCTCGATCATGCCAACGAAGGCGGTCGCCAGGTCCGGGTCGAACTGCGTCCCCCGCCCGTTCAGGATCTCCTCGATCGCCCGCTCGAACGTCAGCCCCTTGCGGTAGGGGCGGTCGGTGGTCATCGCGCTGTACGCGTCGGCAAGGGTGAAGAGGCGCGTCGGGAGCGTGATCTCGGTTCCCTTCAGGTGCCCCGGGTAGCCGTTCCCGTCGAATCGCTCGTGGTGGTGCCGTACCAGGTTCACCACCGTATCGTAGTCGGTGACTGCCGCCGTAATGGCCGCCCCCATTACCGGGTGCTCCTCCATGCTCCGCCGCTCGGCCGGTGTCAGCGGCCCCGGCTTCCGGAGGATCTCGTCCGGCACCACGATCTTGCCGAGGTCGTGGATCGGTCCGCCGATGGCGACCGCGTTCAGTTGCTCCTCGTCGAAGTCCAGTTCGAGCGCGAGCGTCATGGCCAACTGCGTCGCGTGGTCGCTATGGAAGCGCGTATAGCTATCGCGCCTGTCGATCGCTTTCACGAGGTTGCGCAGGGCCTTCAGGTTCCCCACCTTGAGCAGTGATTCTGGCGATGCCGGTGTTCCCGGTACCGGCGTCACCGTTGGCGCGATCGCCTTGTCGAGGTACATGTGGTCCTCTGCTTCCGCAATGAGGTCCCGCGGGGATTCGATGCCCCGGTACGCGGCCACGCCGCAACTGATACGCGTGGGCAGCGTGATGCGTGCGCCGTTCACTACCTCGATCTCGGCCACCGCCCGGCGCACCCGCTCCATCGCCTGCCGCGCCTGGGGCGCCGTGGTATCGGGAAACACCACCACAAACTCGTCGCCGCCAAAGCGTGCAAACTGGGCAGGCGGCTCGATGAAGCGTGCCAGCGCCGATGTCACCCGCTTGAGGACCTGGTCGCCCTCCTCGTGGCCTACGAAGTCGTTCAATAGCTTGAAGTTATCGATGTCGATGTACGCTACCGCCAGCGGACGGTTGTGACGCTGCGAGGCCGCCACCGCCTCGATGATGAACTCGTCGATGTAGCGCCGGTTCGGGCTGCCCGTCAATGCGTCGGTGTAGGCCAACTTCCGGAATACCGCCGCCTGCTCGGCCGCCATCTGCCGTTCGCGGCTATCGACCGCCTTGTTCAGCAGGTGCCAGAGGATCTCCGCATCGAACGGTTTGCCGAGGAAGTCGTCGGCGCCCGCCTTCATCGATCGCACAGCGACATCCACGTCGACGAAGCCCGTAATCGCCACAATGCCCGCCGCGGGAGAGAGCTCACGCGCCTTGGCGATGACATCGAGGCCCGACATGTCGGGCAGGCTGATGTCTGATGCGATGGCATCGAACGGCGTGCTCGCGATGGCCTGGATCGCACTGGCCCCCGAACGCACGACCGTTACCTCGCCGGTGTGCTGCCCCAGGACCAGCTGGATCAGCCGCCCCAGCGCCGGGTCGTCCTCGATCACCAGGACCCGCATCGGGCCGCGCGCTCTATGCAGATGCAGGGGTTCCACGTCCTGATTGTCGGCGGCGCTTTCCAGATGTGAAGTACGTTGGCTGGCGATTTCTTCGGGCGGCTACTTCGCCGGCACCACCCAGATCCTCCGCGCGACCTGCGTGCCCATCACCACCGAACGGTCCTCGATCCGGGCCGTGATCGTTCCCCGGTAGGGCGCCACCGATTCCAGGAGCACGGTCTGACCCGGGCGGATGCCTTCCTCATCGAAGAACTGGAGCAACTGCTCGTCTTCCTCGAATACCCGGTCGATCGTCGCCCGCTCTCCTTCTTTGATATCGGCGAGCGTGACCATCGAGAGCTTCCGGTTTGGGCCGTGACCGGGGATCGGGTAGCCAAACGGGCTGCGCTGGGGCCGCCCGAGCATTTCATAGAGGTGGGGTTCCGTTACGTCCGAAATCCCGTGCTCGAGGAGGTGCGCCTCCTCATAGGCGCGCCACCACGGGACCTTCAACACATTGGTGATCAGGCACTCGGCCAGCCGGTGCCGCCGGACCATTTGTTCCGCCCGGCGGAGCCCTTCGGGAGTCAGGTGGATGGTCTTCTTCGAATCGATCGTCACCAGGCCGTCGCGGACCAGCCGCTTCAGCATCCCGGCAACCGAGGGAGGGGTGATTTCGAGCCGGTCGGCCAGTCGTACGGCGATCACGTCGAGCCCCTCATCGTGGCTCAACCGGTAGATCGCCGTCAGATAGTCGTCCGTCGCGACGTTCGAGACCTGCTTGGGCATGGCGGGCCGATCATCCCATGTCCGGCCCTCCGCGGCCATCCCGCTGCAGGCGGCACAAGCCGGTCACTGCCGGTGCAGTCTGGTCAGGCCGCTTGTTTCGCCGCGCGCGTGTGCGCCATGCGAAGCGGGATCACATTCCCCGCGGCACTCCGGGGGGCCTCCCCCAGGTACGCGGCGACACATGGCGGTACCGGGTTGTTCGAGCCGCAGCACGAAACGCAGCGCTGGGCCCGCGTAGTTGGCTCGAAGGGACAGGCTTCTTCAACGGCGGACATGGGGTGACCTCCCGGTTACTACCAGTGGTATCGACCGCTGCCCCCGGGTGGATAAGGGGTGACAGCTCGGCTTCGCCAGCCAATTCACGCGGTTACGACAATAAACTTCGTTAGGGCGCCGGAAACTTACCTGACGGTAATTCGCTCTTCCCAGCCAGATCGCATTCGACGTAGACTATGACGGCTATTGACGCTAGCAGAAGGAGTTCACCCCATGGCCGCAAATGCCGCGACCGAGTCCGGCCTCGACCTCTCTTGGCTCAATCTCTACGACGACGCAGCCTCAGCCGTCCCCGGGAAGAAGGGGCTGACGCTCAAGGAAATCAACCTCGGGCGCTATGCTGACGCTGCCCGGGGCGGCGGCGATATGACGTACCGCATGCGCGGCGCGGTTTCTCGCCCCGGCGCCCAGCGTTTTGGGCCGAACTACCAGTCGAAGTCCGACGTGTGGTCCGAAAACTGCATCATGCTCTATGAAGAGGCCACCCAGCGGCAGTGGTCTTCGGCGCGCGATATCCCGTGGGATACCCTGGAGGAACTCCCCGACGAGATGGAGCGGGCCATGTGCCAGCTCTGCACCATGCTCACCGAAGTCGAGTTCATTGCCGGCGATGTGCCCGGCCAGTGGATGCCCTTCGTAAGCGCCCAGGATTTCGAAGCCGGTCTCTTCCTCATGTCCCAGATCATGGATGAGGCCCGCCACACCGACGTCTTCCGGAAGCGTGCCCTTGCCAACGGTGGCGGCCTTCTCGCCCAGGGTGCTGGCCTCGGCCTCCGCACCCTCATCGAGGCCCGCGACTTCACCGAGATGTCGGTGCTCATGCATGTCCAGGCCGAAGGCTTCGTCCAGTCCATGTTCCGCATGGGTGAGCTCATCGGCCAGACCGAGGCCGACAAGCGGATTTTCCGCATGAGTGCCCAGGACGAGTCCCGACACCTCGCCTTCGGCGTCATGCACCTCAAGTACGTGCTCGATACCGAACCCGAGCGTCGCGAAGAGATCCACCACTACCTCGATAAGGCCGAAGGCGACGCCTCCGGCGGCGGCTCCGGCGACGTCACCTTCCCGCCCGTCTTCGAATCGCTCTGCATCCTCCTGGGCGGCGGCGTCGACAAGTTCGACGAGGGCCTCCAGAAGTTCCTGCTCCTCCGCAAGCGCCAGATTAACGAATACGTCCACCGGCTCACCGTCGCCGGCCTGGGCGACCGCCGCCAGCGGCTTGGGCCACTCATGGCCCAGTTCCTCGACCCGGCCTGAGACCGGGCCCGCTCCTAATGCCCCGGGCGCCCGGCGCCAGCCGGGCGCCAGCCCAACAAGCCAGCCCAAAAGGCGTTAGCACCTTTACACCGGCGAAGACCACGCCCACGCCGCCCCAGCGACCCAGGTCGAAGTCCCCCAGGAGGCGCGCGACAAAGCCCGCCAGCTCGGCTGGGAAGAAGGCCTCATCGAACTCGCCCTTTCGAAGGGCCACAGCCTCCAGGTCATCTGGCAGGCCCTCCGCGCCGAAGTCGATGGCAAACGAGCCAAGGAGTTCCTCCAGGGTGGCCAGGCCGCCGTCCCGCGCGATCTCTCCTGGATGAACGTTCCCACCGAATGGGGGATCCGCGCCCGCGCCAGCGACCCTGAGATGGGTCTCACCATCGGCGACCTCAATGTCGGCACCTATGGCGACATCCCCGATGTCTGGTACAACCGCTCGGAAATCGCCCGTGGTTCCTACCCTGCGCCGGTCGTGGAAGACATGGGATACACGATCTTCGACAAGGCGATTGTCTGGGCCGACTGCTGCGTCCCTCTCTACGAAGAGGCCATTCGCGACCGTTGGGTCTCCGCCACCGAC
>CAYUVT010000012.1:10354-32362 GCA_964448165.1 uncultured Anaerolineaceae bacterium | reverse complement strand
CGCGGACCTCGCGCCGGCGTTTGGCCGCGTGATGAGCCACTTCGACGTCCTTCGCCAGGCCATCCAGTCGATCTCGAACATCATCAGCCAGAACGGCTCCATCAACCTGGATTTCAACGACGTTCGCACCACCATGAGCGAGGCTGGCCCGGCCCTCCTCGCCGTCGGCCGCGGTGTGGGCGAAAACCGCGCCGTAGAGGCGGCCCGGGCGGCAACCAACAGCCCCATCCTCGATCAGTCGATCGATGGCGCACATAACGTGCTCTTCAACGTGACCCACAGCGGTAACCTCCAGCTGCGCGAGCTCGATATGGCAGCTCGCGTCATCGCCGAGGTGGTCGACCCCAGCGCCAACATCATCTTTGGCACCGTCGTCGATCCGCGTGTCGGCGAAGAGGTGCAGCTCACCGTTATCGCAACAGGCTTCGCCCCGAAGGCGGCAACCATCGACGATCCGCTGGAAACCAGCCGGATTCGCGATTACAACCTGCCGGGCGTGAGCAACATGGAAGACGCTGAGCTTCCCGCATTCCTGCGCCGCAACATCCGTTCGCTCAACAGTGCGCGTGCCGTGGGAGAGGGGAGCATCGCGAAGCTGGCTGAAAGGAGGTAGCTACCTAACCGAGCGCGCTGAGTCCGGAAGGACACTCGCCCGAAGTACTCGGGTAAGCATGGGGCTTGATGCAATGGGAGATGGCATCAAGCCCCGTTCATTTGCGCCGGCTACCCCGCCGGTAGCTACCCCACTTTCAGCCGGACGCGTACAGTACCACACTTCTTTACAGAAACACCAGCGTTCGAACAAGATTCAAACAATCGCATATCGTCCTTTGCCTTCCGGCCGCTACGCTGGCCGGGTGCATATCGATCCACGCGTTGGCCTTTGTTCCGTTTGCCGGCACGCCCGTGTGGTGGTCTCCGGCCGTGGCTCCCGCTTCTACCTGTGTAGTCGTTCCGCCGCCGACCCCGGGTTTCGGAAGTATCCCCCTCTCCCCGTCCACGAGTGCCGGGGGTTCGAGCACGACCACCCGCCACATGACCAGCCTCCCTCGCCGTGATCGGCGTATGATGCCGCGCTACAACTATCACTCCTATGGAGCGTGTCGATGCCAGGGGCCCTGGAGGGCGTTCGCGTTCTCGATTGCACACAAATCATCGCCGGGCCGCTCGCCGGCTCTCTGCTCACAGAGATGGGCGCCGACGTCGTTAAGGTCGAACCGCTCGAAGGCGAACCATGGCGGCTCCAGGCCGAGATCATTCCCAAGGAGAGCAAGGGATTCCTGACCCAGAACCGCGGAAAGCGCAGCCTCGCCCTCAACTTCAAGGACGCGCGCTCCGCTCCCATCCGCGATGCCCTCATCCGCTGGGCCGACGTGCTGCTCACCAACTACCGCCCCGGCGTCCCCGAAGCCCTGGGAATCGACTATGAAGCCGCCCGCCGGATCAACCCGTCGATCATCTACGCCGAAAACACCGCCTTCGGAAAGCTCGGCCCCGACAGGGATCGCCGGGGATACGACATCGTCGCTCAGGCGATGAGCGGGCTGACCGTTTCGAACCCCAACGTCCAGAACGGGCTTCCCATGCAAATTGCCTTCGCCCCGGCCGATGTGGTCACGGGCGTCGCGCTCGCCTGGGCCATCACCGCTGCGCTCTACCACCGGGAAAAAACCGGCGAGGGACAGGCAATCAACTCCAGCCTGTTGCTCTCCGCGCTCACCCTGCAGGCGGGCGCCCGCGAAATCGTCGCGATGGACGAAGAGGGGCGGCATGAGCGCCTCGCGCACCTGGCCGAGGCCCGCACCCGGGGGGCCACCATCGAGGAAATCTACGCTGAGCGTAAGCGATTCATGCCAGAGGCGGCCGGGAATATCTACTACCGCCCCTACAAGACGAAAGACTCCTACCTCGTCGTGGGCTGCCTCGGCCCCGGCCCCCGCGAACGGTTCCGCCAGGCCCTGGATATACGCGACCCCCGCTATGAGCCCGGGTTCGATAGCTCCCGTCTGCGGGAGGTTGGCGCCGAGCTGGTCGCTATCTGCGAAGCAAAGTTCCAGGAGCGTACGAACGCCGAGTGGCTCCCGTACCTCGATGCCCGCGACATCGCCTGCGGCCCCATTCGCTTCGTTGATGAGCTGTTTGATGACCCCCAGGTCATCGCCAACAACTTCATCGTCGAGTACGACCATACCCTGCTCGGTCCCCTGCGAGGCCCGGCGCCGATCATCCAGATGAGTGGGACCCCCACCAGAGTGCAACGTGCCTCGCCGGCCCTCGGGGAGCACACCGACGAGGTCCTGTGCGACCTCGGATTCGGAGCCGACGAAATCAGCGCCTTCCATGAGCGCGGCATCGTCGCCTAGCGCTAACGTCTCCAGTTCTGGACATCGACGAACCGCCCCGGGCCACTGAACAGCACGCCGCCGGTCACGTTCTTCAGCCAGTCAGGGTGAACGTAGAGGTACTGCGGGTAGGCCACGACGACCCCCGGCGTGAGCTCTTGCCACACCTCCTGGAGCTGTGTGTAGCTATCGAGCCGCACCTCGTGGTCGCTCGTGGTGCGCCCCTGCGCGATGAGTTCGTCCACCACCGCGTCTTCGAAGTTCGCAAGATTGAGCCCAGCGGATCCCATCTGCGAGCTGTGCCATCCGAAGTAGGGGTCCGGGTCAGGTCCCTGCTCCCAGGTCGCCACCGCCGCCTCGTACCGCCGCTCCTGCAAGAAGTCCCGCCGTAACACCGAGAAGGTGGTGCTCGCCACCGTGGCGCGCACCCCGATCTGTTCGAGTTGCCGCGCAATCTCGCCTGCGACGGCCACCCGCGTCGGGTCAGAATCCACCCGGATGGTGAAACGGAACTCGCTTCCCTGCCGCGTGAGGATTCCCGAGGTCGCGTTCGGCGTCCAACCGGCCTCCTCGAGCAGGCGCTTCGCCTGCGCGGGGTCGGGTGCGGTCAGGTCATAGGCTTCGGCGTAGGCCCAGGTGCCCGGCGGTATGGGAGACGCCGAGCCCCGCGCTCCGCCGGGATACACCCGCCGCACCAGCTCATCCCGGTCGATCGCCAGCGAAAACGCGCGCCTCACGAGCGCATCCTGGAACAGGGCCGTGCTCGTGTTGAGGTACAACAGCACTTGCGTGGAGCGCGCCATGCGCTCCACCTTCTTGCCCTTCAGTTGCTCGAGCACGCTTACCTGGTCGGGAGTCAGCTGGTCGCGCACCAGCAGCCCCTCGATGTCACCTTCCGCCAGGGCGCGCTGGGCAGCGGCATAATCGACATAGAAACGCAGCGTGATGCGTTCAATTCCCGGCCGTCCAAAGTGGTAGCGCTCGTTTGCCACCAGCCTGGCTTCGCGCGTATCCACCGATTCGAGCCGATACGGCCCAGTCCCCACCGGAGCAGCGTTGAACGGATGGTTCTCCAGTTCTTCCGCCCCGGTGCCGCCGAGGAGGTGCTCCGGAAGAATGCCGATGGTTGCGCTGCGCGCCAGGAACGGCGCCGAGGCCTGTCGAAGCCGTACGACGATCGTCCGGTCATCGGGAGTCTCGAGCTCGGCCCCCAGCCAGCCCTCCGTCAGGGCCGCGTCGCCACGGTAGTCCGGGTCCTTGATGGTCCGGACGGTGAACGCCACATCGCGCGACGTGACCGGCTCACCATCGTGCCAGCGGAGACCCTCCTTCAGCCGGAAGGTGTAGGTTCGGCCGTCCTCGGAGACTTCCGGCAGTTCCGCGAGGTCGTCGAGTACGGTCCCGTCCGGGCCCAGCCGCACCAGGCCAGAGAAGATGAGCGCCGACAGGTCGGCGTCGACTTCATTGAGCGAGGTGTACAGCGGATTGATGCGCTGGTAGGTGCCGGCGACACCCTCCGTGTACGCCGTTCCCGTGACCAGGACGGTGCCGTCGCTTCCAGAAAGGCGCAGCCCCAGGGCCCCGGCCGCGGCCACCACTGCCGCGATGAAGGCAGCAGCCAGGATCACCGGCCGGCGCGAATGCGCGCGCGTCTGCGGCATGAATGGCTACTTCTGCGACTGGACGCTCAGGAACGACACGAAGATGAAGACGATGACCAGCAGGATCGTGGCCTGGAAGAGGGTCTTTTCCAGGCCGCGCTTCGTCCGGTATACCCCGCCGCCCGACATGCCGCCGAGAGCCGCGCCAAATCCGCTTCCCTTCACCTGGAGCAGCACAACAAGGATGAGCGTGACCGAGACAATGATCTGCAGGAGGTTCATGAACATGGGCTTCTACCGTGTGAGCAACAGCGGCCGCTCGTCGGGAGCGGGCCGTGGCGGTTCGAGTGAGAGACTGTCACGGCCATCGTACAGGCGCATGATCGTAGCGGCGAGTTTCTGCGGATCGTGCCGGTAGCGGTTCTCCTCGGCGACCACGTCGGCCTCAACCAGCCGGATGCCCGGGTATGCGCTGAGGTCCTCGGCCGATACCGTCACCGGTGCGGAGTGCCATGCCTCGGGCAACTGCGGCGCGATATTGCTGTTGGCCACCACCGCATGGACAACGCCTTTGCCGGTGTGCCGCTCGATCGCATCGAGGTGCTCGATCACGCCAAACCCATCGGTTTCCCCGTGTTGCGTGGCAACGTTGCACACGAAGACCTTCATGGCCGACGTCTGGAACAGCGCCTTCCGCAGCCCTTCCACCAGCAGATTGGGCAACACACTGGTGTAGAGGCTCCCGGGTCCGATCACGATGAGATCGGCGTCCAGCACCGCGCGAACGGCATCCGGGTGGGCCTCCGCGTCGCTCGGGTTCAGGTACAGGTCCTTGATGCGCGCACCCCGCTCCGAGATGTTGTGCTCGCCATGGACCACCTCGTCCTCATGTGTGCGCGCGCTCAGGGTCACGTCTTCCAGGGTCGAAGGCAGGATGGTGCCCCGGACGTTCAGGACCCGGCTCGCCTCGTGAATGGCCGCCTCGAAGTTACCGGTCACCTCTGACATCGCGACGATGAATAGGTTCCCGAACGAATGGCCTTCAAGGCCCGTTCCCTCGGTAAACCGGTACTGGAAGAGCTTGGACATGAGCGGTTCGCTCTCGGCGAGCGCCGCGATGCACTGGCGCAGATCGCCCGGCGCCACTACCCCGAACTCTTGCCGGAGCCGCCCCGTGCTGCCGCCGTCGTCGGCCACCGTCACGATCGCCGTAAGGTTGCTGGTGTAGTCCTTGAGTCCCCGCAGGAGTGTCGAAAGCCCGGTGCCGCCGCCGATGGCAACGATCCGGGGCCCCCGGCTCAGGAGACGTTTGTTGTAGATGGCCTCCGCCATGCTCTTTTCGCGCGTATCGGGCCGAACGAAGGCATACAACAGCGACTCGTTCAGCTTGTAGACGGCAATCCCAACAGTGCTCAGCGAAAGCGTGATGAAGAGCAGGCCACGTGCCCAGCGCGGAATGAACTGCAACGTCAGGTAGTAAAACGTACCTGGCAGCGGCGCCTGGAGGTACGCCTCTTTCAGGATATACGCGATACCGAGCCCCATGAGCGCGACACCGAAGAGAAGCAGCGCAAGCCATCGCTTGATGTGCATCCCCGGGTACAGCCACTTCAGGGCCGAGTGGTCGCGGATCGACCGGAGTGTCATCGGGCCCGAGTATACCACTGGCAAGATATATCGCTATGGAACCTAAGCATTTTCACCCAGCTCCCGTTCGAGCAGCCCCTGGACGACCTGGGCGTTCGCGCGCCCGCGAGTTTCACGCATCACCTGGCCCACAAGAAACTTGATCGATGCTTCCTTGCCGGCCCGGTAATCCGCGACGGCCTTCTCGTTGGCGGCGATCGCCTGCCGGACCGCCTCTACCAGCGCCTCCTCGCCGCTGATTTGCGCCAGCCCCTCCGCTTCGACGATGTCGCTCGCTTCCTTCCCGCTCGCGATCATCTTCTCGAACACTTCCTTGCCCACATTCGGGGTCACCTTGCCCTCTTCGACAAGACGAGCGAGCCGGGCAAGCTGTTCCGCTGCGATGGGGAACGCGTTGATCTCCTGCTGTTCGGCGTTCAGCCAGCGCGCGACCTCGCCAAGCACCCAGTTCGCGGCGAGCTTCGCGCTCCGCCGGGGTTCGAGGCCAACCGCCTCCATTACCCCTTCGAAATACGCTGCCCGCTCCCGGTCCTCGGTCAGCGCCGCCGCTTCGTGTTCGGAGAGCCCGAGCCCGAGGAACCGCTCCTTCTTGGCGGCCGGCAATTCCGGCAACTTCAACCGCACCGATTCGACGTACGCCCGGGTGAACTTCAACGGCGGCAGGTCGGGCTCGGGGAAGTAACGGTAGTCGTTCGCCTCTTCCTTGGTGCGCTGGCTGACCGTTTCGCCCCGCTCATCCACCCAGCCACGGGTCTCCTGGATGATCCGCTCCCCGGCATCCAGCAATCGCGCCTGCCGGATCTCCTCGAAGGCAATAGCGTCATGAACGGCCCGGAAGCTGTTCATGTTCTTGATCTCGACCTTTGTCCCGAAGGTGGGCGAGCCGGCCGGCCGGATAGAGACGTTTGCGTCGCAGCGGAAGTTCCCTTCCTCCATGTTCGCGTCGCTCACACCGATGTAGCGAAGGATCTGGCGCAGCCGCACCAGGTACTCCCGTGCCTCAGCCGGGGTGCGCATATCGGGCTTGCTGACGATTTCCATGAGCGGCGTGCCCGAGCGGTTCACGTCGACCAGGCTGTACCCCTCACCGGTCACCGGGTCGGTACGGTGCAGGAGTCGTGCTGTGTCCTCCTCCATGTGTACCCGTTCCATGCCAACGCGCTTCCGCACGCCGTCGACTTCGATCTCCAGCCATCCGTCGTGGCAGACGGGCAGGTCGTACTGCGAGATCTGGTAGCCCTTCATCAGGTCCGGGTAGGGGTAGTTCTTCCGGTCGAACTTGCTGAACTCCGAAATCTGGCAATTCAGTGCCAGCCCCGTCATCACGATGAACTCGATCGCCTTCTCGTTGATGACAGGCAGGACCCCGGGCATCCCCAGACACACCGGACACACATGCGTGTTCGGTTCAGCGCCCGAGTAGTCGGCGCTGCAGCCGCAGAACATCTTGCTTTTCGTGATGAGCTGGCAATGGACCTCGAGACCGATGACGGTCTCGTAATTCGTCGCAATGGCGGTCAATCAGACTCCTCCACCGGGGCCGGGGACGCTCCAACGAGTATAGGCACCGATCCCGGAACGCGTAACCCGGCCCATCAATCCACCCTGATCGCCGGCGCTCCCGCAAGAACACGTCCGATGCGCCACGCAGGCGCCCCATCCCGCCGGAACGCCGCCTCGAGGGCGGAGGCCCGGCGCGGCCGGACCGCCAGCAGCAGGCCCCCCGATGTCTGCGGGTCGAACATCAGAGCCGCGGTGTCGGGGTCCACAGCTTTTCCGAACGTCACGTGGTTTCCGGCCCACTCCCGGTTTCTCGCCTCGCCGCCGGTGTGGACTCCCATCGCCGAGCACTCGCGCGCCCCGTTCAGCAGCGGGACCGTGGACGCCTGCACTTCGATAGCCACACTCGAGCGCGAAGCCATCTCCCACAGGTGCCCCAGCAGGCCGAAGCCGGTGATGTCGGTCGCCGCTCGCACGCCGGCCCCGCGTGCCAGGTGCATCGCGTGGCGGTTGAGCCGGAGCATCGAGCCGATTGCGCCGTCCAGCCATTCTGGCCGCGCTTTGCCCTGGCGTGCCGCGGAAACGATGGTCCCGGTGCCGAGCGGCTTTGTCAGGTAAAGCAGGTCCCCCGGGCGCAGCCCGGCCTTCGTGAAGATCCTTCGCGGGCGCACCAGCCCCAGCACGCTCAGCCCGTATTTCGGTTCGTTGTCCCACACCGTGTGGCCACCGGCCACAACACCTCCCGCTTCGGCCACTTTCTCGGCGCCACCGCGAAGCACCGCGGTCTGGACCGCAGCAGGCAGGCTCTCCGGGAAGGCGGCGATGTTCAGCGCCAGCACCACTTCGCCTCCCATCGCGTAGATGTCGGACATGGCGTTCGCCGCGGCAATCGCCCCGTAGGTGTACGGGTCGTCGACTACCGGCGCGAAGAAGTCGAGAGTCGCCACCACCGCCGTGGTGGCGTTGATGCGGTACACGGCAGCGTCATCCGCCACACCGAGCCCGACCACGAGCGCGGGGTGTGCTTCGGCATTGAACAGTCCATCGAGCGGCGACAGCACCTGCGCCAGGGCCCCCGGCCCCGCCTTGGATGCTCAGCCGCCGCAGGTGGTCAGCTCCGTCATCCGGAACAGTTCCTCTCGCGTCACCTGCTGATCCTAGCAGGCACGCTCATCGCCCATCGCCGGACGCCGCGGTACAGTCCATGGCGATGTCGCGCTTCGATGTGATCGTGGTTGGCGCGGGTCCCGCGGGCAGCACGGCCGCCCGCGAGCTTGCTGCCAGCGGTGCCCGCGTGCTGGTCGTCGATCGAGCCGAATTCCCGCGCTACAAGGCCTGCGGCGGGGGCATTCCCCTTCGCACCGAGCGGCTGCTCCCGTTCCCGATCGACTCCGTCGTCGAGGACTCGGTCAGCCTGCTCGATGTCGCGTGGCACGGCAGGTCACGCTTCGTGCGCGATTCCGGCGCGCCGTTCGCCCACATGGTCATGCGCGAGGCATTCGACGCGCTCCTCCTCGAGCAGGCGCAACGGGCGGGCGCCGAATTCCGCGCGGGCACCACGGTGCGCTCGCTGGAACAGGACGGTTGCGTCCGCGTGCGGGCCGAAGGCTTCGAGGCCGAGGCCGAACGGCTGGTCTGTGCCGACGGGGCGCATTCGCCCGTCGGCAAGCTCGCTGGCCTGGGCCAGGGCCTCGCTGAGTGCGCGGCCTGGGAGGTCGAGGTCCGCGCTCCCGCGCTCCTCCACGGCGCCTATCGCTCTACCGCGCTCATCGATCTGGGCTACCACCCGTGGGGCTATGCCTGGGTTTTTCCCAAGCGCTCGGTCCTTTCCATCGGGATTGTGCTGCCTCCCGGCCAG
The DNA here is from genome assembly GCA_964448165.1 of uncultured Anaerolineaceae bacterium. Taxonomy (GTDB): domain Bacteria; phylum Chloroflexota; class Dehalococcoidia; order Tepidiformales; family Tepidiformaceae; genus Amarobacter. The sequence goes on along the minus strand of CAYUVT010000012.1, from coordinate 23,414 downwards.
GCCAGCACCATGAAAGACCGCGTGGCCGCCTATCTCCGCCGGCTGGGACTCGACGGTGCGTCAGTCGACATCGCCCGCGGGCACAAGATCCGCTTCCGCCGCGGCGGCGAGCCCATCGCCAATGACTTCGCGCTCCTCGCGGGCGACAGCGCGGGCCTGGCCGACGAGTTCACTGAAGAGGGCATCTACTACGCGATCGAGTCCGGCCGGATCGCCGCGCGCAACGTTCTTCGCTCGCTCGCGGGCGTCTCCCCGCTTGCCACGTACCAGCGCGACATCGACCGCGAAGTAATGCCCGAGCTCCGTGCGGCGCGCATCATCGGCTTCATGTTCTACGGGATGCTCCGCCGCGCTCCACGGCCCTGGATGCTCGCCAGTTCGAAGTTTCCCTACCTCTGGAACGCCTTCTTCGCCGTCCAGAAAGGGGAATCCACCTATGCGCGCGAGGCCGCCCGCGTGCCCATCCTCCCGGGCATAGCCGCCCGCATGCTGAACGACCGGTGACACTCACCCCGGCTGCCATCATCGAGGCGCTCGAGCCGTTGTATGGCCGTCCCCAGCACATGGCCAGCCACGACCCGCTCGCCGAGCTCATTCTCACCGTTCTCTCCCAAAACACCGCCGACACCAATAGCGGCCGAGCCTTCGTCCAGCTGTTGCGCCGCTATCCCTCGTGGGAAGCCATCGCCAACGCTCCCCTCGACGACCTCATCGCCGTCATTCAGGTGGGCGGTCTTGCCCGCCAGAAAGCTCCCCGTATCCAGGCCATTCTGCGCGCCGTCGCGGAGCGCTCGCCTGGCTGGGACCTCTCGTTTCTCGAATCGATGCCGCTCGAAGAAGCGCGCGCCTGGCTCCGCTCCCTCCCGGGGGTAGGGCCCAAAACGGCCGCATGCGTCCTGCTGTTCTCCCTCGGCCGGCCCGCGCTGCCGGTGGACACCCACGTCGAGCGCGTCAGCAAGCGGCTCGGGCTCATCCCGCGGACGGCCACCGCCGAGCAGGCGCACGACCTCCTGGAGGCGCTCGTCGATCCCGTCGACTACTACCGGTTCCACATGCTCCTCATCAAGCACGGCCGCAGGATCTGCACCGCCCGGAAGCCGGCCTGCGAGCGCTGCCCGATCCTCGAATGCCCCTCACGGCAGCCGGCGCTGTAGGATTCGCGCCAAACGCTTCGCATGCAGGAACTCCGAAACATGGAAACAGATCCCCGCGGCGCCGGTTTCGATCCGGCCCGGCTCGAACGCATCACCGGTCACCTCAACGCCAACTACATCGAACCCGGCAAGATCGCTGGTTGCCAGGTCGTCGTCTCCCGGCACGGGCAACCTGCCTACTTTCGTTCGTTCGGGCTGATGGACCGCGAGCGTTCGAAGCCGATGGCCGACGACACCATCTTCCGCATCTACTCCATGACCAAGCCGATCACCTCTGTCGCGCTCATGACCCTCTACGAGCAGGGCCACTTCCAGCTCAACGACCCCGTCCACCGGTTCATCCCCGAATGGCGCGACCAGAAGGTCTGGGTCTCGGGCGACGTTGATGAAATGGAGCTCGAGACCCCCGGCCAGCCGATGACCATGCGCCACGTGCTCAGTCACACCGCTGGCCTCACCTACGGGGCCACCAACCACCCGGTGGACAAGGCTTATCGCAGGCACGGTGTCAACCGCGACCGCTCGGAGACGCTTCGCACGTTTATCGAGAAGCTGGCGCTGGTTCCGCTCCGCTACCAGCCGGGCGAGCGATGGATGTACTCGTTCGCCACCGATGTCTGCGGGTACCTGGTCGAGGCGATCTCGGGCCAGCCCTTCGACCAGTACCTCCAGGAAGTGATCTTCGACCCGCTGGGCATGCGCGATACCTCGTTCTGGGTGCGGCCAGAGAAGCTCTCCCGGTTCGCCGCCAACTACCAGCGTCAGCCCGATAAGACCCTGAAACTCATCGACGACCCGGAGCGAAGCACGTACCTGCAGAACCCGAGCTTCTTCTCCGGTGGTGGCGGGCTCACCAGCACAACCGCGGATTATTTGCGGTTTTGCGAGATGCTTCGCCGTGGCGGCGAACTCGATGGCGCCCGGATCCTCGGCCCGCGCACTATCGACCTGATGACCCGCAACCACCTGGCCGGCGGCAAGGACCTCACGCAGATGGCGATCGGCGCCTTCTCCGAGACGGCCTACGAGGGAGTCGGCTTCGGTCTCGGCTTCGCCATGACCCTCGACGAGGTCGATGCCGGGTCGCTCGGCGCCGGCGACTACTACTGGGGAGGCGCCGCCTCAACCATCTTCTGGGTCGACCCGGTCGAGGACCTCGTGGTCATCTTCATGACGCAGCTGATGCCGTCGGCCACCTTCAACTTCCGGGGCCAGCTCAAGAACATCGTCTATTCAGCCATCGTCGACTGAATCGGCGCCTTAGCGCGCCTTGATGCGCTCCAGCAGCCCCTCGTACTGCATCGGGGTGATCGGCCGGACCACGCGCCCCATGCCGGTCCAGTGCGGCCACTTCCAATCGCCCGTGGCGCGCGGTTGCTCCACCGGGAAGAGGACGGGCCTCTCCTTGCTGGCGAGCATCAGGTGATAGTGCTCGCCAAGCGGCACCGTCTCGTTCACCAGCCCAATCCAGTAGGTCATGTCGCCCCCGTTGGGCGCGAAGGTTGTCCCAAGGTAGCGGTATTGGCCATGCAGGGGCCGCGACGCACTGTTGACGTAACGCGAATCCGGCCCGAACGCGCGCCGGATGGCTGCCCCGCCCAGTGCGTAGAGCCGGTTCGTGCTCAGCGCCTCGTCGAGGGGCACATCGCCGGTCCCCAGGATGTCCTCGAGGATGAAATCGTGATACTCCCGTGCGATCGGATCGGGGTCCCCGTCGAGTGCGTCCACGACGTCGTACCAGGTGAGCGGGATCCACGGGGCCGGCACGCCCTCTGAGCGCAGCCCCAGCATGAGGAACGCCGGCCGTTCGCTCCACGCGTTGGCCACAGCCTCCATGCCCGGGAGCAGGCTCTCATCAGCACCCGGTTCGACCTGCACCTCGATCAGCACGCGCCTGCCGCCTTCATACGTCAGGAGCAAATCCGCGACGCCGGCGTCGGCGAGCCGCGGCTGCACCTCCACCATCACCGGGGGGTCGGATCCGAGCCCGGCGGCGTGCGCGATCAGTGCCGTGAGCATCCGGTGGCCACGCTTCAGGAAGTAGGCGAGACCGGTGGTGCAGTAGTTCTCGAACGGTGTTGCTGCGGATCCCGGCCGGTATGCCGAGAGCATGGTGAAGAGGTTGTCGGCCATCTCTTCCAGTATGTCGCATGGCCGCCCAACGAGGTGTCCACCGGCGTTTCCCCGGGAATTGCTCAGGCCTGTAGACAATAACGAATCTGCTCTGCTAACGTTCCATTTGCCTAAGCAATTGAGCGATTCGGCCCACACCACCCGAGGTGACCGCCCACATGGCCGCCATCACGCCCTTCGACAATTATCTCGACCTTGTTGAAGCTGCCCGGGAACTCGCCATCCACCCCCAGAGTCTGCGGCGCCTCATCAAGCAGAAGAAAATCCCGGCCACGCTCTTTGCCGGCAAATATCTCATCGAGCGCGACAAGCTCGAGATGTTCAAGAGCAACTACGATCCGCGGCCGGGCCGCAAGCCGATCCGCCGCCTCCTGTAGCTCACGATTCGTCGAACAAGAGAATGGCCGGCGCTTCCGCCGGCCTTCGTGCTCACCGCAAGCCTGAAGCCTGCTACTGGAAGATTTCGCCCTGGCTCGTCAACACCACGAGCGTGATCAGCACCGCCGCCTCCACGGTGAGCAGGAAACCCACCACCCCGAACCACGCAACCTGCGCCCCGCCCCGGGTCGCAAACACCGGGATCGTCAGGATGACCGAACTGGCCAGGAAGATGAGGAGCGAAATCACGCCAAGGCTGTTCGCGCTGATGAGGAACGGCAGGTAGTCGAGCATCGAATCTCCAGGATGCTGGGGCGAATGCGCCACGGTTCAGTGTTCGCTGCGCATTCTACCCGCGCGCCGGTAACGGGAAACTTCGCGCCGGCTTTGTCACCGCGATCGGAGTGAACCCGCACCCGCAACTCGGTAGCCCGTTGCAACCCTGTGCTCCACACTGGCTCGCCTGACCTACCAAACAGGAGTTGCCCCTTGCCAACAGCCGCCGAAATCCAGGCTTCCATCGCCGCCGCGTTCGATACCTACATGGCCGAACTGCAGCAGTGTGGCGCCGCCATGTGGGAGAAGAAGCCCGAAGGTTCGCCTGAAGGCGAAGCTGCGTGGTGCGCCCGCGAGGTCGCCGAGCATATCGCCAGCGCTGGCCCCTTCTTCGGCGCCGGTATCGCTGCTGCAATTGGTGTGCCTGGGCCGACACCCGCGCGTGTCACCCTCGAGAACGTGGAGACCGCCATCGCCGAGACGCGCCGCACCCACGGCCTGTTGATGGATGTGGTGCGCCAGGTGAAGGACGAGCAGGTTGGCCAGGAAGTCGAACACCCGCGCCTCGGCAAGAACACTGTTGGGGGATTCCTCGGGATCGTCGCCTACCACCTGAACGACCATGCCCAGCAACTGAAGTCCCTGCGCGGCTGATACCGGCTCCCCTCAACGCGAAGGGCCGCACCCCGTGCGGCCCTTTCTGCTGCAGCATGCCGGCGTGCCAGGCTACTCGATCACCACGAGCACTTCGCCTTCGGCCACGCGGCCGCCCTCGGCCACTGCGATCTCTTTCACCACGCCGTCGGCTGGCGCCTTGATCTCGTTTTCCATCTTCATCGCTTCAAGGAGCAGCAGGACATCGCCACGCGCGACCGCCTGCCCGACTGAGACCTTGATGCTGAGCACGCGCCCGGCAATCTGAGCTGTGACCGCACCCTTGACGGCGGCACGGGGAGCCCCGCTCCCACCCGCGGCCGGGGTACGAGACTCGCGCGGAGCTGGTCCTCCGCCGAGCCGGCCTTCGTACTCCACCGTGAAGGGGCGGTAGTCGACGTCGACTGTCATCCCACTCCGCCGTTCACTGGCCGGAGGGAGCTGTACCCGGTAGGCGACCCCGCCGGCGTTCACCGTCGCGTAGCCTTGCTCCTCGCGTACCTTTACAGGGTATTCATGCCCGTCGACGACAACCTTGTCGCCCCGGACCTCAACCTCATACGTTCTTCCGCCGATCGTCACGGTTGCCATGGTTCCCTCCTACCGCATCTGCCGCATTCGGCCGAAGCTGCGCCACGGAGCCGTCTCGCCGTGGCTCGCCACCGCCACCGGAGCCGGAGCCGGAGCCGCCGCCTTCTTTTCCCCGATGACCATGGCGCCGACGATGGCCGCCACCAGCTCTCGCTCCGGGCCTCCACCTTCGCGCCGCCACTGGAGGAACTCCTTGGCCGGCTGCGGGAACATCACGTAGCTGAGGACATCGTCGATGTTCTCGGCAAGGTCCCCGATCTCGGCCTTTGCCGCTTCCAGCTCTGGCGCAAGGTCATCGGCCGGGCGGTGGGTGATGGGCTCCTCGTCCCCGAGCACCTGCTGCAGCACCTCGGGGGCGATGGGGGCCGCCGTCGCCCCATACATGCCCTTGGCCAGGTTCCTCGTTTCCCTGGTGACGCTCCCATAGCGCTTGCCGGTCAGGACGTTGAGCACCGCCTGGGTGCCCACGATTTGCGAACTCGGGGTAACCAGCGGTGGGTACCCGAGGTCGGCCCTCACCCGCGCATTTTCCGCCAGCACATCGGGCAGCTTGTGTTCGGCCCCCTGCTCGCGCAGCTGGCCGACGAGGTTCGAGATCATCCCGCCCGGTACCTGGTGGGCGAGCACGCCCGCATCGATGCCGAGCAATCCGCTTTCGAACTTCCAGTACTTCTTCCTCACACCGCGGAAGTACTCCGCCAGCTGCCCCAGCTTCTCCATGTCCAGGCCGGTTGCGTGCTCCGGGTCCTCCGCCAAAGCGGCAACCAGGGTCTCGGTGGCCGGCTGGCTGGTCCCCCCGGCGAGCGGGCTGATAGCGCAGTCGATGACGTCAGCTCCGGCCTGTACTCCCATCAGGTACGCCATTTCTGAATAGCCGGAGGTGTCGTGGCAATGCATCTGCAGCAGTTTGTCCGGGTGGTCCTTCTTGATCCGGCTCACCAGCGCTTTTGCCATCATTGGGCTCAACAGCCCGGCCATGTCCTTGATGCAGAGCGAATCGGCGCCCATCTCCACCATCCGGTCCGCCATCTTCGCGTACGCATCCACCGTGTGGACGGGGCTGATGGTGTAGCAGATGGTGCCCTGGACGTGGCCGCCGGCGCGTTTCACCGCCTCGAACGCCGTTTCCAGGTTCCGCGTGTCGTTCAGCGCGTCGAAGATACGAAAGATATCCATGCCGTTTGCGACTGAGCGCTCGCAGAACTCGCGGACCACGTCATCCGCGTAGTGCCGGTAGCCGACTGCGTTCTGCCCGCGGAGGAGCATCTGGGTGGGCGTGTGCTTCAGCCGCTTCTTGATCTCGCGCAGGCGCTCCCACGGGTCCTCCTTGAGGAACCGCAGGCAGGTGTCGAAGGTTGCGCCACCCCAGCACTCGATGCTGTGGTAGCCGATCGAGTCCATGAGCTCGAGGGCGGGAATCATGTCCTCGGTGCGCATGCGAGTCGCGAGCAGCGACTGGTGGCCATCCCGGATGGCCGTTTCCATGATGCCGATCCTGGTCATCTCGTCGTCCGTGGAGAGGGATTGCGAAGCCCCACCGCGAGGCGGGCACGATGGCAAAACCCTACCACCGGCACCCCTTCCGCGCGATGACGGCGAGGCCGCACGGCGCTCCCCGCTTCACCCACGCGATGCTGGCCGTGGCGGAGAACCCGTATGAGCTGCTTCACACAGGCGGCTCCTCGTGGGTGGTTCACCGGACGAGTCCGGCCTGGCCGGTTCCACAAACTGGAGATGCCCCGGAGCGAAATCGCGGCGGCCCGGGGAATGGGGCCGGCGGCCATGTAAGAAATTCGCGGTAGCCCGGTCTTACCACCAACAACCTGATGGAAGCTAGCGACATGAACCGAACGAAACTCTCGCTGCTCAGCCTCGCCGCAGCAGCCATCCCCGCTGCGGGACTGGTGCTTGCCGCGGCTGCCGGCCCGAACTTGCTCCAGAATGGCGACTTTTCCAGCGGCGTCAGCGGCTGGACCAACTATGGCGGCAACCCGCAGGCCGTGAACGGCGCTATGCAGCTGACCAACGGCTACCAGGGCAACGGTAACTCGTATTACAGCGCCCTGCAGTGTGTCACCAATATCCAGGAAGGGGTCAACTACACCGCCCGGGGCGATGCATATGTCGAACTCGGACAGACCCCGTACGGGGCGGCCGGCATCTACCTCCACTTCAACACCGGCCCGAACTGCAATGGCTCCAACCTCGGCGGCGGCCATGTCGCTGCCGGCTTCAGCGATGCGCAGCGCGGCGCCTGGATTCCGCTCACCCACAGCGTGACCGCACCCGCTGGCGCCAAGTCCGTCTACATCCGCCCCACTGCCCTCAAGGAGCCCAATCCCTACGACAGCAGCGTTCCCGAGACCCTGGTCGTCCTGTTCGACAACCTGGAGTTCTTCGAAACCAACGGCCCGGCTCCCGATCCCGCCGAAGACCCGGCTCCCGATCCCGCCCAAGACCCGGCTCCTGAGCCCGTGGAAGACCCGGCGCAAGAACCAACGCCGGACCCGGTGGAAGAGCCGACGCCGGACCCGGTGGAAGAACCAACTCCCGATCCCATGGAGGAGGTAACGGCTCCCGGGGAAGACCCGCAGCCCGGGGAGGAGCAAACCCCGGAACAGCCCCAGGACCAGCCCGAAGACACTCCTGAGGTACCCGGCACGCCCGAAGTGCCCGAGGTCCCGCAGATTCCCGAGATTCCACAGCTCCCGGAAATGCCGGAAGTCCCGGAAGTGCCGGAGACCCCCGCAGGTGATGACCCCGTGGTTCCCGAGCAGCCGCTGCCGCAGCAGCCTGCCCCGGAACAGCCCGCGCCACAGCTCGGCGCCCCCGAGTCCGGCACAACCCTCACGCCAGAGGTCACTGTGCCCCTGCCGCCGGCAACGGGTAACGGACTGGTGATGACCGGACGGGACGCCGCCCCTGCCGCCCTCCTGGCGCTCGGTGCGAGCCTGGCGGGCCTTGGTTCGGTGGCCGCGGCGGCAGCCATCCGCAACCGGAAGTAATCAGCACGCACAACGCACCCGGACGAGAGCCCCGCCCAGGCGGGGCTCTTCGCCATGTCGGCGGCCATGGTTTGGACTTGCGCTCTTCCGCCAGTGAAGATGGATCTCGTGGCAGCACCTCTTGTGGGTACTCGTGTCGTCTTCATGGGCTCGCCCGGGTTCGCCGTGCCGTCGCTCCGCGCCCTGGCCGGGGCCGGCGCCGAGGTCGTCGCAGCGCTCACTCAGCCCGACCGTCCTTCCGGCCGTGGTGGCCGCGTTCAGCCCCCGCCCGTGAAACTCGCAGCGCTGGAACTGGGCGTAAGCGTGCTCCAGCCCGAATCGCTGCGCCAGGACGACATCCAGGCGCAGCTTCGCTCCTTTCACGCGGATGTCTTCGTGGTAGCCGCCTACGGCAAGATGCTCCCCCAGGCGGTGCTGGATATCCCGCCGCATGGATGTCTGAACGTCCATGCCTCCCTCCTGCCCCGCTGGCGCGGGGCATCGCCGATCGCCGCGGCAATCCTCGCGGGCGACCCCGTGACGGGGGTCAGCATCATGAAGCTCGTCCGGAAGATGGATGCCGGGCCGGTCATCTCTCGCGTCGAAACGGCGATCCTGCCCGGCGACACCACGGGGTCGCTCGAGGCCCGCCTGGCCGGGCTTGGCGCCGGTGAACTCGTGCGCGTCCTGCCCGCGTGGCTCTCTGGCGAGCTCGAGGCGAAACCCCAGGACGAGTCGGCTGCCACTTACTGCGGCCTGGTCTCGAAGCATGACGGGCACCTCAAGGCCGGCATGACCGTGGACGAGGCCGAACGCGCCGTCCGGGCCTACAACCCGTGGCCGGGCGCCTTCGTGCTCTACCGTGCGGAGCGGCTTGCGATCTGGCGCGCACGCGTCGAACCGGGCCCGGCCACGTCCCCCGGTGCGACCGCCGTCCTCGGCAGGTTCCCGGCCGTGGCCTTCGCCGATGGTTGGCTCGTGCTCGAGGAAGTCCAGCGGCCGGGCGGAAAGCGGCTCACCGGCGAACAATTCCTTGCCGGCGAGCGCGGCTCCCTCGAACCGGAGGTGGGGCTCGCATGAAGGCTGACGCGAAGGTCTCCCTGCTTCGCCTGCTGCCGGAAGAACTCGAGGCCGTGATGGCCGAACTCCGCCAGCCGCGTTACCGGGCCGACCAGGTACTCCGGGCCGCGTGGCGCGAGTCAGCCGCCTCGTTCGGCGAGATGCACCAGCTCCCGGCAGCGCTGCGGGCGGAACTCGCGGAGCAGTTCGCCCTCGATGCCGCAACCGAAGTCCGGCGCGTCGTGAGCGAGGATGGTGGCACGACCAAGCTCCTCCTCCGGATGCACGATGGGACGCTCATCGAAACGGTCCTCATGCAGTACCCCGAGCCCGGCGAGCGCCACCCGCGCTCAACCGTGTGCGTTTCCACCCAGGCCGGCTGCGCCATGGGCTGCGTGTTCTGCGCCACGGGGCAAATGGGCTTCGAGCGCAACCTCAAGGCCGAAGAAATCGTCGCCCAGGTCCTCCATATCGCCAGGCTCCTCCGCGAACGCGGCGAACATGTCACAAACGTCGTGTTCATGGGCATGGGCGAACCGCTGGCCAACTACGCTGAGACCATTCGCGTTGTGCGGCTGCTCACCCACCCGAAGGCCTTTGGCCTCGGCCAGCGGCACATCACGATTTCGACCGTCGGACTCATCCACGCCATCGACCGCCTCGCTGCGGAGGGCCTCCAGGTCGGGCTTGCCATTTCGCTCCATGCACCGAGCGACGCCCTCCGCCAGCGCCTTGTGCCCACGGCGGGGCCCACCTCCGTGGGCGACCTCGTCTCCGCCGCGAAACGGTACTTCAAGAAGACGGGACGCCGGGTGACCTTTGAGTACGCCCTCATCGATGGCGTCAACGACTCCGAAGAGACTGCAGGTGAGCTGGCGCGCCTCCTCAAGGGCTCGGGCGCCCACGTGAACCTCATCCCCGTCAATCCCACCGCTGGCGGATTCGGCCGCCCTCAGCGGCGCGCAATCCTCGCCTTTGAGCGAGTGCTCCGGGCTGCCGGGGTGAACACCACCGTGCGCGTCGAAAAAGGGACCGAAATCTCCGCCGCCTGCGGACAGCTCCGCACCGACGAGTCCAACCGGCTAGTGTCCGAGTCCGGGATCAGCCCGTCACCCGCCGCGCCACGGCGCGGATCGCGGCAAGAAACACTTTCCCCAGCACCATCCCAAACCCGATAGCCACCGCCGAGCGCATATCGAGCAGCGTGTGGACATCGCCTCGCACCACCGGCGAGATCAGGATGCCGGTCCGCACTTCGTCCACCGCCACCGATCGGCCGGCGACAATCCCCGCCGAGGATTGCCGGATGGTCCCCCGGTCGAAACGCGCAACGCCCACCGCGCTCTTATCGATGGCCACCTCGTCCGCCTGCACGCGGCGGATAGCGCTCCGGTCGAGGCTCAGGCGGGTCGTCGTCACCTCTTCGTACCGGTCCCCGGAGACCTTCGCGGAAGCGCCATTGTTGTTCGCCATGCGCTGCACCTCGCCGCCACCGTAGACCGGGCCCGGGGAAGACGCAATCCTGAATGCCGTGCGTACCCAGGACTTCGCGTTCGAGCTCCCGGACCAGCTGATCGCGCAGCAACCCGCTGAGCCACGGGACAGCGCCCGGCTCATGGTGCTGCGCATCGGCGCTCGCTCCATCGAGCATCGCGTTGTGCGCGACCTCCCGGACCTCCTCAACCCCGGCGACCTGCTGGTGGTGAACGACACCCGCGTCATGGCGGCCCGTCTCCTTGGCCACCGGGAAGACACCGGCGGCGCGGTCGAGGCGCTCCTTGTCCGTCCTTTCAGCGACGTGCGCTGGGAGGTGATGTTCCGTCCCGCGAAGCGCGCCCTTCCCGGCCGCCGCTTCGTGTTCGCTACCCACGGCGAGCCACTCGGCGCCGCGGTGGTGGCCCGCGCGAACGAAACCGTGGTCCTCGACTTCGACCGCCCCTTCGACCCGGCGACGGTCGGATCGGTGCCGCTCCCGCCGTACATCCAGGACTTCCACGGCGACCCCGAGCGCTACCAGACCGTTTACGCGCGTGAGGCGCGCAGTGCGGCGGCCCCAACGGCCGGTCTCCACTTCACGCCCGGTTTGCTCGAGCGGCTCGAAGCGCGCGGGATCCAGCGTTCAGCCGTCACGCTCGAAGTCGGACCCGGTACGTTCAGGCCCGTCACCGTTGATGACCCCCGGGAGCACCAGCTCCACGCGGAACATGTCACGGTGCCCGCCGCCACTGCCGACGCCATCAACCGCGCAAAGGCCGAGGGTCGCCGTGTGGTTGCCGTTGGCACCACTGTGGTGCGGACGCTCGAGCACGTCGCGCGCGAGCGCGGCTCGATCGAGCCCTACGAGGGATGGACTTCGCTCCGGATCCTCCCGGGAGACCCGTTCCACGTGGTCGACGTGCTCATGACCAACTTCCACCTGCCACGCTCGACGCTGCTCATGCTGGTCTGCGCCTTCGGCGGGACCGGGTTCGTGCTGGATGCCTACCGCGAGGCCGTCCGCGAGGGCTACCGCTTCTACAGCTTCGGCGATGCCATGCTCTTACTGCCCTGAGGGGCTATCGCCCGATGACAGCTCCGCACCCGGCGGGCCGGGGCGGATGGCAACGTCGGTGCGCCCGGCCGAGGCCAGGATGTGGGTCTCCCAGTCGTACCGGTCGCGAAGCTCATCACGCACCGACCCTTCCCAGAGCGGCACGCCGAGGAAGTACGCCGCACGCCCCAGCAGGTGTGCCGCAATCGGCGCGGTGAGCAGCACGAAGGCGATCGCCGCCACCGCCCGGGTGGTCACGCTGAAGGTGGCGAAATGCACCGCGGTGCCCAGGAGCACAAGCCCGGCGCCCAGCGTGGCCGCCTTGGTGGTCGCCTGCATCCTCGTGAACAGGTCGGGCATCCGCAACACACCAATGGAGGCGATCAGCATCAGCGCCGAACCGACCAGCACCAGCGTCCCGGTGAGGACTGCCTCCATCAGACGCCTCCTCCCCGTCCCGTCCCCTTCTCGATGAAGTAGGCGAACGAGATGGTCGCGATGAACGTCACCAGCGTCAGCACGATACCAACGTCCAGGTAGGCGGTCCGCCCCGTCGACATCGCATACACGGCGAGCATCCCCAGTCCGAGCATGGTGATCAGGTCGAGTGCCACTACCCGGTCGGGCAGGCTCGGGCCCCGGACAAGCCGGACCATGGCCATCACAAGCCCGAGGCTCATCATGGCCATCGCCGTCACCTCGATGAACCCGTCGACCGGGAACGTGCCGTTCACAGCGAGAGCCTCCGGATACGGCGCTCGAATCCCGACTTCACCGCCTGCCGGCTCGCCTCGGGGTCGGCAGCGTACATGTCGTGGATATACAGGACCTTCCGGTCCCGGGAGATATCGAGCGAGAGTGTCCCGGGAGTCAGAGTCAACAGGTTTGCGAACGCGGTGATTTGGCCATCGCCCTTCACATCCAGGGGAACCGCAATCACCCCGGGAACGAATTTCGGCCGTGGCCAAAGCACATCGCGCGCCATCCGCAGGTTCGCGATGACGAGCTCCCACAGGAAAAACCCGATGAAACCAAAGAGGACGATCGCCTTCCGGAGGTAGTCGTTGCCCGGCGCTCGCACAAACAGCGTGATCAGCGTGCCCAGCACCAGGCCGACCGCAAGTTGCCCCCCGGTGAACTCACCGTTCACTGCGGTCCAGGCCAGGGCCAACAGCAGGATCCAGAGCAGTCCAATCATGGTTGTTCCCCCAGTACTGCCGTGATGTACCGGTCAGGTTCCATCAGCTGGTCTCCGGCTCGCTCGGCAGCCGACCAGAACGGCTCGAATGCGAACCCGATGA
>CAYUVT010000012.1:0-10254 GCA_964448165.1 uncultured Anaerolineaceae bacterium | reverse complement strand
CCGCCCACGCGGCGCATCACGCCGGCGATGAAGAAGAGGTTCGTCTTCGCCAGGATGTTGTGCGCGATGAAGTAGATTGCGCCGGCGATGGCCATGGGGGTGAAGAGCGCGAGGCCCAGCGTCATGTAGCCAATCTGGCTGATGATGTGAAACGAAAGGAGGCGCTTCACGTCATTGTGCGAAACAGCACCCAGGACACCGGTCACCATCGTGGCCACCGAGAGCCACAAAATGACCGTATGCGTGTAGCCGACGTCCGTGGTGAAGATCAGCGTGAATACGCGGATGAGCGCGTAGACGCCGACTTTCGTCAACAACCCCGCGAAGAGGGCGGTGACCGGCGCCGGCGCCGTGTGGTACGAAGCGGGAAGCCAGAAGAACAACGGGAACATCGCCGCCTTGATCCCGAACGCCGCCAGGAACAACATCCCGATCGCTGCCATATAGCCATCGGAGCCTGCCGCCGCTACCTGCACCGAAAGGTCCGCCATGTTCAGCGTCCCGGTGGCGGCATAGAGCAAGCCAACCCCGCTCAGGAACAGCACCGAAGACACAAGGTTCAGGGCGACGTACTTGAGGGCGCCCTCAACCTGTGGGCGCCGGCCGCCGAGGGCCATGATCACGAACGAGGCGATTAGCAGCACCTCGAACCACACGTACAGGTTGAACAGGTCTCCGGTGAGGAACGCGCCACACACGCCAAGCACGAGCATGTTCATCAACGGGTAGTAGCCATACCGCTCCCGATCCGGGTCGATGGTGCCCACCGAGTAGACCGTTGCTGCCAGCCCGACGATCGCCGCCAGCATGACCATGATCGACGCGAACAGGTCCGCAACCAGCGTGATCCCAAATGGTGCAGGCCAGTTCGCCGCCTGTAGCACCAGGATGTCGCCATCCCACGTTTCCGCCAGGAGCCAACCGGCTGCCCCCGTCAGGGCCACCATGCCGGTGAGCGCAATCGCCTCTTGCGTGCGGCGGTACGGCAGGCAGGCCAGTGCGATCACCGATGAAGCCAGCATGACCAGCAGCGGCAGCGCCACAAGTCCGCTCATTTCGTGGCCTCAACCTTCGGCAGGCTGATGCTCGGATCCTCGGTCGTCCGGAGGGAGTCGACATCCTCGCTGCCGGATTCACGATAGACGCGATAGGCAAGCGCCATCGCGAACGCCTGCAGCCCGAATCCGATGACGATCGCCGTCAGGATGAGCGCCTGTGGGACCGGATCGGCGAACGGGGCCCGCGGAACGCTCTCGCCGGCTTCGACCAGTGGCGGCTGCCCGCGCACCAGGCCTGCGGCCGTGAAAATGAGCACGTTCGCCCCGTTCGTCAGCAGCGCGAGCCCGACGATGACTTTCACGAGACTGCGGCGCAGCATCAGGTACAGGCCTGCCGCGTACAGGATGCCCACCGTGAGCGCGAGCAGGAGTTCCATCACTCCTCCTCCATGAGCGGCAGGATGATGTTGAGGACGACGCCCACAACCACCAGGTACACCCCGGCATCGAAGAGCAGCGGGGTTCCCACCTTCAGGTTTTCCCCCCCTGGTGTATCGAGCGTCACCCATTGGCCGGTCAGGATGGGGTCTCCGGCAGCCACGCCAATCAGCGCAGCCCCTAGCGCCACGGCGAGCCCCGAGGCAATCAGGAAGAGCGGGGTAACCCGCAATGCCCGTCGCGCGCCCCTGGGGCCCAACGCCAGCGCGTGCAGCACGAAGGCAGTAGCGGCCATGAGCCCCCCCGCGAACCCGCCGCCCGGCTCGTTGTGCCCGCGCCAGAGCAGAAAGACCGACGCGACCAGCAACAGCGAGGCCAGGAACCGCATCATGTTTCGCAGGATCAGGGAGTTCATTTCGCCTCACCCCGCTTCAGCTTCAGCATGGCGACCACGCCCAGCGCTGCCACGGCAATCACGATAATCTCCCCGAGCGTGTCGAGCGCCCGGAAGTCGACAAGGATCACATTGACGACGTTCCGCCCATAGGCGAGCGGCTTGCTTGTCTCGGCAAAGTACTGCGCGAGCGAGTGGTCCGATGTTTGCGTGATCGAGGCCAGCACGAGGACCGACATCAGCGCCCCGGCCGAGATCGCGAGCACCGCGTCACGCACGCGGGTCGAAACCGCCGACACGTCCGCCAGCCGGGGGAGGCGGTAGAACACCAGCACGAACAACAGCACCGTCAGCGTCTCTACCAGGAACTGCGTCAGCGCAAGGTCCGGCGCCCCGAAGAACGCATAGACGAGCGCGACGCCGAATCCGACGGCACCCAGCGCGGCCACGGCCGTAAGCCGATCGTTCGCCCGGATAGCCAGGCCCGCCCCGGTGATGATCACCCCCGCGATGACGATTTCGTAGAACGCCAGGTCTCCGTAGCTATCTCCGAGTGCCACCCCGCCACGCACCGCGATGGCTGCCGCCACCAGGGTCACCGCCGTCGCCAGCGTCACCACGAGGTACAGGCGCAGGTAGCCGTTTTGCAACAACCGGGTCTGCTGGCGCGCCACACGGTTGAGGTTCAGGAGGGACGCATCGTAAAGGTCGCCCGGGCGGAACGGCCCCGCGGCGTTCACCAGCCGGTCGCTGAGCGGACGGATGCGAGGGCCTCCCCAGAGCGTCGCGGCGGCCAGCCCGATGGAACCCAGGCTCAACAGGAGCGCCGTATTGAAGCCGTGCCAGAGCGCCAGCTTTATCTTCACGGGCTCGCCCGCGATGGCGGCCGCCGCCGGGCTCACGACATCCCCCGCAATCATGCCCGGGGCGACGGCGAACACAACCGACCCGGCGCACAGCAGGAGCGGCCCAACGAGCATTTCGGGCGGCGATTCGTGAGGCGCGTGCGGAGCGCGCAAAGCCCCAATGAGTACCCGGATCAGCATCGCCGCCGCGACTGCGAACAGGGCCCCGCCGGCCACGATGGCGGCGAGGACTGCCAGCTCCCCGGTTCGATCGAAGTGCAGCGCCGCATCGAGAGCCGCCTCCTTGCCGATGAACGCCAGGACCGGCCCAAATCCTGCGAGTGACACAGCCCCGATCGCGAGCGCGCCCGCCGTGAACGGCATCGCCCTCGCCAGGCCACCGAGTTCGCCGATGTCGCGCGTGCCCGCGCCGTGGTCGATGCTTCCTGCGGCCAGGAACAGCGCGCCCTTGTAGAGCGCGTGCGCCAGCAGGAAGACGACCGCCGCCTTGATCGCCAGGCTGGTGCCGATTCCCAGGAGCAGCACCAGGAGGCCGAGTGCGCTAACTGTTGAGTACGCCAGGATGAGCTTCAGATCGCGCTGGTGCACCGCCACGTACGCGCCAACCACCATGGTCACCGCACCGAAGGTCGTGAGCGCGAAGGTCCATTCGGTGGTGCCGCCCAGGGCCGGGTGCAACCGTGCCAGCAGGTACACGCCGGCCTTCACCATCGTCGCGGAATGCAGGTAGGCGCTGACCGGGGTCGGCGCCGCCATCGCGCCTGGTAGCCAGAAGTGAAATGGGAACTGGGCCGACTTGGTGAACGCCCCGGCAAGCACGAGCACGAGGATTGCCAGGTACCACCCGGATTCGGTCAGACCGCCCGCTCCGCGGGTCACCCGGGCAATGTCGTAGGTACCCGCCTCGATCCCGATGAGCGCGAACCCGGCCAGCAGCGCCAGTCCGCCCCCACCCGTAACCAGCAGGGCCTGGGTTGCCGCTTTCCGTGCTGCCGGTTTCTCCGTCTCGAATGAAATGAGGAGGAACGAGGTGATGCTTGTCAGTTCCCAGAACACGAAGAGCGTGATGAGGTCCGCCGCCAGCACCAGCCCCAGCATCGATGCCTCGAAGCCAAAAAGGTAGGCCATGAAGCGCCCAATTCCCGGCTTCCCCCGCAGGTATTCGCCGGCGTACAGCACCACAATGGCGCCCATCCCGCTCACCAGCAGCGCCATCAGGAGTCCCAGCCCATCCACGCGCAAGGCGAAGGCGATGCCGAGCGACGGGATCCAATCCCGCTGGAACGTCACGACGTCGCCGTCGCCGATCCCGGGCGCCAGGCTCAAGAAGTAGGCAAACGAGGCTGCCGGGACGGTCGCGGCCAGCCACCGGCCCGGCCGAAAGCGCCAGATTGGCAGGAACGGGGCGGCAAGCGCCATGGCGAAGCCGCACAGCGCGAAGACTGCGAGCGTCATGGAAGGTCACCCATCTTAACTGGGCGGCCACCCGGTGAGTGTGGGGGCGACGCGTAAACGGGACGATAGCCGTGGCCCCGGGTGAGGGGTCCGGATTCGGGAGCGCGGCAAGTATGGCGGTCACGCCCCTTGCCCGCGGCAGCCAATCGAACGCACCCGGCTGCCGGCGCCGTATCTTGTCCTTCGAGCCTAGCAAAGCCCTCTTTGCAGGCGCAACGAGGCGGTCTACTCCTGTTCCCGGCCGAAGAGCTTGCGCAGGTTCGCCATCTCGATTGCCGCCTGCGCCGCCTCCTCGCCCTTATGCCCGTCCTTGCCGCCGCAGCGCGAAAGCGCCTGCTCCACGTTGTCCACGGTCAGCACGCCGAAAATCACCGGTACGCCCGTCTCTCGCGAGACTGCCGCGATGCCCTCGGCGGCGCCGCCCGCCACGTACTCGAAGTGCGCCGTCTCCCCGCGTATCACCGCTCCGAGGCAGATGACCGCGTCGAACGCGCCGGAGCTCGCCGCCCATCGCGCGGCGGTGGGGATCTCGAACGCGCCGGGCACCCACGCAACGGTTACGTCGCCGCCGGCAACCCCACGCTCGCCCAGCTGGCGCTCCGCCCCCTCCAGCAGCCTGCGCGTCACGAACTCGTTCCAGCGGGCGACCACCACGCAGACGCGGAGCCCTGCTCCCTCCAGCGCCCCCTCCAGGACTGGCATCACGAACCCTCCGCGCTCACCGGCTCAAGGCCGTCGAGCAGGTGGCCCATGCGCTGGCGTTTCGTATCCAGGTAGCGGATGTTGAACGGGTTCGGTGTGGTCACGATAGGCACACGCTCCACCACCTCCAGGCCGTAGGCCTCCAGCCCGGCCCGCTTCGCCGGGTTGTTGGTGATGAGCCGCATCTTCCGCACGCCGATATCGCGCAGAATCTGCATGCCGATGCCGTAGTCCCGCCGGTCGGCCGGGAAACCAAGCGCAAGGTTCGCGTCGACGGTGTCCAGGCCCTGGTCCTGGAGCTCGTACGTCCGCAGTTTGTTGTGCAGGCCGATGCCCCGGCCCTCCTGGCGCATGTACAAAAAGACTCCGCCCTCTTCGGCGATCATCTTGAGAGCGCGGTCCTTCTGCTCCCCGCAATCGCACCGCATCGACCCGAAGACGTCTCCCGTCACGCACTGGTCGTGCACCCGCACCAGTGTCGGCTTCTCCGGGTCAATTGGTCCCTTCACCAGGGCGACATGTTCGTCCGGGTGGTTCTCGGCCTTGTAGCCCAGGATCATCATGTCGCCAAACGGCGTCGGCAGGCGGGTCTCCGCCACCCGCGCGATGAGCTTCTCGTTGCGCAGGCGGTACTTGATCATGTCGTTCACGGTGACGATGCGGAGCCCATGGCGCCGCGCGAACCGCTTCAGGTCCGGCATCCGCGCCATCTCGCCATCCATTTTCATGATTTCGCAAATCACCGCGCCGGGGTACAGGCCGGCCATCTTCGCGAGGTCCACGCTTGCCTCGGTCTGGCCGGCGCGTACCAGCACGCCGCCCTTGCGCGCGCGCAGGGGGAACATGTGCCCCGGTCGCGCAAGGTCCTCCGGTTTCGTCTCCGGGTCGATGATCACCTGCACCGTCCGCGCCCGGTCGGCTGCGCTGATCCCCGTCGTAACGCCTGTCCGCGCCTCTACTGAGACGGTGAACGGCGTGCCAAAGCCCGAGTTGTTCGCCGTCGGATCGACCATCAGCGGCAGCTTCAGCTGCTCGCAGCGTTCCTCCGTGATCGAGCAGCAGATCAGCCCCCGGCCGTACTTCGCCATGAAGTTGATGTGGTCGGGCGTGACGAACTGCGCCGCGATGCACAGGTCCCCTTCGTTCTCCCGGTCCTCGTCGTCGGTGATGATGACGAACTTGCCCCGGCGATACTCCTCTATCGCCTCGGGCACGGTTGCCATCACCGGATCGCGTTCGGTCATCTCCGGGCCTCCTCTTCACGCGCCGCCAGCATGTTCTCCACGTACCGCGCGATGATGTCCGTCTCGAGGTTGATCCGGTCGCCCGGCTTTCGCGATACCAGGTTGGTGTGCTCCTGCGTGTACTGGACCAGTGAAACCGAGAAGCTCTCCTCGTCCTTCGCCACAATCGTCAGGCTGATCCCGTCGATGCAGACCGGCCCCTTCACCACCATGTACCTGAGGAGTTCCTTCGGGGCGAGGAACCTGGCGATGATTGCGTCACCCTCCGGCGTCAGCGAGTGGAGCGTACCCGTCGCCTCGACCACACCCCGGACGATGTGGCCACTCAGCCGGTCGGTCGGCCGCACGCTGCGCTCCAGGTTCACCAGATCGCCCGGCTTCAGGTCGCCGAGGTTCGACCGCCGGTAGGTCTCTGGCATCAGGTTCGCGAAAAACGTCTCGCCGTCCATCTCGGCGACCGTCAGGTCGACACCGTTGATGGCGATAGAATCCCCTAGTTTGCTATCGGTGAGTACGAACGGGGCCTGGATGCGCAGCGTCCCCTCGCCTGCCTCCACCACCGTGCCAACCTCTTCGATGATCCCGGTGAACATCAACACAGCCCCCCGGGGGACTTGCGAATCACCGTCGCTGGAGTGGAAGTCATCGGCGCTGCCCCTTGATGATCTCAATGCACACGGGGCAGGGGAAGAGAGGCACGCAGGGTATGCGAGCCAGCGGCCCCCCGGTGCGCAAGGCACGAGGCAGCCGCGGAGTGTTCTCTCCCATCCGGACTCTGACCGTCGGCCCCGGAGTTCCACCGGGTCAGTCCTCCCCCGGGGGGAAGGAGTCGCGGGCTGTCACCGCCGGTGGGGAATTTCACCCCGCCCCGAGAACATCATCTGTATCGTTAGTGGCGGGCTAAGGAGTTGTCAATAGCGCGCCGGGCCCTCCGTGAACGGGCTCACAGCCAGCGCTTGCGCGTACACTCCGCGTATGCCGCTCGAAGTCCGTCCCGCACACCCCGAAGAGATGCCCGAAGTCATCCGCATTGTCTCACGCGAGCTTGCCATGC
Source organism: uncultured Anaerolineaceae bacterium (assembly GCA_964448165.1). GTDB lineage: Bacteria > Chloroflexota > Dehalococcoidia > Tepidiformales > Tepidiformaceae > Amarobacter. The sequence continues at coordinate 3,103 of CAYUVT010000012.1, read as the reverse complement.
CCGCCGAGGCGTTCGAGGGCATGAACCCCGAATGGACGCTGTGTGGCATCGCCGATGGATCGGTCGCAACCACCTATGCAGCCTGGCCGCTCACCATCCGCTTCAACGGACGCGCCGTGCCCATGGCGGGTGTCACCTGGGTCTCCACCCACCCTGCTCACCGGCGTAAGGGATATCTCCGCGCCGTGGTCCGGCGGCACTTCGAACAGCTGCACGAAGAGGGCCGCGTTGCGATGGCAGGCCTCCACCCGGCAGCTGCCGCCATCTACCGGCGCTACGGGTACGGCACCATCACCGAGCGGCGCACCTATCGCTTCGAGCCCCGCGATGTGGTGTTCGCGCACGGCGCCGACCTCCCGGGGAGCCTTCGCGAAGTCGACGCCGGGGCGGAATTCGGCCTCCTGGTCGATATCTACCGGCGCTACCGCGAGGATCGCAACGCGCTCGTGCACCGCGGTCGCGCCATGTGGCTTTCCGGGCCCCTGGCGCCGCCACCGGCCGGAATGCGCCAGGTCGTCCTCGTCTACGAGGAGCACGGCGAGGCGCTCGGGTACGCGGTGTTCAATCACGGGCCGGGGCTGGTGCGCCACGGGGCCGGGCCCGGCCAGCAGCTGCGCGTAGAGGACTTTTTCGCGCTTACCGCCAACGCCACCCGTTCGCTCTGGCGCGCGGTGGCCAGCTATGACGCTGTCGGTGAGATCACCTGGAACAACGCGGGCCCCGATGACCCCCTGCCGCACATGCTGGTTGAACCGCGAATGCTCAACCCCACTGTTCGCGACGGCATCATGGCTCGCCTCGTCACGGTTGACCGTGCCCTGGCACTCCGCCCCTATCCGGTCGATACGGAAGTGACCTTCCGGCTGGTGGATGAGGTGTGCCCGTGGAATGCCGGGGAGTGGCGGCTTGCGACCGCCGCGGAGGGTGGATCGGTGCGGCGCGCCGATGGCGAACGGATGGACGCAACGCTCGGGCCCGATACGCTCGCCCAGATAGCCTGGGGCTTCCTCCGCCCCTCGGTCGCCTGGCGGGCCGGCCTGTTCGAAGTCGAGAATGCTGCGGTGCTCGAGCGCTGGGACGATGCGTTCCGGACGGCCTACCCCCCGCACGAAGCGGAGCACACCTGGTAGCGCGCTGCCCTGGTGCGCGTTATGCCGGCCCGTGCCGCCCGGGTGCCAGCTCCAGCAGTTTCACCAGCACGTCGTAGGTCGCGTATGCATCGGCCAGCGCCCCGTGTTCGCCCATCCTCCCGATGCCGAGGCGATCGGCAACGTGGCCCAGGTTGAACCGGTCAACCTGGCCATTCCCGCGGAGCAGGCTTCGCGCGATCGGCTGGACGTCGAGCGCGACCGTGGCGAATGGCCACGGCTGCTGCAATCGCCGAAACGCCTCGACAAGGAAGGCCATGTCCTGCCCGATTCCCCAGCCCGCTATCACCGAATCGCGTCCGAGGAGGGCGAACCGCTCCATAGCCTCTTCGAGCTCCAGCGCCTGCTTCCACGCCTTCGCGCTGTAGCCCACCACCTTGAGGGCCCCGGGCACAGCGTTCCCGATGTGGCGCGGTCTTACGCGTGCCCCCCAGGCCTCCTCCTCAGGGATGCCCCGGGCGAGCGCCGCCCGCACGCCGCCAACGTCGAGGATCTCGTGCATCTGGGCGTTCGGTCCGCTCATCTCAAGGTCCACCACGAAGAGTGACTGGATCCCCTCCAGGTCCCCCGCGGCCGCTGGCTCGGCGGTCAGCCGGCCGTCCGGGTCGAGCCGGCGCAGGCCAGCCGCGAGGGTCGCCAGGAGGTGCTGCATCGGGACCTCAGATGCGCCGTAGCTCCCGAGAGCTCACGGCCAGGATCAACGTGAGGAGCGCGGCCACCAACATCCAGGCGCCGATCACGTGCGGCACTCCCCACCGGTCGATCATAGCGCCCATCAAGAGCCCGGCGAAGGGTGTCATCCCCCACGTCATGGTCTGGAGCGAAACCACCCGCGACCGGTACTCCGGCGCAGCCTTCATTTGCATCAGCGACGAGTTCAGCGCCGCGTACACGCTATGGAAGATGCCCGCCACCGCAAGCGCCGCCACCGCCAGCCACAGGTGCCTTGTCAGCGTGAACGCCCCAACCGAAAGGCAATAGAACAGGCATGCCCACATCATCCACTGTCCGACCCGCGGGCGATTCGAAGCGACCGCCACGATCGCTCCGCCCAGGAGCGATCCCACCCCGACGGCGGCAGCCAGGTACCCATACGCGTTCGCGCCGGCGTGCAGCACCGACGTGGCGAACAACGGCAGGAAGCTCACATACGGGTACACCAGCACGCTCGGGAGGATCGCCATGGTCACGATCAGCGCCATGCGCCGATCCCGGACCACGTACGCCAGCCCCGAGGCAACGCTGGCGAATACCCCTTCCCGCTCCTCCACAAGTTCCGGCTCCGAACGGCTCAGCCGCGCTGTGAGGACCACCGAGAGCACCAGGCAGGCCGCCTGCACCTCGAACGTGCCCTCGGTGCCGATGAGCCCGATGAGCGCGCCGCCGATCGCTGGCCCGATGACGCGCATGGCGTTGCCGCCCAGGGAGTTCAGCGCCACCGCGTTCGTCATCTCGTCGGGCCCAACCGTGTCGAACACCAGCAGACTGCGGATCGGTCCCGCCAATGCCTCCACGATCCCGGCCGCGGCGGCCGTCAGGTAGACCATCCAGATTTCGATCGCGCCGGTCGCCACCAGCACCGCCAGCGTCGCCGCAATCGTGGCGCTCAGCGATGAGTAAATCATGAGCTGCTTGCGCCGCTCGAAACGCCCGGCAATGTAGCCGCCGAACGGCGAGAGCAGCACCAGGAACGCCCCGCGCAGGAGCGCGACCACCGCGAGGTTCGTCGCCGACCCCCCGAGGTCGTTTGCGACCAGCCAGCCCTGCCCGATGGTCTGCACCCACGACCCGATCTGCAGCGCCATTGTCGAAGCCAGGAGGATGCGGAAGTCGCGATGCCGGAGCGATGCCAGCGGGCGGCCGGGCGCGGTCAACCCACCGGCACGGGCACTCGCAGGAGTAATCGGCCGTGCGCGTGGAGCCAAAAACAATCCCTGGGCGCAGGAGCAACCCCG
>CAYUVT010000011.1:0-33168 GCA_964448165.1 uncultured Anaerolineaceae bacterium | reverse complement strand
AAAGCTGGTAGCGCACGCCCCCATCTTCCAGCGGCACGCGGCAGAGCAGGTCGAGCTCCTGCAGCAGCTTGATGGTCCGGAAGACGGTGGCCCGCCCGACCGCCGGGACCTGGCTCAGCAGATCTTCGACGGTGAACGGGCCGGGCGCCCGTTCGATGGCCTCGAGCACGGCCCGCCGCGGCGCGGTGGAGCGAAATCCGATGGTCTCAAGCCGTGCCGCCGCAGCTTCGGTGAATGCCACGGTTCGATGGTAACAATCCCGTTCTCGCTGCTCCAGACCGAGCGGAATCGACCGATGATCACAGCAGTCCTCGCCGGGGTAGTGACCGTGTCTGACATCGCGCTCTTGAAGACGCCCCGCCAGCTCGTCATCTTCCGCGTTGGCACTACTGATTACGCCCTGGATATCGAGGTGGTTGATGAGATCCTGCCGGTGCTCCCCATCACTCCGGTCGCCGGAGCCGCACCTGGCATCCTTGGCATCGCCGACGTGCGCAAGCGGGTAGTGCCTGTTTTCGATCTGCACGCCAGGCTGGGTTCCTCCCGCCCGGCCGACGAGTCGGAGAGCAGGCTGGTGCTCGTCGATGGGGACGATGGCCCCGTCGCCTTTCTCGTCGACGCCGTCGAAGAGGTGCTCACCGTTCCGCGCGAAGCCTTCCAGCACGTCGATCCACCCGGTGACCGGCGGGGCCTGGCCTACCTGAACGGCATCGTGAGGCACGAGGACCGCCTGGTGTTGTGGGTTGACCACCGGAGGCTGGCGCCAGAGGGTGCCGCTGCGCTCGCCGCCTAACGGCAAGCCCAGCGCCCGCCTTCAGAGGCCGCGAGGCCCGCTTCCTCCAGCACGTCCAGGTGCCCCTGAACCGTTGCGATGATCTGCCAGAAGCGCTTCCGGAGTGCCCGTGGATAGAGCGCTTCGGCGAGCGCGTACAACGATGCGCCGCTGCGGGCCGAGAGTGCTTCGTGCACACGCGCCGTGCGCTGCTCCGCCTGCGAAAGATTGGCGTCGATCGCCCCGGCGACGTCCTCGAATGGTTCGCCATGCCCGGGATAGCAACGCACCGCACCGAGCTCCCGGATCCGTCGCAGTGAATCCAGGAACCGCGGCAGGCTGCGAAAGCGCCACGGCCCCCCGGGGGCCGACTGGAATCGCTGAATGGCCGGTGTTGGGGTGATCTCCGGGAGCAGCTGGTCGCCCGAGAACAGCCACCCCTCCGCGCGGGAGACCACCACCAGGTTCCCCGGGGTGTGCCCGGGGCAGGCCAGGGCCACGACGCCGGGAGCCAGCTCGACCTCGTCGCCAACCAGCAGGCGGGCCGGTTCGAACGGTTCGTAGCGAAGGCCGGTCGGCCAGCGCGCGTCACGGCCGGCCGGGCGGTAGTCGCGGCTCTCGACCGCGTGGCGCGCCCATGCCCGGCGCGCCGCGAGTCCCGCCAGCGCTTCCGCTTCGACATCCGGCGGGGCGCCACTTTCGCGGACGAACGACTCCAGCGCCCGCAACTCTTCGTCGTCCAGCTGGTGGCCGGTGGAGTAGTGCTGGTCTTCTTCGTGGAGGGCCACCGGGGTTCCACGCTCTTGCCACCAGTGCCCGAGTCCCGCGTGGTCGAGGTGCCCGTGGGTCGCCACCACGAGCGCTGGCGGTGACCCGGCCACCGCTTTGGCAAGGATGTCCTTCGCGCCCCGGTAGTCGGGCCCCGTATCGATCAGGATGCGCTCGCCGGCCGATTCGACCAGGTACACGCTGTTGTAGGCCAGCCGGATGTGCCGTACCGCGAGCATGCGTGCGAGTCTACGGGCCATCGCTGCTGTACCACAGTTCGCATCGCGTCTCCGCGACCGCTACCATCGGCGCAGTGACCACAGCCGAACAAGCCAACCGCCTGTCCCCCGAGGACGTTGCCCTCATCAAGTCAACCGCCGAACGCCTGCAGGCGAGTATCGAACGCGTCATCGTTGGCAAGAGTGACGTCGTCCGCCTGGCGCTGGTCGCACTCCTGTGCGAGGGGCACATCCTGCTTGAGGATGTGCCGGGGCTTGGGAAGACGACGCTTGCCAAGGCGATTGCTCGCTCCATCAACTGTTCGTTCCGGCGCATCCAGTTCACTCCCGACCTGATGCCCTCCGACATCACAGGGATCAACTACTACAACCAGAAGCTCGGCGAGTTCGTGTTCCGCGAGGGGCCGCTCATCGCCCAGGTAGTCCTGGCCGACGAGATCAACCGTGCCACGCCCCGCACGCAAGCGGCTCTGCTCGAGGCGATGGAGGAACGTCAGCTCACCGTTGAAGGTGTGACCACACGCCTGCCGAGCCCATTCCTGGTGATGGCCACCCAGAACCCCGTCGAGCTTGAAGGCACGTTCCCCCTCCCGGAGGCTCAGCTGGATCGCTTTCTGGTGCGGCTGAAGCTCGGCTACCCCGGCGAGGATGAAGAGGATGAAATCCTTCGCCGGTTCGAAGCGGCGAACCCGCTGGAGACGCTCGAACCGGTCATCGATGGCGCCGAGCTGGTGCGGCTGGCTGCCGCCCTTCGTCACCTGCACGTCGAACCGGCCGTCCGGCGTTATGCCGTCCAGATCGTCCAGGCCACACGGGAAGATTCCGCGTTCGAACTCGGCGCGAGCCCACGCGGGAGCCTCGCCCTGTTCCGAACCGCCCGCGCTCTCGCCGCGATCAACGGGCGCGACTATGTCCTCCCCGACGATGTGAAGTCCATGGCGCCCTACGTGCTTCCCCACCGGCTCATCCTCTCGACGCAGGCGCGATTGCGCGGCCGTGGTACGGATGAGCTGCTGGCGGAAGTCTTGCAGCGCGTACCCGTCCCGATCGGAGCCTGAGATGCCGTTCCGCGACCTTTCCCTGGTCGTCGGCGGGCTCCTGTTCATCGCGGGTTTCGCCGCATCGCAGCCGCCGATAGCCGCGGTGGGGCTGGTGGTGGTGGTACTTGGGTGGGCTGGCCGCTACTGGAGCCGGCACCTCTTCGACCGCCTCACGCTCAAACGCGAGCCCGCCGAGACCCGTGTCTTCATTGGCGAGAAAGTCCCGCTAAAGGTAGAGCTGGAAAACCGCAAGCCGCTCCCGCTCCCCTGGTATGAGTGGCGGCTCGGGCTTTCCGAACACCTCCCCGTCGAGGACGAGGTCCTGGGTGCGTCCGCAGTACCCGGCCAGAAATGGCTCATCCGGAAAGGCGCGCTCGGCTGGTACCAGCGCCACGACTGGACCTTCACGGTCGTACCCGATACCCGCGGCTTTCACCAGGTCGGCACCGCGATTATCAGGTCCGCTGACCTCCTGGGCGCCTATCCCCGCTCCCTGGAGGACGACGAGCGGACGCATCTCGTTGTGTTTCCCAGGGTGTTCCCGCTGGAAGATCTGGGCCTGCCATCCGAGCGGCCGTTCGGGGAACGCAAAGGCGGCAATCGCGTCTTCGAAGACCCGCTGCGGATCGCCGGACTGCGCGAATATCGCGCTGGCGACCCCCTGCGACGCATCGACTGGAAAGCGACGGCGCGTTCGGGCGACTTACGCTCCCGGGTATATGAGCCTTCAGCCACCCAGCAGCTGTACCTCCTGGTGAACATCGACACCATGGAGCACGCCTGGGAGGGGTACCTTCGCGACGAGCTCGAGCGCATCGTGTCGGTCAGCGCATCGCTCTGTGTGTGGGCTGCGGGCGCCCGTTACGCCGTTGGCCTCCTTGCGAACGGGGCGTTCCCCGATGCCGACCGCCCCATCCGCCTGCCCCCGTCCCGGTCACGCGACCAGGTCTCCCGGCTGCTCGAAGCCCTCGCCGTCATTCAGCCGCTGACGATGGGCGACCTTGCCGGGGCTATCCAGCGGGAAAGCGGCAAGCTTCCCCAGGGCTCGACACTTGTCGTGGTGGCATCGCTCATGCCCCCGGCCCTGGCGGGAGTGCTCGCCCGGCTCCAGGACGAGGGCCACAACGTCTTCGTCATCGCCACGTCCCCGCGGGTACGCGATGCGGTGCCGCCCGGCATCGGCATGCGCGAGGTCGGAGGTGTGTTCCAGCGCGCGGAGGTCGTCCGGTGATTGGCGCCATCGCCGTCCTGGCCTCGCTCCTCGCCGATGCCTTCCTGTTCGCGGCCCTGGCCGAGCTGTTTGCAAACGCGTACAGCGGCCCCGCGGCACACGCTGTTGGCTGGTGGGGATTCGTTGCGGTAGGGCTTGCCGGGTTCTGGCTGCCGCGCTTCATTTCCGGGTTCGACCTCTCCGGCCGGCGCGCCTACCTGCTCACCGCCGCCGTTGGGCTGGCGCTCATCTATCTTGTCATCCGGATCGAAGTTGCCCGCGACGTAGCCATCTGGGATTTCGCCTGGGTGGCTGACTTCCTGGATGATGCCAGCACCACCATCGAGCGCGGGGGGCGGGGCATCGTGGCGGCCCTGCTCCTGGGCGCCGCGTGGGCGCGCGCTTCCTACCGCGCCGCCGATGAGATTGAGATGGAGTCGATCCCGAAGTCGGCGGCCATCCCATTTGCCCTCGGCACGCTCATCATCGTGGCTGGCGCTGCCTCCGACCGTTCTGGGGAGGTCGGCCGTGCCGGCGCTGCCTTTTTCGCATTCGCCGTTGTCGCGCTGGCCGCGTCACAGCTCTCGTTGAGCGGCACCACGTTTGGCGACCTGCGCGCCGGCAGCACAGCGGGGATCTTGCTGGGCGCGACCGTCGCTGTGTCCGCGCTTGGGCTGGTGATCTTCACGGTTGTGGCCCCGGTTGTTGGGCCAATTGTGGGGCCGGTCGTGGGCAAAGCCGTCGAGGTGGTCCTCACCATCATCCTTACCCCCGTTGCCTGGGTATTGACCCGGTTCTTCGAACTCATCCTCGGTGGAAACAACCCGTTCGAGGGCCTCCAGGAGAACCTGGCCGACCGGCGCGGAGAGGCGGCCGCGGGCGAACCTGGCGACGATTCGCCGGTGGCCCGGGTGAGCGTGCTCTTCCTCAGGATCCTTGCGCTCGGGGGCATGGCCCTCCTGGTGACCGGCCTGGTGCTCATCTTTGTCCGCCTTCGCAAGCGCCAGGAGGTCAGGGCCGCCGCGCCGGCCTCCGCTTCGCTCGCGGGTGATTTCCGGGGGGACCTTCGCGGGTGGCTTCGCTCGCTCATCCCTGGCCGCCGCGCTCCTGGCCTCGACCCGGGCGGTTCCGAGGTGGCTCGCCTATACGTCGAGGTTCTCCGCCGCGCGGAGCATGAGGGTCACCCACGTCCCGATGGCCTCACGCCGCGCGAATACCTGCCCGAGCTGCACGCGGCGTTCTCCACAGCGGTCACCGACGACATTACCGCCGCCTTCGAAGAGGCCCGCTATGGTGGCCGCGAGCCCGATCCACGCCGGCTCGAAGACCTCCGCCGCTGCTGGCGCGAGGTCCGCTGACTTACCGCCGGTCCTCGAGCAAGGCCCACCCCTGCCCGTGTGCTGTGACCATTGGGACAGCGCCAGAAGTGTCGCGCCGGAGCGCGAAGTCGATATCGCGCTCGAGTCCCAGCCTTCGCGTTTCGTCTGCGTGCATCGAGTCCAGGATCAGGCGGTCGAGCTGCGTGCTGCGCGCCGCGAGGAGCGCCAGGTCGCCGAGCCCGGCGCCGGGATTCCGCCGCACGAGCTCCTGCACGAACCAGGCGGCCGCACCGAAGTCATCCAGGCCGAAGCGATTGCCACGCGCTTCGCCAGCACACACGAAAGCGACAGTTGAGAACTGCTCACACGCGGCGAGCACAGCCGACAGGTTCGCCAGCGAGCCCGCGATCACGGTGCCTTGCTCGGCGAGCACGCAGATGGCCGTGGTCCCGTTGGTGGTGTACAGCAATCCCCGTTGACCATCGAGGCGCAGGCCGGACGCCTCGGCGGGCGAGTTGCCATAATCGAAATCGTCGGGCGGGAGGCCTCCCACCTCGCCAAATAGCAGGCGATCCTCAGCCGCCGCCCGGATCCGCGATTGCTCCAGGGAGTCGCAGACCACCAGGTCGACCATTCCACGCGCGAACACGGTCGCGATGGTTGTGGTTGCGCGAAGACAATCGATGACGACGTAGCCGTCGGCCGGGATGAGCAGCGCCTCGGCGGGGATGGCGGCAACCTCGATGCGGGAAACCATCGCCAGAGCATCGCCCAGCCCGGCGATTCGAGCACGCGTGCTATCCTTTTCCATCGATGGACCTTCGGCCGGTTGGGATGTTCGATTCCGGAGTTGGAGGTTTGAGCGTCCTGAAGGCGTTCCGCCAGCTCGCTCCCAACGAACGCGTCGTCTACTTCGCCGATACCGCCTTCTTCCCCTACGGGCCGCGACCGGCGGCCGAGGTGCGAAAGCGGGGCTTCGCTATCGTTCAGCGGCTCCTGGGCTCGCGAGTAAAGCTGGTCGTGGTCGCGTGCAATACCGCCTCGGCTGCGGCGCTACCCGACCTGCGGGAGGCCTTCCCGGTGCCGTTCGTTGGCATGGTCCCCGGCGTCAAGCCCGCGGCGCAAGGATCCAGGTCCGGCCGCGTGGCCATTCTCGCGACGCCCGGGACACTCGACGGCGACCTCTTTGGCAGGGTGGTGGCGGAGTTCGGCCGGGGTACCCGGATCGCAACGGTCCCGGGGACCGGACTCGCCGAGCTCGTCGAATCTGGCGCCGCGGGGACTGACGCCGCGCGCACGGCAATCCGCGCGCTGCTCGCGCCTGAGGTGGCGGTCGGCGCCGACACCGTGGTGCTTGGCTGCACGCATTACGCATTCCTCGCCGATGACATTCGCGCGGAATTTCCGGGCCTCAGCATCATCGACACGAGTGAAGCTGTTGCGCGGCGCGCGGTCCAGCTGCTCGATGAGCAGGACCTCCGCGCGCCACCGCACCTGGCCGGCGAGCTCGACCTCATCGTGAGCGGCGACCGGGAGCGGTTCAAGGAAGCAATGCGTGGGCTTGGGTTCGAGCCAGCCCCGGTGGAGGCCTGGTCATGAGCTTCTTCGACGAACTGGAACGCCGCAGCCGCGAGATCGATTCGCTCGTGTGCGTCGGCCTCGACCCCGACTTCCGCAAGCACCGCGTCGAGGATGTGGCTGCCTTCAATGCCGCCATCATCGAGGCGACTGCCCCGTATGCGGCCTGCTATAAGCCCAATATCGCGTTCTATGAACAATTCGGCATCCCGGGGCTGCGCGCCCTGGAAGCGACGCTGACCGCCATCCCCACGGGTATCCCGGTGATCGGCGATGTGAAGCGGGGGGATATTGGCAACACGGCGGAGGCCTATGCCCGCGCCATGTTCGAGCAGTGGGGCTTTGGCGCCGTCACGGTGAGCGGTTACCAGGGGCGCGACACGGTCGAGCCGTTCCTCGCCTACCGGGGCCGGGGAGTCTTCGTCCTCTGCCGCACCTCCAATCCAGGTTCGCGCGAGTTCCAGGAGCAGCGCCTGGCGAACGGCCGGATGCTGTTTGAAGAAGTGGCGGTCACGGCTTCCGCGTGGTCTCCGGATATTGGCCTGGTTGTGGGCGCGACAGCCCCGAACGAACTCCGCAAGGTGCGTGAGCTGGTGCCAGCGACGCCGCTCCTCATCCCCGGCGTTGGAACCCAGGGTGGCCGGGCCGACGAGGTGGTGGCTGCTGCCGGCTACCGGCCCGGGGCCATGGTTGTGAACGCTTCGCGGGGCGTGATGTACGCCGGCGAGGGGCCGGGCTTCGCAGAGGCTGCGGCTGCCGCCGCCCGGAAGCTGCGCGATGACCTGCGGGCGGCGGCCGTGGCCCCCGCATGATCGCGGAGATCCACCCCGGCGAGGTCTATCGCATGCGCCGCCAGCACCCTTGCGGCGGCTGGGAGTGGCGCGTCTACCGGGTGGGCGCGGATATCGGCATCGAGTGCCTCTCCTGCCACCGCCGCGTCATGGTTGAGCGCCGGCGCTTCGAGAGCCGCATGAAGGCGCTTGTCCGGCGTGATGAGTGAGGCTATCGGCCATCACCGCCCGCCACTGCTGCAACAGCGCCCGTTCCGCATGCTTAGCTTCACGCGCTTCTTTTCGCGCGTGGCCCAGAATGCGCTCAACTTCGCCCTCATCCTGCTGATCAATGAGGAAACCGGGAAGGCATTCCTGAGCTCGCTCCTGGTGCTGGCCCTCGTGGTGCCATCGACCGTCGCGGGGATCGTTGCTGGCACCGCTGCCGATGTGCTCCCGAAGCGGATCCTCGTGTTCCTCGGCGACATGGCCCGCGCCGGCGTGTGTCTCTACTTCCTGCTGAACGAAGGCGGCGCTGCCGCCTACTACGTGGTCGCGGTGCTCCTCGCAACGGCCACCCAGTTCGCCAGCTCCGCGGAAGGCGCCATCATGCCCGCGATTGTCGAGCGCTCCGAGCTCGCCCGGGCCAACGCGATAAGCCAGGCAGTGAGTGGCGCAGCGCAACTCATCGGCCTCGGCCTGCTCACCCCGCTCGTCCTGCGGGTGTTCGATAGCCGTGATGCGCTCTTCGCTATCTGCACGGCGTTATTCGTCATCGCGGCGTTCCAGGCGATCCTGATCGGCCGGACGCACTCGACGGTTCGTATCGATATCGGTGGCGAACCCACGGGACGGTGGTGGCTCGCCGGCTGGCGCACCATCCGCTCCGATGTCGCCGTGATGCATGCCGTCGTCGAGCTCACACTGATATCGACCACACTGATTATCCTTGGCGGCCTGGTTCCGAAGTACATCGAGGATGTGCTCGGCCTCCCTGTGGATATCGGCGCCCTGATCCTCCTTCCGGCGGTCGGCGGCGTCGTGCTGGGCCTGCGCATTGCCGGGTTTCTCGCCCACCGGGTGCCTCACGGCTTTCTCAGCAGCACCGGGTTCACGATCTTCGTCGCCTGCCTGGGGCTGCTGGCGTTCGTGAACGAGGAGGCTGATTTCCTGGGCGGCTTCGGCGCGTTCTCGTGGCTCAACTCCATCAAAATCGGCAATTTCGATGGCGGAGGGGTGATGGCCATGGCGATCATGTTCCCCCTTGGCTTTTCCTACGCCGTTGTTTCGGTCGCCGGTCAAACGGTGATGGACGACCGCGTGCCCCTCCACCTGCGCGGCCGGGTTGGCGCGACGCAGGCCGCGCTCGCCGCGCTGGCTTCGTCGCTACCGGTGCTCATCGCCGGTGGCATGGCTGACCTGGTGGGAGTCACGCCGGTGCTGGCGGTGGTTGCCGCGGGGATTGGGGTGGTGGCTGTGGCGAACCTGCGGACGCCCGCGAACCGCCGCCCGGGGCTTCGTCCCCCGGTGGAAAGATCGCTTCGTTGACTGGCCGATCGAGCCGAACCTATCATCGAGTCAGGGCCATCGAGCCCGGAGGGGTCTTCCTGTGAAAGAGCTGAGCATCGAAAGCATCAGGCTCAGCCTCATGAACTACCAGCGCGTGGTCATCCTCCGCGAAAAGGATGCCGATCGGTACCTGCCGATTTGGATCGGGCCGGCTGAGGCTGACGCCATCGCCGTCAGGCTGCAGGACGTGTCGGTTGCCCGCCCCCTCACCCACGACCTGCTCCGCAATCTCATCGAACAGCTCGGGGGCCGGGTGGTCTACATCCTGGTGAACGACCTCTCGAACGATACGTTCTATGCCCGCATCGTCCTCGATGTGAACGGCGAGACGATGGAAATCGACAGCCGGCCTTCGGATGCGATCGCCCTGGCGGTCCGCGTCGATGCGCCCATCTTCGCCGCCGACGAAGTCCTCGACCGTGCCGGCGTGGTGCTCGATGAAGAGGGGCAGCCGGGTGCTCCGGCCCAGCCGTCGCTCGAAAGCACGCGCCCCGTGGATCCGGCGGAGCTTGAGCGCCTCGGCGCCTTCAAGGACTTCATCGAGGGCCTAGATCTCGACGATTTCGACCAGCGCAAGCGTTCCTGAGTGGGCCCCACAGATTCACAAAACCGGGTCGCCAGGGGCCTCGATCCGCTTGCGCATTGCTTCACAATCCGCCTATGATGCGCGGGGTCTGGAGACCGGCGCCTGGGAGGCGTGTGTGGGCAGATGGGTGATTCCGGCTGCCTCACTGCTTGGTGCGGGGTGGTTTTTCGCCACCGCGCTTATCCTGGGGGTACTCATCGGCCACTGGCTCGATGGGGAGACCGGCCTTGAGCCCACATTCACACTGATAGGGATCGTCCTCGGGCTGGCCGTGGCCGCGGTCGGTGGCTATCGAATGCTGCTGCCGTTCATGCGCCGGATCGGGGAGAGCGATTCAGAGCAGGGTTGATTTTGAAGCTCCTCAAGATCGTGTTGATTGCCGCAGTGGTGATTGGCTGGCTTGCCGTTGGCCTCCTGGTCGCGCGCGGGCCGCAGCCGGAGATCATCGTTCCCGCTGAAATCATCACCACCGTCGGGCCGCTCAACATCAGCAACACCCTGATCGCGTCCTGGACGGTGATGGCCATCATCATCATCCTTTCCATCATCGCCACCCGGTCCATGCAGGTGGTCCCCTCGGGCATCCAGAACTTCGTCGAATCCGTCATTGCCTTCCTCGTCGGGCAGGTCGAAGAGATTGCCGGGGAAAAGAACGGCCGCAAGTTCTTCATGGTGGTCGCCACCATCTTCATCTACGTCATCGTGAACAACTGGTTCGGCCTCATGCCGTTCTTCAACGCGATCGGCAAGACCGAGGACGTGAACCATCACGTGTTTGAGGAAATCTACGAACACGCCCACGACGACAAGGTGTACGAGAAGCGGGAACACCATGCCGCCTGGATAATGGAAAACAGCAGCGGCATGACTGTTGCGAAGAACGGCGCGAAGGCCGTGAAGTTCGAAATCCATGCCGGCGACTCAGCAGGTGTTGCCACCGACCGGTACATCATCTTCCTCGCCGAGGAGTTCACCGACTTCAAGGGCCCCGAGGACCACGAGGCTGCGCCGGCCGAGGCTGACGTGCGCGCGGCGCTCGCCGCGCTCGAGGCCAACCCGGAGGCGCCGAAGGTCCATCTCTCGGAAGAAGGCCACGGCGACGGGCACGCCGCCGGGGATTCCGCGCATCATGCCATTCCCAGCGCGTCACTCGGCGTCAACGTCGACCATGTTGAATTCCCGGGGAAGAAGCTCGGGCTGGTCATCCCCTACTTCCGCAGTGCTTTCAGCGATGTGAACAACACGCTCGCCCTGGGCATCGTGGCGTTCCTCTGCATCGAGTTCTGGGGCTTCCAGGCGCTGGGCTTCGGCTACCTGAAGAAGTTCTTCAACCTCAACGGGATCATGTCCTTCGTGGGCATACTCGAACTTCTCTCCGAATTCATCCGCATCATCAGCTTCGCCTTCCGTCTCTTCGGGAACATCTTCGCGGGCGAAGTGCTCATCCTGATGCTTACCTTCCTGATGCCATTCCTCTTCGTGGACATCATTTACGGCCTCGAGCTCTTCGTGGGCTTTATCCAGGCCTCGGTGTTCGCGATGCTCACGCTCGTGTTCGCCGTTGGTGCGGTGGAGCACCACGGAGATGAGGAACACCACGACGGCCACGAAGGTGGTGGGGCCGACGCGCACCATCACGGCCATCCCGAAACTGGGGCAGTCCAGGCTCACTAGGGCCTGTTCGCAAACGGAAATCTGAAACGCACCCCGGAGAGGTGCAACGGAGGCAAGTCAGACATGGACCTTTTGAGTGCTCTGCCGTTCCTGGTCATCCTGGAGACAGACGCCGCCAAGGCAATCGGTGCCGCGCTCGCGATGGCAGTCGGTGGTTTCGCCCCCGCGCTGGCCATCGGTAACCTGGTGGGCAAGGCGATGGAAGCGCTCGGCCGCAACCCCGAGGCCCGCGCCGCAATCCAGACCAACATGATCCTGGGTGTTGCGTTCGCCGAAGCCATCGGCATTTACGCGCTCCTTTCCGCCCTCATCATCGCCTTCGTCATCTAGTCTCGGCAGCAGCCGGAACCGAGGTTCCCGCATGGACAAAGCAGTCGAAGCACTCGGCCTGAA
Organism: uncultured Anaerolineaceae bacterium; assembly: GCA_964448165.1. Taxonomy (GTDB): domain Bacteria; phylum Chloroflexota; class Dehalococcoidia; order Tepidiformales; family Tepidiformaceae; genus Amarobacter. The sequence goes on along the minus strand of CAYUVT010000011.1, from coordinate 21,250 downwards.
CCTGCCGCAGCTCATCGCGCAGGTGGCGAACTTCTTCGTGCTGCTCGTCATTCTTCGGCTGACGCTCTATAAGCCGATCCTGAAGATGCTGGACGAGCGCAAGCAGAAGATCGCGGAGGGCCTGAACGCGGCGGAGATCGCCCGCGCCGAGGCTGCCTCGGCCCAGGCCAACATCCAGGCACAGCTCGAAGCCGCCCGCAAGGACGGCCAGGAGATCGTGGCGAATGCCCAGAACATCGCCACGCGCATCCAGGCTGATGCCCGGGAACAGGCCGCGAAGGACCGCGAAGCCGCTCTCGAACGGGCCCGGAACGAAATCCAGCTCGAACGCGACCGCGCGATCGCCGAACTCCGCTCGGAGTTTGCCGGCATCACCGTGGCCGCGGCTGAGAAGGTTATCAACCAGTCCCTCGACCGGCAGGCACACCAGCGCATCATCGATGAGACGCTGGCCGAGTCGAATTTCAGCGGGAATTAGGCGATGGCAGACCTGCAGGCGGCCAGGCGCTATGCACAGGCAGCATTCGGGATCGCCCGCGACACCGGCACCATCGCCACCTGGCGGGCGGAGCTGAATGATGTCGCCACGGTGCTCACGGAATCTGGCCTGGCGCCGATCCTTTCCGATACGCGCGTGCCCATCGAACAGCGCCTCTCCATGGTCGAACGCACCCTCGACGTCAGTCCGATGGTGCTGAACCTGGCGAAGCTGCTCGTTTCCAAGGGCCGCGCCGCGGAGGCGCGTGCAGTCGCCGATGCGTTCGGACGCCTGGCGGATGATCATGAGGGCATTGCCCATGCCGAGGTGACGACGGCAGTAGAACTGGCGCCAGCCCAGCTCGACGCCATCGCCCAACAAATCGGCCAATCGCTGGGGAAGCAGGTCCGGGTGACCGGCACTGTCGATCCCGGCATCGTCGGCGGCGTGGTCGTCCGCGTCGGCGACAAGCTGGTAGATGGAAGCGTTCGGACCCGGCTCAAGCGGCTGCGGCGCGAACTGGAGGGTGCCCGCTAGGTGCGGGTGTTCGGACGAGTTGAAAAAGAGGTAGGCCGCAATGGCAGTACGTGCTGAAGAGATCGCCTCGATCCTGCGCCAACAGATCGAGAGCTTCGGGAGCACGGTCACCGCGACTGACGTCGGGACGGTGATCGAGGCTGGTGACGGCGTCGCTCGCATCCACGGGCTCTCGGGTGCCATGTACTCCGAGCTCTTGGAGTTCGCCAACGGCACCATGGGCATCGCCCTCAACCTCGAAGAGGAATCCGTCAGCGCCGTGGTGCTCGGGGAATACTCCGACATCAAGGAAGGCGACGAAGTCCGTTCCACCGGGCGCATCATCGAGGTGCCCGTCGGCGATGCCCTCATCGGGCGCGTCGTCGATGCCCTCGGAAACCCGATCGACGGCAAGGGCCCCATCAACACCAGCCGCACCCGCCCGATCGAGCGCATCGCGCCTGGCGTGACCCTGCGCAAGAGCGTCAACCAGCCGGTCCAGACGGGCATCAAGTCCATCGACGCGATGTTCCCGATCGGACGCGGCCAGCGCGAGCTCATTATTGGCGACCGCTCGACCGGCAAGACCGCCATCGCCCTCGACACGATCATCAACCAGAAGGGTGGCGACCTGGTCTGCATCTACGTCGCCATCGGCCAGAAGGCCGCGAAGGTTGCCCAGGTCGTCGGCATTCTCGAAGAGGCCGGGGCCATGGAGCACACCATCGTGGTCGCGGCCAACGCCTCGGAGTCCGCGGCGCTGCAGTACCTGGCTCCCTACGCAGGCTGCACCATGGGCGAGGAGATCATGGAAAGCGGCCGCGATGCCCTCATCGTCTATGACGACCTGAGCAAGCACGCGTGGGCCTATCGGCAGATCTCGCTCCTGCTTCGCCGGCCCCCGGGGCGCGAAGCCTATCCCGGCGATGTGTTCTACCTCCACAGCCGCCTCCTTGAGCGCGCCGCCCGGCTCGAAGCCGGTGGCTCGCTCAGCGCCCTGCCGATCATCGAGACACAGGCGAACGACGTGTCGGCGTATATCCCGACGAACGTCATCTCGATCACCGACGGGCAGATCTACCTCGAGTCCGACCTCTTCAACGCGGGCATCCGGCCGGCCATCAACACCGGCCTCTCAGTGAGCCGCGTGGGCTCCTCGGCGCAGACGAAGGCGATGAAGGCCGTCTCCGGCGGCCTTAAGGGCGACATGTCGCAGTACCGCGAGCTCGCCGCCTTCGCCCAGTTCGGTACGAGCGACCTTGATGCCGCCACCCGGCGCCAGCTCGAACGCGGCCAGCGCGCGACGGAAATCCTCAAGCAGGACCAGTTCCAGCCGCTCAGCCTCGCCGAAGAGGTTGTGGTCATTTACGCCCTCACTGGCGGTCTGCTCGACGATGTGCCCGTGAACAAGGTGCGGTCGTTCGAAAACGAGCTCCGCAAATACCTCGGCAGCAACCAGCGCGACCTGGTCGCGGAGATCGAGGCGAACCCCGTGATGACGCCCGAACTGCAGGAGCGCCTGAAGTCGATCATCAACACCTTCAAGGACACGGTCCCCTACTAGGGGTCAGCGATCGCGGCGGGCAGCGATGCCCGCCCCCAGCCCGGGCAGCTCAGGTGCTGCCCGTGAATCCGGGGACGAGAGAACGCCATGGCGACCATCCGGCAGCTCAAGCGGCGCATCCAGAGCGTCAAGAACACGGCGAAGATCACCAACGCGCTGCAGCTCGTGGCCGCGTCGAAGATGCGCCGCGCACAGGACCGCGCCGAGCAGGCCAAGCCTTACGCGGAGAAGCTCCGCGTGGTGCTCGCAGGACTCGCATCCCAGTCGAGCGAGGACCCCGATGCCGCGAGGCACCCGCTCCTGGTCTCCCGCCCCGTCAACAACATCGCTGTCCTCCATATCACTCCAGACCGCGGCCTCTGTGGCGGCCTCAACTCGAACCTGAACCGCAGCGCCGGCACCTTTGTCGCCATGCAACACGAGCCGGTGCAGGTGGTCGCGGTGGGCAAGAAGGGCCGCGACTTCTTTGTGCGCGCCCACGTGCACCTGGCGGCCGAGTTCACCGAACTCGGCGACTACCCGAGCCAGTCCGACACCCTCGGGATCGCGCGTCTCGTGATCGAGGACTACCTCTCCGAGAAGGTCGACCGGGTGTACCTGAGCTTCCCGGAGTTCGTTTCGACTGCCACGCAACGCCCCACCATCCGTCAGCTCCTCCCCATCGAGCCGCCGGCGGCCGAGGAGGGCGCGGGGGAAGCGCTGCTCGCCGACTACATCTTCGAGCCTTCGCCCGATGTGGTGCTTGCGGGCCTGCTGCCGCGGTACATCGAGATGCAGATCTACGAGGCCATCCTGCAGAACGCGGCGAGCTTCCAATCGGCCCAGATGGTGGCGATGAAAAACGCGACGGATAACGCGCAGGAGATCACGCGCGAGCTTACGCTTACGTATAACAAGGCCCGCCAGGAGCAGATCACCAAGGAACTGCTCGACATCGTTGGCGGTGCTGCCGCGCTGGAGGGTTAGGCTGGCTCGCTACGCAGCAGTCATCTTTGACATGGACGGCGTCCTGGTGGACGGCGAGCCGCTGCATTTCGAGGCGGTCAACGAGCTGCTCGGCGAGGAAGGCCTCTCCATCTCGCTCGAAGCGTACAAGCCCTATATGGGGACGAAGACCGGTTGGGCGGACATGATGCGCGACTATGGCCTTTCCCGCCCGCAGGAGGAATACACAGCACGGTACCGCGAGATCATCCTCCGCCGCTACCGGGAACGCAGCGCCCCGCTCCCCGGTGCTACCGAGCTCGTGCGTGCTCTCCACGCGGGCGGGCAGCGGCTGGCGGTTGCCTCGTCATCCATCGAACCGTGGGTCGAGGCCTGCCTCGACCGCATCGGTCTGCGCCACCATTTCGAACTCCTGGTGACAGGCAGCGATGTCGAGCGGGGAAAGCCCGAGCCCGATATCTACCTGATGGCGGCAGCGCGCCTCGGCGTCGACCCGTCACATTGCCTCGCCTTCGAGGATGCGCCTGCCGGCATCGAGTCTGCCAGGCGCGCGGGGATGACGGTCTGGGCCGTACGCACCGATTACACCCGCGGCCTGGTGCTGCCGGGACCACACCGCGAGTTCGAGTCTCTTCGCGAGGTCGAACTCGACGCCATCCTTGGGGTGGCGGCATGAAAATCCGAACGTCGCGCGGCGCCGGGCCACTCGCGCCGCACCAGGTCATTGCGAACACGCCGGAGGTTCTCCCATGGTCATGACTGCCACCAACGAGGGACGTGTCGTCCAGGTCATCGGGACGGTGCTCGACATCGAATTCCCGCCGGAGCACCTCCCCGCCCTCAACAACGCCGTGAACGTCATCCGCGAGGATGGAAGCGTGTTGGTAACCGAGGTCCAGCAGCACCTCGGCAACAACTGGGTTCGCTGCCTCGCGATGGACAGCACCGACGGTCTCCGCCGGAACACGCGCGCCATCGATACCGGGGCGGCCATTTCGGTCCCGGTGGGCGAGCCATCGCTCGGCCGCATGTTCAACGTGCTCGGCCAGCCGATCGATAACCTCCCGGTCCCGGAGAATGCCGCCCGCTGGGCCATCCATCGCACTCCTCCCTCGTTCGAGGAGCAGGAGACGGCCCCCTCGGTGCTCGAAACCGGCATCAAGGTCATTGACCTCATCGCCCCCCTCGTGCGCGGCGGTAAGGTCGGGCTGTACGGCGGCGCCGGCGTCGGCAAGACGGTCGTCATCCAGGAGCTCATTTCCAACATCGCCCGCGAACACGGCGGCTACTCGGTATTCGCCGGCGTGGGCGAACGCTCCCGCGAAGGGAACGACCTCTGGCACGAAATGAAGGAATCGGGCGTGCTCCCGAAGATGGCCATGGTCTTCGGCCAGATGAACGAGCCGCCGGGCGTACGCCTGCGCGTGGCCCTCACCGGCCTCACCATGGCGGAATACTTCCGCGATGAGGAGGGCCGCGATGTCCTTTTCTTCGTCGATAACATCTACCGCTACACGCTCGCCGGCATGGAAGTGTCGGCGCTCCTCGGCCGCATGCCCTCGGCCGTGGGTTACCAGCCCACCCTCGCAACCGAAATGGGCGACCTCGAAGAGCGCATCACCTCGACGAAGAAGGGTTCGATTACGTCGTTTCAGGCCATCTACGTGCCCGCCGACGACTACACCGACCCCGGCGTGGCTACCACCTTCGGTCACCTCGACGCGGTTGTGGCCCTCGAACGCTCACTCGCCGAGCAGGCGCTCTTCCCTGCCATGGACCCGCTCACCTCGTTCTCCCGTGCGCTCGAGCCGCGCGTGGTTGGCCAGGAGCACTATGAGGTCGCCCGCGGTGTGCAGACCGTGCTGCAGCGCTACAAGGACCTGCAGGACATCATCGCCATCCTCGGCATCGAAGAACTCTCCGATGAGGATAAGCTGACGGTGGCACGCGCCCGGAAGATCCAGCGCTTCCTCACGCAGCCGATGTTCGTCGCGGAGCAGTTCACGGGTGTCGCCGGCGCCTACGTTCCGGTCCGCGAGACGATCCGCGGATTCAAGGAGATCCTCGAAGGCCAGCACGATGGCCTCCCCGAGCAGGCCTTCTACATGGTCGGCAACATCGAAAGCGCGGTCGAAAAGGGCCGTCAGCTGGCGGAGGCCTAGGCCATGCCGCTCACGGTCGAACTGGTGACCGCGGAGCGCGTGGTCCGCGTCGAACAGGGCGTGGATGTGCTCATCGCCCCCGGCAGCGAGGGCCAGATGGCAATCCTCCCCCACCATGCGGCGCTCATGACGACGCTCGAACCTGGTGAGCTCATCATGCGGCGCGCCGGGCAGGAAGATTCATTCACCGTGACGGGCGGGTTTCTCGAAATCCGCAACGACCGGGTGACCATCCTTGCGGATGCGGCGGAGCCCTACGAGGAAATCGACATCGCCCGGGCCGAGGAGGCCCGCCGCCGCGCGGAAGAGCGGATCCGCCGCTATCGCGACCAGGCAGACCGCGATGTTGACCTCGCTCGCGCCCAGGCCTCGCTTCAGCGAGCCCTCCTGCGCCTGCGTGTGGCCGAACAGCGCCGCCGGCGCACCACCGGCCGCCCGCAGGTCTGATCGTGGCGTGTTCAGCGAATAGATGATCGGCCCGCCCCCTGGCGGGCCGTTCCTTTTGCTCTCCCCTGGCGGGGTCGCCCCGCCATCTCGTTCGCCCGATTGCAGTCAACGCCATAGACTGGCCTCAGCGATGACAACGCGTGTGCGCGGCGGCAAGTACGTGGTCCAGGGAGGGGTCACCCTTCGCGGCGCGGTGAACATCTCCGGCGCGAAGAACCACGCCCTCGCTGCCATGTGCGCCGCGCTCCTCACCGATGAAGATGTCATCCTCACCAACGTCCCCTACATCAGCGATGTCGATAGCCTGGGCGAGCTGCTCAGCAGCCTCGGCGCCGTTGTCGAACGTCTGCCCGGGGGCTCGCTGCGTCTCAACGCCAGCCAGGTTAATGTGTTTGAGGCTCCGACCGAGCTGATCTCCGAGAACCGAGCCTCGTTCCAGGTCATGGGGCCGCTCCTGGCCCGCCATGGGTTCGCCTCATCCGCTCCACCGGGTGGCGACGTGATCGGCCAGCGGCCAATCGATGTCCACCTCGCCGGCTTCGAAGCCATGGGAGCCACCATCGCCCGGGATGGCGAGCGGTTTGTTGCCCGCGCGCCACAGTCTGGCCTCACCGGGACTCGCGTGTTCATGGATTACCCGTCGGTCTCGGGCACCCAGAACGTCATGATGGCGGCCACGCTCGCCCACGGGAAGACCACCATCGTCAACGCGGCTACCGAGCCAGAAGTCCAGGAACTCGCGGTGCTGCTGAACGCGATGGGCGCCCGGATCTCGGGAATCGGCAGCCAGATGCTCGAGGTCGAAGGCGTCGACCGTCTCCACGGGACCACCGGCAGGGTGATGCCCGACCGGATCGAGACCGGTACCTGGGCCATCGCCGCCGTGATGACCGGTGGCGACCTGGTGCTCCGTGATGCGCCACTTGGCGTGCTCGATGCGCTCGTGCACAAGCTCCGCGCCACCGGTGCGCACCTGGTAGAAAGCGAAGGCGGACTGCGTGTGACCGCCAACGGCCCGATCCGCGCCGTCAGCTTCCAGGCTTTGCCCTATCCAGGCCTGGCGACAGACCTCCACGCGCCGTTTGCAGCGCTCCTTACGCAGGCCAACGGTGTCTCGATCATCCATGAGCGCGTCTTCGACAACCGCATGCTTTACGTCAGCGAACTGCGGAAGATGGGCGCCGAAATCGTCAGCACCGGGTCGTCGGCGATCGTTTCGGGGCCAACGCTGCTGCATGGAACACGCGTCCGGGCCCTCGATGTGCGGGCGGGCGCCGCCGTGCTGCTCGCCGCCATGGTCGCACAGGGCACCACGATCATCGACGATGTGTATCATCTTGATCGCGGGTACGAGCACCTGGACGAGAAACTGCGTGCGCTGGGCGTAGAACTGGAGCGGCTCTAGATGGCTATGGAATTCCTGGCTCCCAAGAAGGCGGGCATCGATCTGGGCACCGCCAATATCCTGGTCTACGTCAAAGGCCAGGGGATCGTCGTCAACGAGCCCTCAGTGGTGGCGAGGCACAACCGGGACAACGCCATCGTCGCCGTGGGGAACGAGGCTCGCGCCATGCAGGGGCGCACGCCCGGCTCGATCAGCGTCATCCGGCCCATGCGCGATGGTGTGATCGCCGATTACCTGACCACCGAGGCCATGCTCCGGTACTTTATCGGCCTTATCACTGGCCGCTTCAACCTGATCCGCCCCGAAGTCATGGTGACCGTCCCCGCGGGTGTCACGAGCGTGGAACAGCGTGCTGTGCGCGATGCGGCCGAGCAGGCTGGCGCCCGCAAGCCCGCCCACCTGGTGCCCGAGCCGCTGGCAGCCGCAATCGGTGCCCGCATCCCTATCGGTACCGCCCGCGGCAACATGGTCGTGAACATCGGTGGCGGCCGCACGGAGGCTGCGGTCATCTCGCTCTACGGCATCGTCGTCAGCGAGTCCGTCCGCATGGCCGGCGACCGCATCGACGAGGCCATCGTCGCCTACGTCCGCCGCCGTCATAACCTCATCATCGGCGACCGTACCGCGGAGGAGATCAAGATCGCGATCGGAAGCGCCCTGCCGGTCGATGAGGGCCTCGCCACCCAGGTGCGCGGCCGCGACCAGCTCAGCGGGCTCCCCAAGACCATCTCGCTCACCAGCAACGAGGTTGCCCAGTCCATCCAGGACTGCCTGGGCACCATCGTCCAGACCGTCCGGGCCGTCCTCGAAAAGACGCCGCCCGAGCTTGCCGCCGACGTGATTGACCGCGGCATCGTGCTCACCGGCGGCGGCGCCCTCCTGCGCCACATGGATGAGCTGCTGACCCAGGAGACCGGCGTGCCCTGCTACGTCGCCGATAACCCGCTCGAGTGTGTCGCCATCGGCGCCGGTATCGCCCTCGACCACCTCGACGTCATCAAGCGCTCCCTGCCGACCGAGGAAGAAAACCTCGTCGGCCTCTTCCCCTCTCCGGATCAGCGCTGAGGCCCGCGCTCCGGGACCAGCCGTCTACGCCGCCGGCGACAGTGCGACCACCGTCCACCCGCTAAGGATGGAGCGTCATCCGCCAGTCTCCGCTGATCAGGTTCGACGGGTTACCCCGATAGGTCACGGTTACGGGTTTGGCGAGGTCGTCCAGGCTGTCGTAGAAGAACCACATTTCCGTCCGAGGGCAACAGACGGCGCCGGTCAGGTCCTTCGAGTAACCCACACCCGATCCCCCGCTTCGCAGCGCCTGCCCGGACCTCGTCACCGCGAAGTAAGACTGGGCGGACTCCCCCTCTGGTGGAAACGCCCCGTCGAACGTGAGCCTGATCGCCGGGAGCACGCTGTCTTTGCCCCCGGACGAAGAAATCACACTGGTGAACGTCAGCAACGTGGGCACCAGATCAACTCCTTCGCGCCTGACTGTGTCCGCGGCAGTAATCGGGGCCTGCTGGCCATCGGCGCCGGAGAGGCCGGCGCGTGCCATCACTGCTGCAAGGTCTATCTCCACCGAACCGGTTGTCCGCTCCGCTGCGCGTTCCAATGGGCCGAACGAAACCTGCAGCGCGCCCCCGAATTCTGTGGGCGGGAAGCTGTAGGTCAGCAGCCGGCCCTCCTCGCGGCGCGAAATGAGTCCTCCGTAGAGCGTCTTGCCACCAACAATCATCGATGGCTCTCCAACCTGGGCGACCTCCTGCTCGGAGTCGAACCGCACTGTGACCAGCGTCTCGCTGGTGGACCGGACGGCGCCTTCGACCGATACGGCAACCCCGGACGCGTCGACCCGTTGCCCGCCGAGATGCTCGACGCGCAGGCGCGAAGCAAGGTCACCGGGTACGTCGAGACTGATGCTCCATTCGCCCGTAATCGGCTTCGGCGGCATTCCATCCGCTGCCAGCAAGGTGACTGACTGTATCTGGAGAGTGCCCTCACCACGAAATGACACGGGGGGCAGTCGCACCACGCCCGGCGAGGCCAGCGGCGCACTGAACCCGCCCAGGCCGAACTCGACGGCCGCACCGTCCAGGCGGATGCCGCCGGGTTCGATGATGGCCCGGACAGCTCCCCCGGGGCCGGATGGGTCGTTGTCCTCGGCCTCCACCTGGAGCTCGACGAAGGTCGCCGTCCCGCTGAAGTGCGCCCGCGTCGCTGAGACCGTGATGCCCTGGTCAGTTGCGCTGCCAGTCTGCTTGACCTCCAACTCTGGCAACGTGCCACCGGCGGGGTGGCCGTCTCGCCCTGTGAGCGCGATCGCCACCGCGCCGATCGTGAGCACAACCGCCCCTGCCGCGCCAACCACGAGAAACCGCCTCACGTTCATTTTCGCAACCTTCTGTCTGATTTCGATGTCCCCTCAACAGCCGTTCGAGTGTGGCTGGCGTTTGAACCCGCAATTGCTCCATCCAGGGCTGGTGGTGTTGTAAGGTATAGTCGCACCGAGGATATTGCCATAATCTGGATACGTCACCATGAAAGAACACGACTGTGTCTCGCAATGTGCTGCGTGAACATAGGCAGTTCCTTCCAGGTCAACGTTTGTTGGAGTCAGGTTCGGATTCCAGGTGAATGGCGTATTGTAGTAGTCCAGATACAACGAGTATCCGTTCCAATTGTTGGGAAACCAACCGCCAGTTCCGGCGCGAAGGATACCAGCACTATCATAGTGGTAGCCGAACTCGGGCGACGCAACGATATTGACGTACGATGTGACTTGGCCGAACCAGCACCAGCCACTGCCGCATCCCCACCAGTTTGTGCTCATCCCGCGATAAGCGTAGTTTCCCCAGGAGTCTCGCAGATAGGGTTGGGTTGGCCAGTTGAATGTCACGGCACTCGCCCGGGAACTGCGTTCCGTCTACGCAGCAGAGAAGATGATAATAGTGCCCAGAAGCAGCACGGCAATAGCCGCCAGTCTTACTCGCATAGCCATATGGATCACGTCTTTCTGCCAGTGCCCCGGTTGGGCGGAGTTCTCACGATCCAGATTCTGGGAAGCGGTGTGCGGTCTACGCAATACGATCTTGATCGTAGCCCTTAACGTTCTTCCTTCCTTCGCACCGTCTCGGTCCGGTCCCTCACCCAGTTCGTGAGTGCGACCTTCGAGTGAATTTCCAGCTTGGCATAGATGTTCTGGACGTGTGTCCGCACGGTGTGCTCGGAGAGCCCGGTCACCAGTGCGATCTCGCGCCGCGTCATGTCGTAGGCCACCAACACCGCAATTTCCCACTCACGCTCCGTTAGCTTCTGTTCCATGGCTGTCGCTCCGGCGCCCCCCGGTTCCTGCCCTTCGGGTCACCGTATCCATACCACAATCGCGAATGGCCCAGCAATCGGAACAGCGTAAAGCGCAGGGCCGGTCTTGCGGCCCATCATTCGCGCTGGCGCGGCTTCCTGCCCGTGATCCAGAGCATCCCTTCCCGCTTCGAAAGCCCGCTCAGGTTCGTGTCGTTTTGCGCGATGAACGCCTGCACTGCCGCCGGGTCCGTCTTCGAGTACTCTCGCAGCGCCCACCCGATCGCCTTGCGGATGAAGAACTCGCGGTCCCCGGCCCGCCGCTCGCAGTAGGCGAACAGCCGGTCGGCGTCGGTCCGGGTCTTGTACCTGAGTTGGTGCAGGATCGCCGACCGCGCGGCCCAGATGTCGGGCTCATCGACCCAGCGGTCCATCTCGGCTGTCAGCTCCGGATAGGCCATCACCAGCGGACCGACCACCTGCGCCGCCAGCCCGTCCACCGTGTCCCACCAGGACTTCGTCGTGATGAGTTCGCGAGCAGCCGCCAGGAACCCCGGCCCGCACTTGCCCACCCATCGAACGAGGTGGTCGACGGCGACGTACTGGTACTCGCGTTCGGGAAGCGCGTAGAGCGCACGTGAAAGCTCCGTGAGGTCTGCCTCGGACGGGGCCGGCATGCCACCGAGAGCGGACTTGTGGAGCGCGCGGCGTTCGTTTGCCGGGACGCCCAGGAAGGGGAACTTGCCGCGCATGTACGCCGCCATGGCCGCGGCGCGGTCCGCATCGCCGCGGGCGCCCAGGGTGGCCACAATGCGCTCCACTGCCCCCGTGGCGTAGGCCGTCAATCTCTTCCTCCGGAGACTCTGGTGGCAGGGTTCGTCCGCCTGGTGGTTGAGGCTACGCTCTGGAATCCTTCCTGCCCAGACGTTAAGCCTGCCTGGTCACCGCTGCTACAGGGCGACATAAAATCCGATGCAGGTGGACTTCTCGACGCCGACGGCGCCTTGGGGCGCCCGCGGCAGCGATGGGCGCCGGATCGCGGACTTCCATTGCGGCACCATCCCGGGCTCCGGCCACGGCTCAACGACCCCAACTTCCGACCAACGGCCTCAGCGGGTGTCGCCGTTCGATCCTGTCCGTCGAGGGGGCGGAGTCGTACGGTCGGAGTTGATCGGGAAGACACGCCATGAGGGAGGATGCCGGTGGCGAACTGCCGCGCCGATCGCGGGCGGGCAGGCGGGCGCACATGGCGTTCGGTCGTCTTCGGGTGGCCGGCGTCCGGGTTGCTGTCGGGTGCACTGTTGCTCGGAACGGTGGCCTCCGCCTGCTCCGGTGACGCCACCGATATCGACTTTTCCCGGCCGGAGCTGTCATCGGGCGTCGAACTGAGCCCGGTGCCCGGTGCCGACGGGGCCCCTCTCCGCATTGGCATCGCCCCGGTCCTCTCCGCAAGGACCACGTCGGCGCTCTACGACGAACTTGCCGCGTACCTCGCAGACCGGCTGCAGCGGCCCGTCGAGCTGGTTCAGGGGAAGACGTACACCGAGATCAACGACCTCCTCAAGTCTGGAGACGTGACCGTCGCACTCGTCTGCACCAATCCGTACCTGCAGGGGCAGGATGACTTCGGAATGGAACTCCTGGCGGTGCCGGAAATCAATGGCGAACGGGTCTACTACTCCTTCCTCATTGTTGGCCGCAACAGCGAAGCGACGTCCCTCTCGGCCCTGCGCGGCGCCAGTTTTGCCTTTAGCGACCCGCTCTCCAACACCGGGCGCCTGGTCCCCACGTATGAGCTCGCGCGCCTCGGCACGAACCCGGATGCCTTCTTCAGCCAGACCATTTTCACGTACTCCCACGAAAGCTCGGTCCGCGCCGTCGCGGATGGAGTGGTGACCGCCGCTGCCGTCGATAGCCTCGTTTACGACTACCTCGCATCGACCGAGCCAGAACTCGTTGCGCGCCTGAGAGTCATCGAGCGCTGGGGACCCTACGGCATCAACCCCCTGGCCGTGAACCCGAAGCTCGACGAACAGACGAAGGCCGACCTCCGGCGCGTGTTCCTCGAAATGAGCGGCGACCCCGAGGGGAAGGAGATCCTCGAACGGTTGCGGATCGACAGGTTCGTGGTTGCCGAAGACGGCATGTACGATTCGGTGCGCGAGATGCGGACCTACCTCCGCGAACGCGGACTGGCGCCGTAGGGCCCCGGCAGATGCGCGCCATCGGGGCATCGCTGAATCTGCGAAAAAAGATGCTCGTCGCGATCGCGGGCCTCATCCTGGTGCTCGGCACTGTTGGGACGCTGTACGCACGCACGACTCTGTCGAACACCGCGGCGGATGAACTCGACCGCCGTGCCATGGCGATCGCTCATGAACTCGAGGGCTATTCTGTCGACCTGCTCCTGACAAACGACATCTTCGGCCTGCATCGAAGGGTGCAGGATCTCGCCTCGAATCACGACGACGTCCGCTACGTCGTGGTCTTCGATGAACAGGGAAAGGTCCGGGCGAGCACCTTCACGGGAGCGCTCCCCGCGGGCCTGCGCGAGGCGAACACCGTCCAGCCGGGCGAACACGCTTCGCTGCTCACCGTGAGCACGAACGAAGGCGACGTTCGAGATGTGGCCTACCCGATCCAGGGTGGCCGCCAGGGCGTCATCCGGATTGGCTTCACGCGCCAGCCAGTCCAGAGCCAGGTTGATACCATGACACGCAACTTGTTGGCGCTCACCGGCGTCGCGCTCATCAGCGGGCTTTCCGTGGCGTGGGTGCTGGCGACGGTGCTGATCCGCCCGCTCGAACAATTGGCCGAGGGGGCTCGTGCCGTCGGCCGTGGCGAGACCCACACCCAGGAAGCGCTTTACGGGCATCCTGACCTCGGACAGGTGGCGCGGGCATTTGATGGGATGACCAGCCAGCTGCGGGAGAAAGAAGAAGAACGCGGGCAACTCCTCGCCCGCGTGCTGGCCGCCCAGGAGGACGAGCGAAAGCGCATAGCGCGCGAACTTCACGACGACGCGGGCCAGGCGCTGACGTCGGTGATTCTGGGCCTGACGCGGATCGAGGCCGCGGTCTCGGATGAAGATGTGCGCGCCCAGGCCGCTGAGCTGAAGAGCACGGCGCACCACGCCCTCGACCTCATGCGCGACCTCGCCCGCGACCTTCGGCCGAGCAGCCTCGACGACCTGGGGCTCGTGGCGGCGCTACGTCGCTACGTCTCCGATTACGGGGCGAAACACTGCATCGCGACGAAGTTCCACGCCTCCCCGGATGTCGCGCGGCTCCGCCCCGATGTCGAGACGGCCCTCTATCGAATCGCCCAGGAGGCGCTGACCAATGTGCTGCGCCACGCAAGGGCCTCGAGCGTGAACGTGCTGCTCGAGCGGAGGCCGGGAGCGGTGATCATGGTTGTTGAAGACGATGGCGCCGGGTTCGACCCCGGCCGGGCCGGTCGCGGGTCCACATCGCCCGGGCTGGGTCTTCTTGGCATGGAGGAGCGGGCCGCTCTCGTGAACGGTACCCTGACGGTGGAGTCGGAACCCGGGCGCGGGACCGCCATCTTTGTGCAGGTGCCCCATGACTGACCAGCGCGAGACTCCCATCCGCATCCTCATTGCCGACGACCACACGCTGGTGCGGTCCGGGCTCAAACTCATCCTCTCGGCCCAGGCAGACTTCGAGCTGGTGGGTGAGGCGGCAGATGGCGAAGAGACCGTCGCCCGTGCACGCGAGCTTCAGCCAGACGTGCTCCTGCTGGATATCGGGATGCCGGGAATGAATGGCGTCGAAGCCGCCCGTGCGATCCGGAATGAACTGCCCGGCGTCCGCATCATCGTGCTCACCATGTACGACGACGAGGCGTATCTGCAGCAGTTCCTCCAGCTTGGGGCGGCCGGTTACGTGATGAAGCAGGCAGCTGATGCGGAGCTCGTCGCCGCGATTCGCGCCGTCCAACGAGGCGAGACGTTCGTCCATCCGTCACTGACGCGGCACCTCATCGACCTGTACCTCAAGCAGTCTCAACCGCCGCCGGCGCCTGAGCGGGCCAGGCCGGACCTCTCACCGCGCGAGACTGAGGTGCTGCGCCTGGTGGCACTGGGGTACTCGGCCCAGCAGATTGCGAACGAGCTGGGCATCAGCGTGAGCACGGTGGAGACCCACCGCACACACGTCTCCGAGAAACTCGGGTTGCATGGCAGGGCGCAGCTCGTCCGGTATGCCCTCAAACAAGGGCTGCTGGGGGCCGACGGCCAGTAGTCCCCGGGGCCATCGCGTTTTCGAGGGATGGCATGCCCCGCCATCCCAACTTTCCGCGATGGCAACCGACCCCCGGCGCCGCAAGAACCCGCGATGAAAGTTCGAACGGACGACCGCTTACGCAGTGTGCTTGCCGGAGCACCCTGTAGGCATGCGGTTGCCACCAAACTCGCCGCAATCAGGGGATTCGAATGAGATTCAAGATTCCGTCCTGCGGAGTCGCCCCTCACGCGATTTTCTGGGCCAGGAAGGAAGAGATGCGCCCATGAACGCAACTCCCCAGGACACAGACCAGGGCGCGCCCGGTGGGGCCACGGATAGCGGGCGTCTCTTTGGCCGCGATATGAACCGGCGCAGGCTTGTGTCGAGCCTGTTCAAGGCGGGCGCGGTCGCTGCCGGGGTCGCATCCGGTGCAGTCCCCGCAACCGTGCTGGCGGAGGACGAGCAACAGCCGGAGGGCTTCCCCGAGGCGAATCGCCTGGCGCTCGATGTGACGGCCACCGACGACCTCGTCATCCAGATGCAGTCCGAACTCCAGCGGGCGCTCACCAGGCCGAAGGAGGATCGGCGCTGGGTGATGGTGCTCGACTTGAGGAAGTGTGTTGGATGCCATGCCTGCACCATCGCCTGCATCGCCGAGAACAAGCTCCCGCCGGGAGTGGTCTACCGCCCGGTGCTCGAAGAGGAAGTCGGCACCTATCCGAATGTCACGCGGCGGTTCACACCTCGTCCCTGCATGCAGTGCGAAGAGCCGCCCTGCACGCCCGTCTGCCCGGTAACCGCCACCTACACGAACGACGACGGCATCGTCGTGGTGGACTACAACAAGTGCATCGGCTGCCGCGCCTGTCTGACAGCATGCCCGTATGGCGCCCGCACCGCCGACTTCGGTTACACCTACACCGAAGACACGCCGGATGACAGCGAAGTCGTTCTTGGGCGCGAACGCGCGGACGACTATGAACGGGCGCCGAACTTCGAATACGGCAAGCAACGCACGAGGAACGACCACGGCTCTCCGATCGGCAATGCCCGCAAGTGCCACTTCTGCCTCCACCGGATCAAGGCCGGGGAGCTGCCGGCCTGCGTGACCACATGTATCGGCCGGGCGACGTTCTTCGGCGACGCCAACGACCCGGATAGCCATGTGGCCAGGCTCATCGCATCGCCCAATGTGATGCGGCTCAAGGAAGAGCTGGGCACCAAGCCCCGCGTGTACTACCTGGTCTGAGGGAGCAGGATGAACAACTCAGCATTGCTCAGGAAAGCCGTCTACGCCGTAGGAGCGCTCGCCCTCGTCGCGGGCATCTACGGCATCGCTGTCCGCCTCTTCATCGGCGAACGCGACGTGAACTACGGGTCGTACACCACCTGGGGTCTGTGGGTCGCCATGTACCTGTTCTTCGCCGGTGTGGCGACCGGTTCGTTCATGGTAGCGAGTCTCGACTACCTGTTCCGCCTGAAGCTGTTCCGCGGCACCGGGAAGTACGGCCTGTGGGGCGCGATGGTCTCGATGCCGGCAGCGCTCATGTCGATCGGGCTGGACCTCGGTCACTACGAGCGTATCTGGCGCGTCTACATCCACCCGAACTTCGGCGCCCCAATGGCCCAGCTGGTCTGGGGCTACTCCATCTTCACGGCTGTCGTGGCCGCTGCCCTCGTGATGGTGAGCCGCAGGCCGAACGCTCGATCCGTCCAGGTGCTGATGGCCGTCGGGGTGGTGCTGGCCATCTTCCTGAGCGGTGGCGTCGGTGCGCTCCTGGGTGTCAACGCCACCCGCCAGTCCTGGCATGTGGGCGGCCTTCCCGCTCAGTTCCCGGTCTTCTCCCTGGCATCGGGGGTCGCCCTGGTCCTCGTGGCGCTCGCATGGTTCGCGCCACCCGATTCACGCCGGGCCGGGCAGCTTCGGGTGCTTCGGCTCACGATGGCCGTCTTGCTTCTCGTGAAGGCCTACTACCTCTGGACCGACTTCTCGCTCGCCCTCTACACCGGCGGAGAAGACGCGGAAGAGGCTGTTCGGCTCGTCCTGTTCGGTGATTACGGATGGGCGTTCTGGATCCTCCAGCTGGGCCTCGGCATGGCACTCCCGTTCGTCCTGTTGACAATCAGGCACAGCCGCGGGCCAGGGATTGAGGATGGGCTGATGGGTGTGTTCGTGCTTGTCGGCTTCGCCGTCGCACGAGCGAACATCATCTTCCCCGCCCTCGCAATCCCAGAACTCGAGGGTCTGACAACGGCCTTCACCGGCCCCCACCTCGGATTCGACTACGTCCCCAGCCTGGTTGAGTGGTCGGTCACTGCCGGAGTCGTCGGGCTTGCCACCCTCGCCTTCATGCTCGGGATCGATCGCCTTCGCCTGTTTGCCACCGATTCGGAGGTCGCGGCGCAATGAAGACTCCAGTTGAACAGCCCACCGGCGCCCCCCGCCGGCCCCTCAGCCGCCGCGGATTCCTCCGCGCGGCAGCAACCACCGGAGCAGGAGTTGCCTTCCTCGGCGCGCTCCCAACGGTCCGGAGCGTGCTCAGCCAGGAGGCCAACGGCGACACGTACATCCTGGCGCGCCCAGACCACCAGATCCTCACCATCTGCCAGCAATGCAACACCCAGTGCGGCATCAAGGTGAAGCTCATCGATGGCGTGGCCGCGAAGATTGACGGCAATCCATACTCACCCTGGAACCTGATCCCGCACCTCAATTACGAGCTGCCCGTCAAAGAGACGGCCATGATCGACGCGCCGATCTGCCCGAAGGGACAGGCCGGGCTCCAGGCTGCTTACGACCCGATGCGGATCGTCCAGGTGCTCAAGCGGGCCGGGAAGCGCGGCGAGAACAAGTGGGTGACCATCCCGTTCGATCAAGCGGTCACCGAGATTGTGGAAGGCGGCAAGCTCTTCTCATCGGTGCCAGGTGAGGAGGACCGCGAGGTCGAGGGCCTGCGCAGCCTCCGCGCCGTAACCGACCCAAAGCTGCTTTCGGCAATGGGGACGGCGGTTAAGGCCATCTGGGCCGAGTCCGATCCAGCGAAGAAGAAGGCCCTGGTCGAAAAGTTCAAAGTCGACTTCAAGAACGACCTCGACAAGATGATCGACCCGGAACACCCGGATTTCGGGCCGAAGAACAACCAGATCCTGTACTTCTGGGGACGCAAGAAGGGCGGCCGTTCCGATATCGCCCATCGCTTCTTCGGTTCAGGGCTTGGGAGCGTCAATCGCCACGGACACACCACGGTGTGCCAGGGGAGCCTGTATTTTGCCGGCAAGTCGATGAGCGACCAGTGGGATGGTTCCAAGTTCACCGGGGGAGCCAAGGCCTACTGGCAAGGCGATGTTGCGTCGGCCGCATTCGTTATCTTCGTCGGCGCATCGCCCTTCGAAGGCAACTACGGCCCAACCAACCGCGTGCCGCGCATCACAAACAATCTCGCCAGCGGCGAGTTCAAGTACGCGGTCATCGATCCCCGGCTCTCCAAGACCGCCGCGAAAGCCTGGCGATGGCTTCCGAATAAGCCTGGCTCGGAAGGGGCAATCGCACTCGCCATGATCCGGTGGATCATCGAAAACCGCCGGTTCGACGAGCGATACCTGAGTGCCCTGAACAAGGCAGCCGCAACGAAGGCTGGAGAGCCGACGTGGTGCAACGCCGGCTGGCTCGTCAAGGTCGCCGATGGGAAGCCTGGCGCGTTCCTCCGTGGAACCGACATCAAGCTCGTCGAAAAGGTCGATAGCGAGGTCGAAGGGAAAAAGGTCAGCAAGTGGGTCACCGCCGGAGGCATTGAGTACACCACGAACCCGTTCGTCGGTCTTGGAGCCGACGGCGAACCTGTACTGTTCGACCCCAACGACAGCAAGGTCCCGGCCACTGGCCAGCCGCTCGTGAGCACCACCGTCAAGGGCATCCAGGTGCAGTCGGGACTGCAGGTGCTCTTCGAATCGTCCCGTGAGAAGAGTATCGAGGAGTGGGCGGAGATCGCGGGACTCGAACCGTCGGCCATCGTCGAACTCGCGCGAGAATTCACTTCACATGGGAAGAACGCGGCGTTCGACATCCATCGGGGCGTCAGTCAGCACACCAACGGGTACTACAACGTCCTCGCCTGGAATGCGCTCGGTCTGCTGATCGGCAACTACGACTGGCGCGGCGGCCAGGTCTACGCGAGCACCTACGACCTCTCCGGCGCCAAGGCTGAGGGGCCATTCAAGCTCGGGTCCGCCAATCCCGGCGCCCTCACGCCGTTCGGCATCAGCCTCATCCGCCACGAGAACAAGTTCGAAGAGACGACGATCTTCGATGGAAACTACCCGGCGAAACGGAACTGGTACCCGCTCGCATCGGATGTCTACGAGGAGATCATCCCCTCGGCGGGTGATGCCTACCCGTACCCGATAAAAGCGGCGTTCATGTACATGGGCTCGCCTGTCTACTCGCTTCCTGCCGGCAACACCTGGATTCCCATCCTGCAGGACGTCGAAAAGCTCCCGCTCTTCGTGGCGAGCGACATTATCGTCGGCGAAACCAGCATGTACGCGGACTACATCTTCCCCGACGTCACCTACCTGGAGCGCTGGGAGTTTGGCGGCTCGCATCCCTCCATCACCTTCAAGGTCCAGGGCGTCCGCCAGCCGGCCATCGCCCCGCTGACTCCGACGGTGACGGTGTACGGCCAGGAGATGGCGATGCAGTTCGAGGCCCTGCTCCTGGCGATGGCGGAGAAACTGGAACTTCCAAACTTCGGGCCGAACGGTCTCGGAGAGGGCATGGACTATAACCACCCGGATGACCTGTACCTCCGCATGGTAGCCAACCTTGCCTTCGGCGAAGCCAAGGACGGCTCGGACTCGGTGAAACCGGCTTCCGAAGAAGACATCGCCACGTTCGTCGCCGCCCGGGCCCATCTGCCGAAGGCTGTGTTCGACGTCGAGCGGTGGAAACGCATCACCGGCGACCTGTGGCCGCTCGTCGTGGCCGTGCTCGAGCGGGGCGGCCGGTTCCAGGCCTACGAGAAGGGCTACCCCGGAGACGGAGTGCGTCCCGGCTCGTTCGATGAGCCCTATATCGTCCCGACCGGCACGAAGTTCGGAAAGCTCATCAACATCTACCTCGAAAAGAACGTGGGCGTGAAGCATGCCGGCACCGGCAAGAGTCTGCCCCCGGTCGCCACCTACATTCCGCCGAGCATGGCGTTCGACGGGACTGTGCTCGACGACACGGGTGATGGTTACGATCTCAACCTCATCACCTACCGCGAAATCTCGGCCACGAAGAGCCGGACTCCCGGGAACTACTGGCTGAAAGCACTGCTGCCCGAGAACCACCTGCTGATGAACGAGGTGGACGCGAAAGCGAGAAAGATCGAGGACGGGGACCGCGTGCGCATCACCTCATCCTCGAATCCCAAGGGCGAGTGGGACTTCGGAAATGGCGACAGCCAGGTCATCGAAGGGGCGGTGAAAGTCACCCAGGGTATTCGCCCGGGCGTGGTCGCGTTCGCCCTCGGCTTCGGCCACTGGGCCTATGGCGCCCAGGACATCACCGTCAACGGCAAGACCATCAAAGGTGATAAGCGCAGGATGCTCGGCTTCCACGCCAACGCAGCCATGCGCCAGGACCCGAAGGTCACCGCTACCGCACTCTTCGACCCCGTGGGAGGGAGCGCTGTCTTTTACGACAGCAAGGTCCGGGTCGAGAAAGCTTGATCCACCGGGTGCGGGCGCGCCTGTGTGACTCCCCTGTTGCGAGAAGGGCCGGTTCCTACCGGCCTTCTCGTACCTCACCGCCGGTCAGTCAGATGCCTCCCGGCCGGCTACCGTACTGAGTCCGCATCGGGGCGTTCCCGGTGCGACCAGCAGGGCAGGCAGAGCATCCCTCGCGCTTCAGGGGTTCGATGTTGGCGGGCCGCGCCGTTCCTCCGGAAGGCAGGCCCGCCAGCCCTGTTCAACATGCAATAGCCAGATGCAAAATCCCCTACTTCGCCCCCGGCTCAGCCCGCTTGATGTAGAAGGTCATGCTCTGCATGGCCAGCACGGGGTCGATGTGGCGGATTGCCACGTCGCGCGGGACGTGGGCGGTGATGGGCGCGTAGTTCAGGATCGCGCGGATCCCGGCCGCCACGAGCTTATCCACAACCCCCTGGGCAGCCGCAGCGGGTACCGCCACGATGCCGATATCGACCCGCG
>CAYUVT010000010.1:0-33230 GCA_964448165.1 uncultured Anaerolineaceae bacterium | reverse complement strand
CGATCGACGGTTCGTCGCAGATGTAGAGCACCCCCATGAGGGCGGACCCGATCTGGGTAGCCAGGCGGATGCGCTGGGACTCCCCGCCAGAAAGCGTCCCGGAGACACGATTCAGGGTGAGGTACTCGAGGCCGACATCGACCAGGAATTCAAGCCGCGACCGGATTTCCTTGAGGATCTGGTAGGCGATGGTCTGTTCGCGCGGGCTCAGCGGCGTATCGGGCCCGGCGAGCCGGTCGAACCACTGGCGAGCCGCCGTGATGCTGAGGTTCGTCACCTCGACAATGGGCTTGCCATCGATGAGGACGCTCCGGGCCTCCTTGCGCAGCCGCAGGCCATTGCACTCCGGGCAGGGAACCGAGCCCATGTACTTCTCGATTTCCGTCCGCACGTAGTCCGAGTCTGTCTCCTTGTAGCGGCGTTGCAGATTCTTCACGACGCCTTCGTACTTCGTGTCGTACGTCTGGGTGCGGCCGTACTGGTTGGTGAATCGCAGGCGAAGGAGACGGTCGCCGGTACCGTAGAGCACGGCATGGAGCTGTTGCTCGGTGAGCTCGTTCACCGGCTGGTTGACGCTGAAACCCTGGTCTTCGGCGACCGCCTCGAGCTGACGCATGTACCAGCCCGCGACGCTGGGAGACTTCGACCATGGCTCGACGGCGCCGCCGGCCAGCGACTTTGTGCGGTCCGGGATGACGAGTGCCGGGTCGATCTGCATCTCAACGCCAAGGCCGGTGCACTTCGGACAGGCCCCGTGCGGGCTGTTGAAACTGAAGGTGCGGGGTTCGATCTCGCCAATCGACGTCCCGTCGTAGGGACAGGCGAAATGCTCGGAGAAAATGCGCTCGGCTTCGGGCTCCGGTCCGGTCCGCGCGCCGCCCGCGTAGGCGACCAGCATGGTGCCCTGGCCCACCTTCAGCGCCTGCTCAACGGAATCGGCGATCCGGCTCGTGGCCGTGGGATCGTCACCGGGCTCAGGCACCACCAGGCGGTCGACCACAACATCGATGTCGTGGCGCTTCTTCTTGTCGAGGACGATCTCTTCATCGAGGTCGCGAACTTCGCCATTGATGCGGACGCGGACGAAGCCCGCGCGGCGCGCTTCGTCGAAAATGCCGGCGTGCTCGCCCTTTTTCGCCCGGGCCACAGGTGCAAGAAGGAGCAGGCGTGAGCCCGCCGGGTAGGCCAGGGTTGCATCGACGATCTGCTGGACAGTCTGGCGTTCAATGGGACGTCCGCAGGTGGGACAGTGGGGCCGGCCAGCGCGCGCCCAGAGCAGGCGCATATAGTCGTAAATCTCCGTGACCGTGCCGACGGTGGAGCGGGGGTTGTTGGAGGTGGACTTCTGGTCGATGGAGATAGCCGGGGAGAGCCCGTCGATGTGGTCGACGTCGGGTTTCTCCATGAGCCCCAGGAACTGGCGCGCATAGGCGGAGAGTGATTCGACGTAGCGGCGCTGGCCTTCGGCATAGATCGTGTCGAACGCGAGCGAGGACTTGCCCGAGCCGGAGAGCCCGGTAATCACCACCAGCTGGTCGCGCGGAATGCGGACATCGATGTTCTTGAGGTTGTGCTCGCGGGCGCCGCGGACAAGGATATGGTCGAGGGGCATGTCGTGACCGATTCCGAGGTTCGATTGCCGGTGAGACGGAAATCTGAGTGTAGCGGGGTTCGCCGGCTGCGGCTGCGTAGCATACCAGCGTTAGAACGATTGTTCTAGCCGGGTGGCCGCGGCGTGAAGAACTGCTCGACCCATCTGCGCTGTTCCAGCGTATCGGGGACTTCGCGGCCGCGCGACGCCTCAATACGCGCCCACGCTTCTTCGACCGGTACGCCAGCAAACGCGAGTGTGGCGGCGGCCAGCGTGGGAGAACGGCCAACGCTGGCCCAGCAGTGGAAGGCAACTCCGCGCCCGGATGCGAGGTGCGCGTGCCACGATTCGAGGTGGGGCCGGATGTGCACGGGATGCGGAACCTGGAGGTTCCCGACCGGCACATGGACGAACTCGACGCCGTGGCGGGCGCAGACTTCGGGGACGATATCCAGTTCGAGCTTGACGATCTCTTCGGCCGTGAGGGCCGAGACGAGCAGGTCGTGCCCGGCGCGGCGAAGCGCAGCGATATCGCCTTCGAGCCAGGACCCACTGCGCGGCCGGAGGCAGACGGCGAGGCGACCGGGCCAGGGGCCAGCGACGGGGAAGAGCTCCACCGTCTCAATCCCCGGGGAGGTCGACGGCGGGGTCGAGCACGCGGTAGAAGCAGCTGGTGTTGCCGGTATGGCAGGCGGGGCCGGTGGGGCGGGCGAGCACGAGCAGGGAGTTGGCCTCGCAGTTCTTGTAAATGCGAGCCAGGTGGAGGACGTTGCCGCTGGTGGCGCCTTTTTCCCAGAGTTCGTTGCGGCTGCGGCTCCAGAAGGTGACCCTGCCCGTCCGGTAGGTATGGGCGATCGACTCCGCGTTCATCCACGCGAGCACCAGGACTTCGCGCGTATCGGCGTCCTGGACGACAGCCGGGATGAGGCCGTCGGCATCGAACGAGATGGTGCTGGCTTCAGACATGGAGTACTCCCTCGTACCCGCGGGAGCGGGGCTCACTCAGATGGCTGGTCGACCGGCCGGATGGGGATTCCGCGCTCGGCCAGGTAGGACTTCACGTCGGCGATCTTGTAGGTACCGAAATGGAAGATGCTGGCAGCCAGGACCGCATCGGCGCCACCAATCGTGAGCGCGTCGGCCATGTGCTGGGGACCGCCGGCACCACCCGAAGCGATGACGGGAACGGTGACAGCATCGCTGATGGCTCGCAGCATGGCGTTGTCGTAGCCCTGCTGGTGGCCGTCGGTATCCATGCTGGTGACCAGCAACTCACCCGCTCCGCGGTTGACCGCTTCGACGGCCCATTCGACCGCATCGAGCCCCGTGGGGTTGCGGCCCCCGTGGGTAAACACCTCCCAGCGGCCGGGCTCTTCGGGCACGCGGCGCGCATCGATGGCAACGACGATGCACTGGCTGCCGAACCGGTAGGCGCCTTCGCTGATGAGGTCCGGATTCTGGATGGCGGCGGTATTGATGCTCACCTTCTCGGCGCCGAGCTCCAGCATGACCTTCATGTCGATGGGGCTGCGGATTCCGCCTCCGACGGTGAACGGGATGAACACCTGGTCGGCGGTGGCGGCGACCATATCGTAGGTAGTCGCGCGGTCGTCGGCCGAAGCGGTGATATCGAGGAACACGAGCTCGTCGGCGCCCTCGGCCTCGTAGAGCCGGGCCAGCTCGACCGGGTCGCCGGCATCCCGCAGCTCGACGAACGAGACGCCCTTGACCACGCGTCCGCGATCGACATCGAAGCAGGGGATAATGCGGCGAGTCAGCACGTTCTCGATTGTCGAGCGTGGCCCGCGGAATGTCGATTTCCGCGCATGCAGCTACAGTGTGGCCACCGCGGCGAGTGCTTCGGGGAGGGTGAAGGCGCCTTCGTAGAGTGACTTCCCCACGATGGCTGCTTCGCATCCGAGCCGGGCAAGGCGGACGAGGTGGTCGACCCGCGAAACGCCCCCGGACGCGATAACCGGGCAGGGAACGGCCTCGATGAGTTCGCGATAGGCATCGAAATTTGGCTCGGTGAGCATGCCATCGCGGCCGATGTCGGTGAACATCAACCGGGCAACGCCGGCGGCGGCAAGCTCGCGCGCCAGGTCAATCGCCCTGATGTTGCTACCATGTAGCCACCCATCGGTTCGCACTTCGCCGTCCCTGGCGTCGATGGAGACCACGATAGCCTCGCGAAACCGGGAAATAGCCTCGCGGGTGAGTGCCGGGTCTTTGACCGCGACGCTGCCCAGCTGGACTCTGCCGGCGCCATAGGCCAGCGCGGCAGCGATCGCCCCGAGGGTGCGGATGCCGCCTGAGACCTCAACCGGGACCGCCACCGAACGGCAGATCGCCGCCATCACCTCCTGGTTGCGGGGGGCTCCATCGCGGGCGCCGTCGAGGTCGACAACGTGGAGACGCGGCGCGCCGAGGGCGGCCCACTGGCGGGCCACGGCGACCGGGTCGTCGGAGTACGCCGTTTCGCGGGAGTAGTCGCCCTGGAGCAGGCGGACGCAGCGGCCACCGCGCAGGTCGATCGCCGGGATGACCTCGAAGGTCATCGGGCGGCCGCGGCCGTGACCGGCACGGGTTCGCCGGAACGTGCCCAGTTGACGAAGTTCTCGTAGAGGCGCAGGCCGAAGCGGCCAGATTTTTCCGGGTGGAACTGCGTGGCCACAAGGTAGCCACTCGCAAGCACACTCGGGAAGGTCACGCCGTATTCCGTCGCACCGAGCGCGAAGGCGTCGTCCGCAACCGTCGGGTAATAGCTGTGGACGAAGTAGAAGTAGGTGCCAGAAGGAATGCCCCCGGTGATGGGGTGGGGACGGAGCCACTCCACGGTGTTCCAGCCCATGTGCGGCACCTTCATCCCCGGCGCGGGGACGAAGCGGCGAGCGATACCGGGCAGCACGCCAAGGCAATCCTGGCCGCCACCCTCTTCCGAACGTTCGAGGAGCGCATGGAGGCCCATGCAGACACCGAGGAAGGGGCGGCCCGATGCGATGTATTCCAGCAAGGGCTCCACCAGGTGGCGTTCGCGGAGTTTGAACATGGTGTCTTCCGCGGCGCCCACACCCGGGAGCACCACCGCCCCCGCCTTGTCGATGTCGGAAGGGTCGGCCGAGACCACGGGAGATGCGCCAACGTGTTCGAGCGCCCGGGCAACGCTGCGGAGGTTGCCTGCATCGTAGTCGACGACGATCACCGGGTTCGAACTCATGGCGAGACGAGTGTAGCACGCGAGGGCCGAACTCCCGGTTCGTCAGCCGAATTGAGGAGGCCCGGGGGCGGCTCCGTCCGTATACTCCGGCGCATGGCCGATGTCTCCGCCATGTCCCAGTACGAAGCGCGCCTGCGCAGCGAGGAGCTGCGCTCGGTGATCAATTACCACAACTACCTGTACTACCAGCTGGACCGCCCGGAGATCCCGGATGCGGTCTACGACGAGCTGATGAACGAGCTGCGCGCGATCGAGGCGCGCTTCCCCGAGCTCATTACGCCGGATTCGCCGACACAGCGGACCGGCGCCGCACCGCTCACCACGTTCGAAGTGGTGGAGCACCGCGTGCCCCTGCTCAGCCTTTCGAACTGCTTTAGCGAGGCAGAGCTACAGGCGTGGTACCGGCGGGCCGCCGAGCGGCTGGGGGTGGACTCCTTCCCGATTACCTCCGAGCCCAAGATCGATGGCCTGGCGATCGCACTGGTCTACGAAAACGGCCGGTTCGTCCAGGGGGCCACGCGGGGCGATGGCTTCCGTGGAGAGAACGTGACCGAGAACCTGCGGACCATCGCCACTATTCCGAAGTTGCTCAGTGGCGAGTACCCCGCCCGGTTCGAGGTGCGGGGCGAGGTGTACATGAGCAAGAGCGGATTTGAGGAGATGAACGCCGCGATCGGCGAGCAGAACATCGAGCGCGAGAAGCAGGGAAGACGGCCGCTGCCGCTGTACGCCAATCCGCGCAACGCTGCCGCGGGCTCGGTGAGGCAGAAGGACCCATCGATCACCGCCAGCCGGCCGCTGGCGATGTACGTGTACCAGCTGGGTTGGTGCGAGGGAAGCCGGCCCGACAGCCATCACGAGACGCTCGCCTGGCTCGCAGCGATGGGGTTCACGGTCAACCCGCAAACGCGACTGCACCCGAACCTCGACGATGTGCACGAGCGGATCGCCTGGTGGGGCCGGGAGCGCGAGCGGCTCGACTACGACATCGATGGCGTGGTGCTGAAGGTCGATGACACCCGCGCCTGGGACCGGCTGGGGTATGTCGGCAGGGAGCCACGCTGGGCTACCGCGTTCAAGTTCCCGCCCCAGCAGCGCACCACCAGGCTGCGTCGTATCGACGTCAACGTCGGTCGGACCGGCGTGCTGACGCCGTTCGCCGTCCTCGAACCGGTCGTGGTTGGCGGCGCGACCGTATCGATGGCCACCCTGCACAACGAAGGCGACATCCGGCGGAAGGACATCCGCGAGGGCGACACCGTGATCGTGCAGCGCGCGGGGGAGGTGATCCCCCAGGTGGTCGGCCCGGTGTTGAGCCTTCGCACGGGCGAAGAGCGGGAGTGGTCGATGCCGGCGGAATGTCCCGCCTGCGGAGCACCGGTGACGCGAGAGGAGAACGAGGCGGCCTATTACTGCTCGAACGCAGGTTGCCCGGCGCAACAGATCCGGATGATTGAACACTTCGCCAGCCGTGGCGCGATGGACATCGAAGGGCTCGGGGAACGGATGGCCTACGCCCTGTTCGATTCGGGGCTGGCGCGAGATGTCGCGGCAATCTACGACCTGACGCCAGAGAAACTGATGACGCTGCCGGGCATCAAGGAGAAGGGCGCGGCCAACCTGATGCGCGGCATCGAGGCGAGCAAGCAGCGGCCGCTTCCGAACGTGCTCTTCGCCCTGGGGATCCGCCATGTGGGCTTCGAAACAGCGCGATTGCTCGCTGAACGGCTTGGGAGCCTGGAGGCGCTCCTGGATGTAACGGAGGAGCAGCTCCAGCAGATCGAGGGGATCGGTCCGGTGGTGGCGGCGAGCATTGCCGGCTGGGTGGCGCGCCCGGAAAACCGCGATATCGTCCGGCGGCTGGTGGAGCACGGCGTGAACCCGAGGCATGCCGCCGGGCCCGGTGCCGCCGGGGGGCCGCTCGCGGGGCTGACCGTGGTGGTGACCGGCCGGCTGGAAAGCATGTCGCGCGGCGAGGCGGAAGACCTCATCCGGGCAGCCGGTGGAAAGGTGGGCAGTTCGGTGACCAGGGGGACGGACTACCTGGTGGCAGGGGCGGAAGCCGGGTCGAAGCTGACGAAGGCGCAGCAACTGGGGACGAAGGTGATCGACGAATCTGGCTTCAAGGTGCTACTGGAAGGCGGTGAGGCGGCGCTGGAGGCGCTTTCTCGCGCTTAGCAAAGCATCCGTACCATTTTCTGAACACAAACTCTCGGAGATTCGCGCGCCCGGTTATGGCGCGTATAATGAACAGGCTACATCTCCGCGGCTCCTCGCGGCTCGTACCAACAACAGGTCGCACTCTTGGCCTTCTTCAATCCCCTCAGCAGCCTCTTCGGTTTCCTCTCGCACGACATCGCGATCGACCTCGGCACGGCAAACACGCTGGTGATGGTGAAGGGCAGGGGGATCGTCATCGATGAGCCGTCGGTCGTGGCTATCGACCGGACCACCAAGAAGATCCTCGCGATCGGCGCCGAAGCAAAGCGGATGGTGGGCCGGACGCCCGCCAACATCGTCGCTGTGCGCCCGCTGCGCGATGGCGTCATCTCGGACTTCGAAGTCACCGAGAAGATGCTGAGCTACTTCATCCGCGCGGTACATGATCGGAGCTTCTTGGCACAGCCGCGCGTGGTGGTTGGCATTCCCAGCGGCGTAACGGAGGTAGAAAAGCGGGCCGTGCACGAGGCGGCGCTCAACGCGGGGGCGCGGAGCTGCTATCTCATCGAAGAGCCGATGGCGGCCGCGATTGGCGCTGGCCTGCCTGTGATGGAGGCGGCGGGCTGCATGATCGTCGACATCGGCGGCGGCACCACCGAGGTGGCGATCATCTCGCTTGGCGGCATGGTGGTGAGCACGTCCGTCCGCGTGGCTGGCGATGAGATGGACCAGGACATCATTGCCTACGCGCGGCAGGTCCATAACCTGCTGATCGGCGAACGGACCGCGGAAGAAATCAAGAAGGTGGCGGGCTCAGCCGCGCCGCTCGAACCGGAAGAGACTATCGACATTCGCGGACGCGACCTGGCGACGGGGCTGCCGAAGTCCGTTGAGGTGAGCACCGTGGAAATCCGCGATGCGCTGGCCGGTTCGATCAGCGCGATCGTCGAAGCGGTGCGCTCCTCGATCGAAGTGACGCCACCGGAGCTGGTGAGCGACCTGATGGCCCACGGCATCGCCCTGGCCGGGGGCGGAGCGCTCCTCCGCGGCCTCGACCGGCGGCTGAGCCAGGAGACGCGCTTCCCGGTCTATGTGGCGGAGGACCCGTTGCTGTGCGTGGTGCGCGGCGCGGGGGAGGTGCTGGAGGAATCGGAACTGCTGAACAAGGTGCAATCGCAATTGGCTTCCCGCCGGCCCGGGCGGTAGCATCGAACCGCGCCCCCTGGTGATTCCATGCTGATATTCTCGCGGTACTCATGGTGGGTGGCTTCGATGATCGGCCTGGCGTTGCTGCTGGCCATCATCGGGCAGGCGGGATTGTTGAATCCGTTCCAGGGGCTCTTTCTGCGCGCGACATCGCCGGTTGAAAGCGTCCTCACCGCCGTCTTCAAGCCGGTTGCCGCCGTGCTCTCCGACTTCAACGAACTGGGCGACCTGCAGGACGAGAACAACCGCCTTCGGCTCGAAAACGAGGACCTGCGAAACCAGATCGCGGGCCTCCAGCAGGATGCCCAGCGCGTGAAGGAGCTCGAGGGTCTGCTCCAGATCACCCAGGGCGGAGAGGACGAGACGCGGGTCGTCGCCAACATTGTCCACCGGGCGAGCACACCGTTTCAGCAGGAAGTCAGCATCGACCGGGGCTCGTCCTCTGGCATCCAGGTGGGCATGGTGGTGCTGAGCTCGCAAGGGTCGCTGATGGGCACCATCACGAAGGTGACCGCCGAGACATCGTTTGTCCGGCTCATCACCGATGCGCGGAGCAAAGTGCGCGCCGAGGTGGCCGGGACGGGCGCCGACGGCATCGTGAAGGGGACGCCGGACCGGGGGCTCATCCTCGACCTCGCGCAGGGCGACATCAAGGTCGGCGACACGGTCGTGACGGCCGGGCTGGGCGGGAATTACCCGAAGGGTATCCCGATCGGCGTCGTGAGCGAGGTCTCGGGAACGAACCAGGACCTCTACAAGAAGGTCTCCATCCAGCCGCTGGTGCGCCTTGGGACGGCGACAACAGTGCTGGTGAACATCAGCTTCATCCCCGAGCGGCTCTCGCTGGAGGACTGAATGAGAGCAGTCGTCCTTGGAGCTGGTGTCCTGCTCGCCTCCATCGCCCAGGTGACGGTTGCGCCGCTGTTCCCCGTTTCCGGGGCCACACCGGAGTTTGTCCTGTTGCTCCTGGTACTCGTCGCGGCGTTCAGCAGCCCCTCCCCGGTCATGGTGCTCACCCCCATCGCCGCCATCGCGGTGGGCTTTCTTTCCGACCGCGCCCCCGGGCTGATGCTGCTCGCGTACCTGCCGCTGCTGCCGCTCGGGCTCGCGATCGAAGAATCGGCGGTGCCAGTCAACCACTACCTCAGGACATTCGCGATGATGGTGATGACCGGGGCATGGGTGCGGGTGCTGCTGGCGCTGGGGGCAATGGCAGGGGGCGCCGACGGTGCGTTTGGGGTGCTCGTTAGGGATGTCCTGGTCCCGGGCTTCGTCCTTGACGCGGTGTTACTCACGGTGGTTTACATTCCAATGCGGGTCGCGGGCTGGAGCGGGCGAGGACTGACGCTGCAGCGAAGCAGGTACTACTAGCCGATGAGCATCCTCGACGACGGCTTCAAGGCGCCCGGTGGCACGAGCCGAAACCGCCCTCACGGGAACCTGATGGTGCTGCGCCTCGCGGTGCTCGTGCTGTTCGGCATCCTGGCCGTCAGGCTGGTGGAGATGCAAATCATCAGAGGGGCGGAGTTCGCACGACGGTCCGAAGAGAACCACATCATCCAGAAGAACATCCTCCCCACCCGTGGCCTCATCCTCGACCGCAACGGCGAGCCGCTGGTGCAAAACGTGGGGGTGTACTCAGCGAAGATCCTGCCCGAAGTCCTGCCGCAATCCCGTGATGCCCGCTACCGCATCTACCTGAAGTTGCAAGACCTGATCGGTGTCTCTCCGCTCGAGGTCCAGGCGCGAGTCGACGAGGCGGAAGCAGCCGGTCGCGGCTACATCGACATCACGATTGCAACCAACCTCACGAAGGACCAGGCACTTGCGCTGGAGGAGGCGTCGGTCGACATGCGCGGGGTGAGCCTGGCCATCACTCCCGGCCGGGAGTACACGGCAGGACCGGAGTTCTCGCACATCCTGGGGTACATCGGACCGCAGACGGCGGAAGAGGCGAAATCCTTGCGCCAGCAGGGCTATCAACTCGATGAGCCCGTCGGCAAGGACGGGATAGAGGCACGCTACGAGAGCGACCTGCGCGGACAGATCGGGTACCAGGCCGCCGAGCAGGACGCGCAGGGACGCCTCATCAACCAGATCGGGACGAAAGACCCGGTCCCGGGGAACAGCCTGGAGCTCGCGATCGATATGGGGCTCCAGCAGTACGTCGCCGACTTACTGGAGTCGTCGATGGAGGACCCCAGCGGGACCTGGGGAGCGGCACGCATCGCCTCGGCGGTGGTGATGAACCCGAACACCGGCGAGGTGTATTCGCTCGTTTCGATTCCCACCTTCGACAACAACATTTTCGCCGATTCGCGGAACCGGTCGGCCGAGCTCGAGGCACTCGCGACCAACACCACGACCTACCCATTCCTGAACAAGGCACTCTCGCCCGCCGCCCCGGGCTCAACGTTCAAGCTGGTGACGTCGGCCGCGGGGCTCATGGAGGGGAGCATCACCCCGACGACGAGCTACTACATCGGGTGCCGCCTGGAAGTGAAGGGCGAAAACGACATCCTCTACGAGTACCCCGACTGGCGGTGCCACAACCAGATGATGGACGTGCGGGCGGGCATCGCCTGGTCGTCGAACATCTTCATGTGGCTAACAGCGGGCGGCGACCTGGAGCGGGTGAAGGGCCTGGGGAAAGACGTCGAGACTTCGGCGACCGTGCTGGCGAGCTGGGCGCGTCGCTTCGGATTCGGCAAGGTGACCGGCATCGACCTGTACGGGGAGGACCCGGGGCGCGTGCCCGACCCGGGCTGGAAGCGCCGGACCTACGTGGGCGAGGGCTTTAACCCGGGCGAGAACGAGTGGTGCCTGGGCGACACGTACAACACGGCCATCGGGCAGGGCGACGTGTTGGCCACGCCGCTGCAGATCGCACGGATGACGGCCGCGGTGGCGAACGGCGGGAAGCTGGTGACCCCCCACATCGTGAACCGGGTGGTGGCCCCGGACGGAACGACCGTCCGGACCATCACGACAAGGTACGAGGACGTGGGTGTCTCGGAAGAGTATCTGCAGGTCATCCGGGAAGGCATGCTCGGATCGGTGCAGTACGGGGCCGGGATGCGGGCGGCCATCCCGGCGGCGTCGGTCGCCGGAAAGACCGGTACGGCGGAATTTTTCAAGAAGGACGGCACGAAGTCTCAGCACGCCTGGTTCACGGGTTTTGCGCCCTACGACGATCCCCAGGTAGTGGTAACGGTGTATTTCGACATCGGTGTTGGCGGTGACAAGGCGGCACCGGTAGCGGGCAAGATCCTCCAGTACTTCATGGAGAACGTGGCCCGGTGAGCAGCGTGACGTACGGCGGCTACGGCGGACGGGTGCGGACGTCGACCAGCGCCTGGCGGGGCTGGGACCGGTTCGACTACGTCATGGTGTTCGCGGCGATCGGGCTCGTGATCTATGGCCTCCTGCTGATCTACAGCGGGTCACTTCCCTGGTACGAAGGTCCTGTCGCCAGCCTGAACAACCCCTCGGCCAAGCAAGCGGTATTCGCGGTGGTGGGCGTCGTCGCCATGCTGGTCGTCTCGAAAATCGATTACCACCACTTCATCCACTATTCGTGGGCGCTGTACCTGATGGGGATCCTCTCGCTCATCGCCATCCTCGCATTCGGGTCGACCGAAGGCGGCGCAAAGAGCTGGTTCACCTTCGGGCCGGTGCAGGTACAGCCTTCGGAGTTCGCCAAGATTGCGACGATCCTCTTGCTGGCGCGCTTCTTCAGCGAACATGGCGGCGACGCGCGCGAACTCAAGGCCCTGGTGTTGTCGCTCGCGATCATGGTCCCGGTTGTTGGCCTGGTGTTCATCCAGCCCGACCTGGGAACGTCGCTGGTGTTCGGGGCGATCTGGCTCGGCATCGTCATCGTCGCCGGGGTGAGCCGCAGCCACCTGCTCGTGATGGGCGCCATCTTCCTGGCGCTGTCGCCATTCATCTGGACGTTCGGCATCGCGGATTACCAGGTGCAGCGCATCTCGGTGCTGGTCGACCCGAACCGCGACCCGTTGGACACAGGTTTCACCACGCTCCAGGGCGAGATTGCGCTTGGCTCGGGCCAGGTGTTCGGCAAGGGGTTCACCAAGGGCGATCAGACCCAGCTCGAGTACCTTCGTGTCGCAACACGCGACTTCATCTTCAGCCTGATGGGCGAGGAGTTCGGGTTCGTGGGGGCAATGGTGATGTTTGCCCTCTTCATCCTGCTGCTGATGCGGGGGATACGCGCCGCCCAGCTTGCCGGCGACACCGCGGGGCAGCTTGTCGCTGTGGGCATTGTTATGTTGATTTTGATGCAGACGTTCATCAACATCGCGGTGAACGTGCGGCTCTTCCCGGTGACCGGTATTCCGTTGCCGTTCGTCAGCCAGGGGGGATCGTCGCTGGTGAGCCTGTTCGTCTCGCTGGGGATCTTGCAGAGCATCGTGATGCGCCACCGTGCCTACCGGCAGACGTAGGCGAATCACCATCGCCGGTCCATGGTCACTGTCCCGCGAGCGCGTCGCGCACCGTTCGCACCGGCATGAGCGTGATCCCTTCGACCGCCGGCGTGGACAGCGGGACGAGCGCGCGGCCAAACCCGAGCCGTGCAAGCTCGGTGAGTCGCCGCTGGGCCTGCTGGACGGGCCGGATCGCACCCGAGAGCGCGACTTCGCCGAGATAGGCCGTCCCGCGTGGCAGGGGACGATCGGAAACGGCCGAGGCGAGAGCGGCGAGCACCGCGAGGTCGGCCGCGGGGTCGCGGAGACGAAGCCCGCCGGAGACGCTGGCAACCACATCCATGCCCGATGCATTCACGCCGCCCCTGCGGGCGAGCACCGCGAGCAGGAGGTGCAGGCGCGAGGTCTCGAGCCCGGCGGCGATCCTCCGGGGCGAGGCGAGGTTTGTCGGAACGGCGAGCGCCTGGACCTCGATCGCCAGCGGCCGGGAACCCTCGATGACTGCCGTGACGGCACACCCCGAGGCCTCCGCATCATGCGCATCAAGCAATGCGGAGCTCGGGTTTTCCACGCTCTGCAGGCCAGAGCCCGTCATCTCGAACACGCCAACTTCGTCGGTCGCGCCGAAGCGGTTCTTCACCGCCCGGAGCACACGCAGCGCGCCGCCTTCGGCCCCTTCGAAGTACAGGACAGCGTCGACCAGGTGCTCCAGGAGCCGCGGGCCGGCAATCTCTCCGCCCTTGGTCACGTGGCCCGTGACGATGGTGCAGACCTCGTTACCCTTGGCGAAGGCGACGAGGCGGGCGCCGGCCTCGGCGAGCTGAGCTGGACCTCCCGAGCGTGATTCCAGGCCCTCGACGAAGACGGACTGGATCGAGTCGATGATGACCACGCTGGCGCCCGCCCCTTCAGCGGCGGCCAGCGCGGCATCAAGGCTGGATTCGGGGATGAGGGTGATGGGGGCCGTGCCGACGCCGAGCCGGGAGGCCCGCATGCGGACCTGCCGGGGCGATTCCTCGCCGCAGACGTAGGCAACGGACTGCCCGGAGGCCGCGAGTTTCGCGGCAGCCTGGAGCACGAGCGTCGACTTTCCGATGCCAGGGTCGCCACCAACGAGGACCAGCGAACCGGGAACCAGGCCACCGCCAAGAACGCGGTCCAGTTCGGGGATGTCGGTGGTCATGCGGCGGCCCGGCTCGTCCGGCACTTCGGCGAGGGCGAGCGTCTTGCCGGGGAGCGCCGGCGCACGCGATGCACGCGAGAGGGGGCCCCGTGGGGCGCTATCGAACTGGTCGAGCGTGTTCCACTGGTGGCACCCGCCGCAGCGGCCAACGTACGCCACGGTTGTCCAGCCGCATTCGCGGCAGCGGTAGCCACGGGTGGAGCGGGCCATCGGCGGATTATAGGGACGGGCCGGGCTTTGGCGGGTCAGTTCGCCTCGGTAGCCTTTTCAAGGAACGGCTTCACCGCCTCGGCGAGGGCGCGGTGCTCAGGCGCCTGGAGCATCGGGTCCCGCGCCAGGACGCGAGTGGCCATGGAGCGCGCGCGGAGGAGGATGTCGCGGTCGGTGAGACGCGCGACGCGGAGCATGGAGTTCGAACCGCTCTGAAGGCGCCCCCAGGTTTCACCTTCGCCACGCATCCGCAGGTCGACTTCCGCGAGCTTGAAGCCGTCCGTGGTCTCGCACATGGCTTCGAGGCGTTCGCGCGCTTCGGGGCCCGGGTCTTCCTCGCTGCTGAAGAGCAGGCAGTAGCTCTGCTTTTCGGAGCGGCCAACTCGGCCCCGGAACTGGTGGAGCTGGCTCAGCCCGAACCGCTCGGCCCCTTCGATGACGATGACGGTGGCGTTCGGGACGTCGATGCCCACCTCGATGACGCTCGTGGAGACGAGCACCTGCGCCTCGTTCCGGCCGAAACGCCCCATGACATCGTCTTTCTGGCGCGCCGGCATGCGCCCGTGCAAGAGTTCGAGACCGTAACCGCGAAGCGGCCCGTTGCGGAGGTGTTCGAACTCCTCCTCGGCGGAGCGAACATCCAGCGTCTCCGATTCCTCGACGAGCGGGCAGATGATGTACGCCTGCTCACCGGCATCGAGGCGCTTGCGCAGGAATGCGTAGGCCTCGTCGCGCTCGTGGGGTTGGTACCAGCGCGTGCGCACCGGCTTGCGGCCTGGCGGCATCTCGTCGATGGTCGAGACTTCGAGGTCGCCGTAGACAGTGAGGGCGAGCGTCCGCGGGATCGGCGTGGCCGTCATCACGAGAAGGTGGGGGTTGACGCCCTTCTGGCGGAGGCGAGCTCGCTGCATGACGCCGAAGCGATGCTGTTCGTCGACGACCGCCAGACCAAGCCTCGGGATTGCCACATCATCTTCGAGGAGGGCATGGGTGCCGATGATGATGTCGGCGCCGCCGTGGGCGGCATCGCCCCGGCTTTGCTGCTTCTGGGCGGCGGTGAGTGAACCGGTGAGCATGAGCACGCGCAGCGGCCTTCCGAGCCACGGTGGCGCAAAGAGGCCATCGAGCGCGGAGACCTGGTCGCCACCAAGCAGCCGGGAGAGCGAGCGGTAGTGTTGTTCGGCCAGGATTTCGGTGGGGGCCATGAGCGCGGCCTGGTAGCCCGAACGCACGGCGGCGAGCATGGCCGCGAAGGCGACCACCGTCTTGCCGCTGCCGACGTCGCCCTGGAGGAGGCGGAGCATGGGGTGAGGCCCATGGAGATCGCTCTCGATCTCCGAGAGGCAGCGTTCCTGGGCCCGGGTGAGCGGAAAGGGCAACGACCAGAGAAAGCCCTCGCGTTCGGACTCCAGCGAGAGCGACGGCGCGTCGTTCCCCTGCTGCCACTCGGCGCGACGGATGAGCACGGCAGCCTGGACGGCCAGGAACTCGCCGATGGCGAGACGCTGGCGGGCAGCCTCGGCCGCGCTGGCGTGCGATGGGAAGTGGTATTCGCGGATGGCCTGCGCAACCGGCGAGAGCCCCTCCTCGCGGCCGAGCCACCCCGGCACGGGGTCGGAGACTTCGCCGGCGAGCGCCTCGACGGCGGCCTTCACCGCGTTGCGGATGGTGCGCTGGCCGAGCCCTTGCGTGGCCGGGTACACGGGCTGGAGGCGCCCTGCCTCGAAGGACTCGTCGTCGGCCGGTTCGTACTCGGGGTTCTCCATCTGGATGCGGCCGCGATACTCGCGGACACGACCCGAGAGGACGACGCGTTGCCCTTCGGAAAGCGCGCGGGCAACAAAGGGCATGTTCCACCACATGGCCTTGAGCATGCCCGAACCGTCGGTGATGACCGCCTGGGTGCCGCGCAGCCGCCGCCCGAAACGGACCTCGCCGATGGTGAACACGGTGCCCACGATGGTCTGGGGCTGGCTGCCCGGCCTCAGGTCGCTGATCCGGCGGAGATCCGTGAAGTCGTTGAAGCGGCGGGGAAAGAGGAACACGGCATCGCCGGCGGTCCTCACGCCGAGCCGCTCAAATCGCGCCGCGGCTGCCTTCCCAACGCCGGGAAGCCGTGCGATGGACGAATCCGGCGCGAGGCGGCCCGGGTCCTCCGCAGCGGCTGGAGCGGAGTGGTCCGGGCGGCTGCCAGTGCCAGCGAGGCGCGGTGTCTTTGGAGCGGGCCGCCGGCGGGCAGCTGGCTGTGGCGATGACGAACGGGCGGCAGGCAGAGGTGTCGCGGTGGCTCCAGCTGCCGTGCCCTGCTCCCGCCGGAGCGCCACGAGCGTCGCGGCGACCCAGGCGTCGCGTTCCGCGGCGCCGAGAGAGCGGTAGCCGCCAGGCGGGAGGGCGGTGAGCCGCGCCTCGAGCGCGGTGCCCCTGCGAATGACCCCATCCTCGACCATCTGGATGAGCATGCGGTCGAGGCCTCCAACCACCGCCTGGTTATCGAACCCGCGGTCACGCTCGAGCTCGAACACGCGGATGAGGCGGCCAGCCTCGGTGGCCACGGCGCTCACTCCCGCTCCAGTGCCGCTATCCCCAGTGCGTTCGGGCCCGTGTACACGCCGACCACCGGCCCCAGGTAGCCGAGGCGCAACTCGGTGTGCGGGAGGTGGGGGCGGAGCCGCTCAAGGAGGGCGCGGGCATCACTATCGTCCCCACTGCATCCCACGAACATTTCCTTCGCACGGGGCATCCCTGAGGCGAGCTCGAACATCCGCCCGATGGCCTTCGCACGGGTCCGGACGCGTTCGAAGGGTGCGACCTCCCCGTCTTCCACGCGAATGATGGGTTTGATGCTGAGCACGGAGCCGAGGAACGACCTGGCCCGCCCAATGCGGCCGCCCTTCTGGAGGTATTCGAGGGTATCTACGACCACGTGCACGGACACGCGATCCATCGCGCGCCGGGCGGTGGCGACGACTTCGGGGAGGGTGGCGCCGGCCGCGGCAGCGCGGGCCGCCTCGAGCACAATCAGGCCGAGCCCGAGACTGACGTTGTACGAATCGATCAGGTCGACGTGGACCTCCTCCTTTACGACCTCGCGGGCGACCGAGGCGGCGTTTAGCGTGCCGGAAAGCCTGGACGAGATGTGAATCGAGACGATGTCGACACCGTCCGCGGCGAGACTTCGGTAGGCATCCTGGAACAGCTCCACCGAGGGCTGGCTCGTCCGGGGGAGGCCCTTGAACGCGGCCATGCGCGCGTAGAAATCAGCGGGAGTGACATCGATTCGGTCGAGCAGCGCCTCATCGCCAAAGAAGACAGTCAGGGGCACCACAGTGATCCCGTAGCGGTCGATATCCTCAGCCGGGAGGTCGCATGTCGAGTCGGTAACGATACGAACGGTCATAATTGTTCAGGCGCCTACGCAGGCAAGTATAAACGCAGCGGCGAAACCACGTAGAATCCTCTCATGACACTCCTCAAGATCGCTCCCTCGATCCTCACGGCCGACTTTGGGCGGCTGGCCGACGAGGTGCGGGCAGCAGAAGCGGGTGGCGCCGATCTCCTGCACCTGGACCTGATGGATGGGCGGTTCGTGCCGCAATTCACCTTCGGCAGGCTGGTGGTCGATGCCCTTCGGAAGGTCACCACCCTGCCGTTCGATCTGCACCTGATGACGCTGGAGCCGGAGCGGCTGATCGAACAGTTCGCGGAGACGGCGCAGACCATCAACGTGCACATCGAGGTTTCGCCCCACATCAATCGCACGCTCGATTCGATTCACAAGCTTGGGGTAAGAGCGGGGGTCTGCATCAACCCGGGAACGCCGGTGGCGGCGATCGAGGAGTCGCTGCCCGATGTCGACCAGGTGATGGTGATGACCATCAACCCGGGCTGGGGTGGTCAGCAGATGATCCCGCGGCAGCTCGAAAAGGTGCGGCGCATCCGGCGCATGCTCGACGAGGGGGGCTTCGGCGCAGAGATAGAGATCGACGGCGGCGTGAAAGTGGGCAACATCGCCCAGTGCGCCCACGCCGGCGCGAACATCGTGGTTTGCGGGAGCTCGGTGTACAACGCCGAAAAGAGTGTGGCCGAAAACCTCGCCGACCTGCGAACAGCTGCTGGCCGCTAGCCTGGCCCGGGCGCGGCCGCGGCTTTCAGATGAAGACCTTGCGGGATGCCTTCGCCGGGTGCGATGCCACCCCTGTCTCGATTGCCTTCTTCGCGACGGCGCGGGCGACGTTCTTGAAGACCGTGGGGTGGAACACGCTGGGAATGATGTACTCCGCGCTCAGCTCGGACTTCGAAACGGAGTCGGCGATGGCGTAGGCGGCGGCGAGCTTCATCTCCTCATTGATTTCGCGGGCCCGGACATCGAGCACACCCCGGAACAGCCCGGGGAAGCACAACACGTTGTTGATCTGGTTGGGGAAGTCCGAGCGGCCTGTCGCCATGATGGCGACATGCGGCGCGGCGAGCTCGGGCCGGATCTCCGGGTCGGGGTTGGCCATCGCGAACACCATCGGGTCGCGGTTCATGCGTTTGATGTCATCGACAGTGACGAGGTCTGGCCCGGCGAGGCCGAGGAGGAGGTCGGCCCCCTCGAGCGCGTCGCTGATGGAGCCGCGCCGTCCTTCCGGATTGGTGTGGGCGGCGAACCACTCCTTCATCGAGTTCATGTGCTCGGCTCGTCCCTTGTAAATGATCCCGGACCGGTCGCACCCAATGATGTTGGTGACGCCGGCCGCCATGATGATGCGCGAACAGGCAATGCCGGCAGCGCCGGCGCCAAGGACCACAACCTTCAGATCGGTGGGCTGTTTCTTCACCAGCCGGAGGGCATTGATGAGCGCGGCAAGGACGACGACGGCGGTGCCGTGCTGATCATCG
Source organism: uncultured Anaerolineaceae bacterium (assembly GCA_964448165.1). Classification (GTDB taxonomy): domain Bacteria; phylum Chloroflexota; class Dehalococcoidia; order Tepidiformales; family Tepidiformaceae; genus Amarobacter. The sequence goes on along the minus strand of CAYUVT010000010.1, from coordinate 14,334 downwards.
TGGAACACGGGGATATCGAGTTCGGCCCGGAGGCGGTCCTCGATTTCGAAGCAGCGGGGAGCGGAGATGTCCTCCAGGTTGATGCCGCCAAACCCCGGCGCTATCGCTTTGACGGTGGCGACGATTTCGTCCGGGTCGCGGGTGTCGAGGCAAATGGGCCAGGCATCGACGCCGCCGAAGGCCTTGAAGAGCATCGCCTTGCCTTCCATCACTGGCATGGCCGCCGCGGGCCCGATATCGCCAAGGCCAAGGACGGCGGTGCCATCGGTCACGACAGCCACGCTGTTGCCCTTGGTCGTCAGTTCGTAGGCTGCCTCGGGCTCACGTCCGATGGCGAGGCAGACTCGCGCCACGCCCGGCGTATAGACCGTCGAGAGGTCGCGCAGGGTGGCAACAGGCACCCTGTTGCGGATTTCGATCTTTCCCCCACGGTGGCTGCGGAACACACGGTCCGTGGCGGCCTTGATGCTGACTCCAGGGAGCCTGCGGACGCGAGTGAGCACCTGCCGGGCGTGTTCGTCGTCGTGAGCGGTGACGTGGAATTCGCGAAGGATCGACCGCGGTGTGGAGCGGACGACGTCGATCTCGCCGAGACTTCCACCAGCCTCGGCAACGGCGGCCGCGATCTGCGCGAGCATACCGGGCTGGTCGGGATACTGGGCCTGGAACGTGAAGGTGTAGGCAGGTGCCGGCCGGCGCCGGGTGGACTCGCGAGACATGGGGGCCGCCTCCCACGTCCGGCGGGAAATGCTGCAGCATCGGACATGCCGGGGCCGCCGGACACGCCTGGAATTGTCGCACAGGGTGGGGGCGGACCGGTGGGCCGAAAGCAGGCAACTTTCGGCACCATCCGGTCGCGGAATTGCGGGGCTACTTCAGGCTCGCGAGCACTTCGAGGGCGTGAACCGGGTGAGACTCGAAGTCTCGGGGTTCGACGTAGATGTCGCGCACGATGCGATCTTTGTCGATGACGATGGTCGTGCGGGTGTGCACGCCAAACGCCTCGTTGTAGACGCCGTAGGCGCGGCCCGTCTCGTTGCGGGGAAAGTCGCTCAGGAGCGGGAATTCGAGGCCGAGCTTTTCCTCGAACTCTCCGGCGGCGGCGAATGAATCGACCGAGATGCCCAGGACCTGGGCATCGGCCTCCACGAACCTGTCGGTGTAGGTCCGGAAGGCCGTCATCTCGCTCGCTCAGCCACCGGTGAAGGCCATCGGGTAGAAAGCGAGGACCAGGTGTTTGCCCGGGTACGAATCGAGCGTGACCTCCTCGCGCCGTTTGTTACGAAGGGAAAAAGGCGGGGCCGGTTGTCCAATCTCGACGGTCATGCCCGAAACGATACCAGCAGGCGCGCGACCGGTCTCACTTCACCTCGATGCCGGCTGCGCGCAGCCGCGCAAGCAGGCTGATGGCAAGGTCGAGGTCAGCATCGCCGTCTCCCGGCCCGCCGCCGGCGCCGTGCTTGATCAGGTGGTCGACATCGTGCGGCTTGTAGCCGAAGCGATCGAGGACCTCCATGGCCTGGCGAATGGCTTCCTGCGTATCCGGAACGTTGCGGGCGACCCAGTCGTCGGTGGTACGCATGGCGGAACCCTCCTGGAGTTGTCATCTGACCATACCCCAGGCGAGCAAGCCCGTCAGCGGCCGACCGGCGGGCCAGTACTGGCCGGATGGCCCGGTTGGCTAACCGGGGGCGTTCGCTATTCGCCCTTGAACTGCGGTTCGCGCTTCTCCACGAAGGCCCGCGGGCCCTCCTTCGCGTCTTCCGTTGATTGGGCGATGAACATGGCCATCTGGGCAATGTCCAGGTGCTCGTCGAAGGAGATGTTCGCGGAGCGGTACACCAGCTTCTTCGATAGCTGGACGGCAACCCCGGGCCCCTTTGCCACCTGCCGGGCGTATTCCTTCACGCGAGGCATCAGTTCGTCGGGCTCATAGACAGCCAGGAGGTAGCCCATCTCCAGCGCTTCGTTGGCGGTAATCATGCGGCCGGTCCAGATGAGGTCGAGCGCGCGCTGGGTGCCGACGATGCGGGGAAGGGTGTACGTCCCGCCATCGCCCGGAATGAGGCCCATGCGCACGTAGGTCATGCCCATGCGGGCGGTGGTGGCGGCGAACCGGATATCGGCCATGGTGGCCATATCCATGCCGGCGCCGGCGGCGGCGCCGTTGATCGCGGCGATGTACGGTTTCTCCAGCTGGATCAGCGCGCGGGGGATCGGATGGACGCGGTCGCGGAGGCTGTGGCGCCGGTCCGCGACGCTGGCCTGAGACCGGAGGACGCCGGAGCCACCGGCCTCAGCGGCGACGTTCATCCCGCTGCAAAACCCGCGGCCGGCACCTGTGATGATGATGGCCCCCACACCCCGGTCCTGGTCCGCCCTGTGGATGGCGTCGGCCCATTCGGCGAGCATCTGGTTATCGAACGCGTTCAATCGCTCGGGCTTGTTCAGGGTGATAGTGGCGACACCGTCTTCGACGTCGTAAAGGATGGCTTCGTAAGACATGCGCGGCTCCGCGGATTGGTGCGCCCGATTCTACGTGGCCGCAGCGATCGCGCGAGCGAGCTGAGCGTCGCGGTACGACCGGGCGGGATAGCCGGACCGAAAGCCCCTCGCATTCCCGTGCGCCGGTGGCACACTCCACTGTCATGGACAGGCAGTACACCGACCGCCGCTCGGCAGGGCGCCTCCTTGCTGCAGTCCTGAGGGAGCACCACCTTCCGCCGGAGACCGTTGTCCTCGGGCTGGCTCGCGGTGGGGTCCCGGTCGCGTTCGAGGTCGCCGATGCGCTCGGTTTCGACCTGGACGTGCTCACCATCCGAAAGCTGGGCGTGCCGGGACATCCTGAGCTCGCGATGGGTGCGATAGCGAGCGGCGGGGTCCAGGTGCTCAACCAGGACGTGATCGATGAGCTGCGGATTACGCCTGGCGCCCTCGAGCGGGTTGCCACCAGCGAGCGCCTCGAACTGGAGCACCGGGAACTCGCGTACCGCCGCCGGCCGCCCCCCGATCTCCACGGCCGCACCGTGGTCCTCGTGGATGACGGGCTTGCCACGGGCGCATCGATGCGGGCCGCCGTGGAGGCGGTCCGGCGGATGGGAGCCGAGCGCATCGTCGTTGCGGTGCCCGTCGCCGCACCCGAGAGCTGCAGCGAGCTCAGGCAGGAGTTCGACCGCCTCGAATGCGCCTGCCCGTTCACGCCCAGCCCGTTCTCCGCTGTCGGTCTCTGGTACCGCGATTTTCGCGCGACCGGCGACGACGAAGTGCGGGACCTTCTCGACCGGGCAACGGCCCGGCGCGCCTCGCGAAGCGGCGGGCCCGACGCCTGACCGGTGCGCAGCCGGGGGTCTTGCGTGCCGGGGGATGATAGTAGTCGCGCTGACGGCCGGACTTCGGCCCGGGCGGCGCGCTCGCGGGAGGTAACACCATGGCGGGAATGACGAAGATTGATCTGCTGATCGAGACCACTGACGCCGAGTTGCCGGGAGACCTGGTGGTGCCCACCGCGGGCGATGCGCTCATCGTCTTTGCGCATGGCAGCGGCAGCAGCCGTCGCAGCCCCCGAAACCGCCAGGTCGCCGCCGCTCTCGAGGGCGCGGGTTTCGGCACGCTGCTCTTCGACCTCCTGACCCCACAGGAGGAGGCGGTCGACCGGCAGACGGCCGAGTTCCGGTTCGATATCCCGCTCATCGGGCGGCGCATGACGGACGTGGTGGATTGGCTGGGCCGCGCACGAGAGACATCGGAGATGGAGATAGGACTCTTCGGCGCCAGCACGGGGGCGGCAGCGGCCCTCATCGCTGCCGCCGAACGGCCCCGGCGGATCTCGGCGGTGGTATCGCGTGGGGGACGGCCAGACCTGGCGGTGGCGGTGTTGCCGCGCGTGGAAGCGCCGACGCTGCTGATCGTGGGCGAGCGTGACACGGAGGTCATCCGGCTGAACCAGATGGCGCGCAGCCACATGCGGGCAGAGTGCGAACTGGAGATCGTGCCCGGCGCTTCCCATCTCTTCGAAGAGCCGGGAACCCTGGACCATGTCGCCGTGCTGGCGACCGGGTGGTTCCAGCGTCACATGTGACCCGGACACGCTCCGGCCGTCAGGCGGCCTGCTGTTCGATCTTCGAAAGCTCGGTGACGAGCGCCGATGAGACGTGGGAAAAGGCGCCGCCCAGTGCCATCGACTTCTCCGCCTCAGCCTTGCGGCCGGCGAGCGCGAGCTGGAGCACCCGGGCCGCCTCCTGGTGGAAGTCCGAATGGAGCTTGCGCACGGTCTCCCAGCTGCCGGTAGACGGGAAGCCGGTGCGCCCCTCCCCGTAGAGCCACTTCCCGAAATCGCAACGATTGTCGGGGCGTACGTCGTCGACGCTCACCGTCGAGGCGCCGGTGTCGATCGCTGTCCTCAAGCGGGCCTTCCACAGGCCATGCGCGCCGATCGCTGCCCGGACTTGCTGCTGAAAAGACGGCACTTGTACCTCCTACTCACCGGAGCCGTCACGGTGGCACGTTTCACCGGAGGTATCGAGCGGCACAGCGGCGATCTTGAGCAAGCCGGCCGCCCATCTTTACCCAATATGCCACCCTGTCGTGCGTAGAGTGCTCCCGATGACCTCGATCTCACGGAGGCGATTCATGGCTGGCGTCGCCGGTATGGCGGGGCTGGCAGTGGCCGGGTGCCGCGGGGACGGGATCGGCAGCGTGCCGCGCCAGGTCGAGATGCGCGAGGCAGATGAGCCCCCGGCGCCCGGAGCGACTGCCACCACTGCACCTTCAATCACGCCACCATCTCCAACGCCGGCTCCGACTCCCCGGGGCACCGAAATCCGGAAGCTCCTGCCAGGCACGCCGCACGAAACTTCCCTCTACATCCACCACAGCGGTGCGAGCGGGCCAGCCGCGCTGGTGCTGGGCGGGGTCCACGGGAACGAGCCTGGCGGGTGGCTTGCCGGAGACGAGGTGGCGACCTGGATGCCCGCCGCGGGCACACTGCTCGTGGTGCCCCGCGCCAATGTGACCGCGCTGGCCGCCTTCGTAAGGACCTTTGAGGAAATCGGCGATCTGAACCGGCTGTACCCGGGAGACCCGGACAGCCCACTGATGATGGAACGGATGGCTTACGCCATCCTGGAAGCGGCACGAGAATTCGAAACCCGGCTCCTGCTCGACATGCACGAATCGTGGGCGTTCTATGCGGAATATCCGCCGAATTCCGGGACCGGGGCCCTGGGGCAGACGATCACGGTGGGTGTTGGCCCATTGCAGCCGGAGTTTGGCCAACGACTGGCCGGGCGGGTGAACCCACACTTGTCCGCGCGCGAGCAGATGATTGTGCGCGACGGCTCGCGGTTTGCGCGGCCCACCACCACACCGGCACCCGGTCAGCCCAGCCGGGGCCGGAGCTCGCTTGCGGCGGGCGGTCACGTGGCGGGCCTGACGCCCGTGCTGGTAGAGATGGGACAGACCGAGCAGCCGCTGGAGCGGCGCGTGGAATTGCACCTGCTCACCGCGCGGGCCGCACTCGAGCTCATCGGCATGCTGTAGGGGTCATCTGAGGCGGGGTATACTGGCCAGGTGAGCATTGCTGCAGAAGCCACCCGGAAGGCCATTCCCCTGGAGTCGGGAGACCGGCTGACGCGCGCGGAGTTCGAGCGGCGGTACTCGTCCCGGCCGGACATCAGGAAAGCCGAACTTATCGAGGGAGTGGTTTACGTGGCTTCGCCCGTGAGTACGCAGGAACATGGGACGCCCCACTTTTTCCTGGCCACCTGGCTGGGGGTGTACGTCTCGCGGACCCACGGCGTAGTGCCAGCAATCGATTCGACCGTCCGTCTTGATTCCGACAATGAGGTGCAACCGGATCTGCTCCTGGCGCGCGACGCATCCCATGGCGGCACTGCACGCATCGTGGACGGCTTCCTGGAAGGCGCGCCAGAGCTGGTGGTCGAGATTGCGGCAAGCTCTGCTTCTCACGACATGAACGCCAAGATGAACGTTTACCGGCGAAACGGGGTCCGGGAGTACCTCGTCTGGCAGATCTACGAGGAGCGAGTCGACTGGTTCCGGCTCAACGCCGATGGCGTCTACGAACGCATGGAGCCGGGGAGCGACGGCCGCATCGCGAGTGAGGTGTTTCCCGGGCTTCGGCTCGATGTAGCCGCGTTGCTGCGAGGGGACCTCGCGGCGGTGATCGCGGCTCTCGCCTAGGCAGGGGCCGCCGGCCCGCCGGTGCCCGCTACACTTGACCTGTGAACGGCGACGAACGGCGCGAGAGCGAACGACAGCGGACAACCGGCATGCGGGAGACGGATCGCGCGAGGTCGCGCGGCCCTTCCACCATCTCCGAAAAGCTCAAGAAACAGCTCGCCGCGCTCCCCGCGAAGCCCGGCGTCTACCTGATGCGGAACGCGCAGGGCGAGGTGATTTACGTCGGCAAGGCGGCAAAGTTGCGAGACCGCGTCCGCTCGTACTTCGGCTCGCCGCATGGCATGGAGCCGAAGACCCGGGCGCTGCGCCAGCAAATCGAAGACTTCGAGTACATCGTCGTCGGAAATGCCGGCGAGGCGCTCATCCTCGAGGCCACGCTCATCAAGCGGCACCAGCCGTTCTTCAACATCCGTCTCAAGGACGACAAGCGATACCCCTACCTGAAGGTCGATATCCAGAACCCGTGGCCACGGGTGTACATCACGAGACGCATCGAAAAGGACGGTGCGCGGTATTTCGGGCCGTATGCGAGCGCGGGATCGGTGCGGGCCACGCTCGACCTGACCAAGAAGCTCTTCCCGTGGCGCTCGTGCACGAAAGAGATCACCGGGAAGGACCCCCGCCCCTGCCTGGACTACTACATCAAGCGGTGCATCGCCCCCTGCACGGCGTTTTGCACGAAAGAGGAGTACGACGAGGTTATCGAGCAGGTGATCCTGTTCCTGGAGGGGAAAGCGGATGACGTACTGCGCCGCCTGAGGAAGCAGATGGACGACGCGGCGGAGCGGATGGAGTACGAGCGCGCCGCCCAAATCCGGGACCAGCTGAAGGCGATCGAACGCACGGTGGAGCGGCAGATGGTCTCGACTACCCGCAAGGAAGACGTGGACGTCTTCGGCCTGGCCCGAGATGGCGACCAGGCGTGTGTGCAGGTGTTCTTCGTGCGGGGGACACAGATGATCGGGCGCGACACCTTCATGCTTGAAGGCGTCCGCGACGAGCCGGACAGCGCCGTCCTGGCCAACTTCCTGCTGCAGTACTACGAGGGAGCCCAGTACATCCCGCGGCTTGTCGCCATCCCCGGCGAGGCTGACGACCGCGGCACCATGGAAGAGCTCCTGACCGGGAAGCGCGGAACGCTGGTGGAGGTCCGCGTTCCCGCACGCGGCGAGAAGCGGCGACTGGTGGAACTCGCAACCGAGAACGCGAAGGAAGCGCTGGCGCTGATGCGGGTGAAGTGGATGGCCGACGCTAATAAGACCGAGCAGGCGCTGGAGCAGCTCCGCGAGGAGCTCTCGCTTCCCTCGATCCCGCGCCGGATCGAGTGCTACGACAACTCGAACATCCAGGGCACCAACCCCGTTTCGAGCATGGTGGTGTTCGTCGATGGCAAGCCAGCGGCGAACCAGTACCGGAAATTCAAGGTCAGGACGGTGGAGGGCGCCAACGATTTCGCCACCATGCAGGAAGTGCTAAGGAGGCGCTTCGGCAGGCACGCGGCCCAGCGGACGGACGTCGAGGGGCCCGGCGTTGCGGGGTCGCAGCCGCACGGTGAGCAGCCCGGCGCCGAGGCATGGGATCTGCCAGACCTGGTCATCATCGATGGCGGGAAGGGCCAGTTGAACGCAGCCGTGCAAACGATGCGCGAGCTGGGGGTCTACGAGATCCCCGCGGTTGGCCTTGCCAAGCGATTCGAGGAACTCTTCGTGCCCGATGAGGATGAGCCAGTGGTGCTGCCGCGGAACTCGGAGGCGCTCTACCTGGTGCAACGCATCCGTGATGAGGCGCACCGGTTCGCGATCACGTACCACCGGCAGATACGCGGGAAAAGCTCGATCCAGAGCGCGCTCGACACGATCCCCGGGATTGGGCCAAAGCGGAAGAAGGCGCTGTTGAAGAAGTTCGGGAGCGTGAAGCAGATCCGCGAAGCCGATGTCGAGGAGATTGCGGCGACCGTAGGGTTCACGCGGGCGCTCGCCGAGAAGGTGAAGGCGGAGCTGTAGGTAAGGTGGTTGCCCTCAATGCTGGGCGCCCGCGTCCGCTACGATTTGCGCGATGGACCTCCACGCCTTTATCCAGGAGTACACGGACGCCGTGTACCACGCTCGAAACCCGGAAGCCGCGGCCCGCTTCATCGCCGACCCGTGCATCCGCCACGAACACGGCCACCGGCAGGTGATGACCCTGGCCGAGAACAAGAAGCGGATCGCCGAGTTCCTCGCCGGCGCCTCCAACCCCCGGTTTTCGTACGTCTCGGCGCTGGCGGAGGGCGAACTGTACGCGGCAGCCTACCAGTTCACCGTTGGCGCGGACGAAACCATGCAAACCTTCTCCGGTATCGAGATCTTCCGCGTGCAGGACGGCAAGATCACCGAGACATGGAACTCGATACCCGGGAAGGGGCCGTGGGGATGACGCGGAGGCCGCCGGTAGCGGGCTGCGCAGGCTACGCGCCATGAGGGGACCGGCGCGCTTTCTCGCCCTCGGCGACTCCTACACCATCGGCGAATCGGTCGAACCTGGCGAGCGCTGGCCGGTCCAGCTGACGGCGATGCTTCGTGAACACGGCATCCCCATGGCCGAACCGGACATCGTCGCGACCACCGGCTGGACAACGGACGAACTGGCGGAGGGTATCGAGGTCGCACGCCCAGGGGGACCGTACGACCTGGCTTCCTTGCTCATCGGGGTGAACAACCAGTACCGGGGGCGCCCCCTGGACGAATACCGGGGGCAATTCGTGGAGCTCCTGGAGCAGGCTATCTCCCTCGCAGGCGGTGAGCCCGGCCGGGTGCTCGTGTTATCGATTCCCGACTGGGGCGTGACGCCGTTCGCGGAAGGCCGCGACCGGGAACAGATCGCCCGGGAGATCGACGCCTTCAATGCCGCGAACCGCGATGGCGCCACCGTGGCCGGGGCCAGGTACGTGGATATCACACCGGTTTCCAGGATGGCGTCCTTCGAGCCGGCACTGGTTGCCAGCGACGGACTGCACCCGTCGGGGGCGATGTACCGCGCGTGGGCGGGACTGGCCCTCCCGGCGGCCCTGGCCGCGCTGGAAGGCGATTAGCCGAGCTTCGCTCCGCACTCCCCGCAGAACTTCGCGCCGGGCGCGCTCTTCGCGCCGCATTGGCCGCAGAAGGCGGCCGCAGCCACGTTCGTGGGCGTGCCACAACCGGGGCAGAATTTCTTGCCGAGGGTCTCGGCCCCGCAATTCGTGCAGTTGGCGGCGACTTCCTTGGCCTTGGCGCTCATGCGCTGGTTCTCTTCGAGGAAGTTATCGTTGTTCACCTGGGTCTCGACGAACTGGGCGCGAACCCGGGTTTCGACTTCCTCGGCGACCGGGGCGCAGTCCTTGCACATGTTCGCGGCGGGATTCCAGCACACCTGCTCGCACAGCCAGTTGCCACAGTGTCGGCACTGCTTGAAGAGCGGCCGGATCTCCTGCACCGCCTTGCGGAGCGCCGCGTCGTGCTGCTTGCCGCCCACTGCGCGCTGGACCTCGTAGGCGGAATCGGCGCCGCGCCCGAGCGCGCCACCAACGAAGCTCGAAGCACCGCGGAGGAAGCCGCCAGCCACCCCGAGCTTGTTCGACTGATAGGTGCTCATGTAGCCGTTAGAGCAGCGCTCGCAGATGAACTTGAACTGGAAGCCCATGTCGGTGGAGAGGTCTTCGTAGTTCCCGGTGAACTCAATGGCGGTGGTCATGCCCGCGGCGCTCCGGTTGCGGTGGTGTTGCAGCCTGCATGATACGCGGCGGCCCAATAAGGACACCGGGGGCTGCACCGTTACGTTAAGGTGGCTATGACCGGCGCCATCGACGCGGGCCGCCGGATGGCCTACTGTGATCGTGGTTGGGAGATGGCTGACAAGTTCGAACGCGAGATCGAAGAAATCCTGGCGAAGCTCGATGACAAGCTGCCGCCGGCGGATGACCGCTCGCCGATTTCGCTTGCTTCGCGGCGGCAGCAGAAGGCCAAATCGCCTCGTCCCCGTGCGGCACGCTCTAACCCGCTCGGCCGGATCACCCCCACAGCGCTCCTGTTCGCAGGCGCCGGCATTATGTTCGGGGGACTCCTGCTCTCGAACATCTGGCAGCCGCTCATCTGGGCATCAATGAGCGGAGTCGTCCTCTTCGTCGGCGCCTTCCTGTGGTCGTTGCGGAAGTCGCCGCGAAGCGCGAGGAGCTCGGCGCCGAAGGGTGTGTACTGGCGCGATCGATACATCCAGTACGGGCCATCCGAGCCGACGGGGGCTTCCCGAATCAAGAACTGGTTCAGGCGGAAGTAGCGTTTCCGGGCGTTTAACCGCAGTCCTTCGTACGCTCGACGGTATGCGTCCCGTGTTGCTCCTTGTGCCGCTCCTGGCACTATTCGCCGCTTCGTGTTCGGGCAAGTCCGAAGGCGCCGATGTGCGAGGCCCTGCCGATTCCGCAAGCCCGACCACCACCAGTCTCGACGTGGCCGGAGGATCCACGCCGGGGACCAGCCCGGCCGTGCCCACGGGCCACGCCGAGGGCCCGGCGGAGCACGAAGCCGAACGTGCGCTGGCCCACGTGATCGCACTCTCGAAGGAGCCACGCGTTTCGGGTACGCCCGGCGAGGCGCGCGCGGCCGAATACGTCGCCGGCCAGTTCCGCTCGAGCGGGTACGCCGTCGAAGTCATGGAATTCGAGTTCGACGGCGACCGCTTCCGCGCCGGTGAGGTGACGTACGACGGAAGGACTATCGAGGCGCTGACGCTGGCCGGGAGCCCCGGAGGTTCGGTGAGCGCCCCGGCGGTGTATGTCGGCCTGGCCGACGAAGCGGGAATCGCCGGTCGCGACCTGGCCGGGAAGATCGCAGTGGCGGACCGGGGCGTACTGAACTTCGGTGTGAAATACGAGAACGCGAAGGCGGCGGGCGCCATCGGCCTCATCGTGGTGAACAACCGGCCAGGATCGTTTTCGGGGAACCTGGCCACGGGCGCGAGCATCCCGGTAGTCGGCGTTTCGCAGGAGGACGGGGCGGGGGTTATCGCGGCCGCGAAGGCTGGCCGGGACGTCGGCCTCACCGCACCGCCCACCATCGGGCTCACGAAGGCGCTGAATGTGCTGGCGCGGCCCGCCACGGGCGCCCGGTGCCAGGTGCTGGTTGGCGGGCATTTTGACAGCGTGCCATCGGCGCCGGGCGCGAACGACAACGCCAGCGGCACCGCCAACGTCATCGAGATCGCGCGCGCCCTGGCCGCCGACGGCATCGATGATGGCGTGTGCTTCGCAGCTTTCGGGGCCGAGGAATCGGGACTGTACGGGAGCAAGGCACTGGTCGAACGGCTTCGAGCCGAAAACGCATTGCCGCGCTACATGGTGAACCTGGACGTGACCGGCATCGGCACGCAGGTGGAAGTGATTGGCGAGGGGCCACTCGCGCAGGCTGCCCTCGCGCTCGCCGCCGGGGCGGGCATCCCGGCGATTCCCTCGCGTTTGCCGCCGAATACGGGGAGCGACCACACCAGCTTCATCGATGCGGGCGTCTCGACGGTGTTCTTTACCTCGGGCGAGTTCTCGACCATCCATTCGCCCCAGGACGTCGCGGGAGACATCAGCAGCGTGATGCTCGACCACGTGGGTGACCTGGCGCTGCTGGTGGTGAAGGACCTGTTGGCCGAAGTTGCCCAAGGATAGGAGGGCTGCCTAGCATGGCACGCATGCGAAACGTGTTCCCGGTGCTGCTCGTTGTGGGCGGGCTGTTCGCGGCGGTCGCTGGTGCGGCATGTGGAGGTGGGAGCAACCCCGAAGAGGAAGGCAACGGGCAGCGCATCACCGACCCGGCGCGGGTCCCGAGTTCGACCCCGGTGCAGAATCCCACGCTCTACAAGATCCAGGGCAACCAGGTGACGCTGGTAGGGGGCGAGAGTTCCCAGCTGACCCCGGTGGCAGGGAACACGCCGGCGGCGAACAGCAAGAGTTACACCGTGAAGTCCGGCGACACCTGCTCACAGATCGCGGCAGATCACGGCATTTCGCTCGATGCGCTGACACGGGCAAACCCGACCGTCTGCGACACGCTGGCCGTCGGCGACGTCCTCCGCATCCCTGCTCCCGCGGCAACGCCAACGCCGGCTTCGGGTGGGCTCACGGCGAATCCCACGGTGCGCGCGACCGCCACCGCCACGCGGAGCAACAGCAGTGGCGGGGGGAAGACCTACACAGTGAAATCCGGCGATACCTGCGCGGACATCGCTGCGAGCTATGGTGTTCCGATCGCGGACATCATTGCCCTGAATGGGCTGTCGTCAGATTGCCCGCTGCAGGTCGGGCAGGTAGTGAAGATCCCCTGATCCTGAGTGGGACAGGGCTACTCGGCGCTGGAGCCCAACACCTCGGCGATGCGCTCGACGGAGACACCGGTGCGTCGCGCCGCATCACCCAGGCGAAGGTCCATGTCGTCACGCGAGAGCCCAAGCTGCTGGAGCCGGGCAGCCGCGCCCGGCCGGGTGCGCACGAGCTCATAGATCGAGGCGTTTCCGGGCAGCCGCCGTATCGTTGCGTTCATCTGATTCACCCCTACAGCAGTCTCGACCCCGCCGATGACACTCGCGTATCGGCAGGGTGAACACCGTGTTTCGCCATGAGAGAGCGTAGGACGGGAGGAAGCTAGAGTCAGCCCCTGTCTACCAGAGATTCACTATGACAGGCATTACTGCCAGGAGGGGTGCGGCCGGCCCTTTGGGGCAGCGGGCCGGGCCGGCCGCCGGCAGTGATGCCCGGAGGGGACCAGGCATCCGCGTTGGGCGAGAACCCGCGAGCATGGTGGCACCCACAGATGAAGGTGGAGTTGCGATGATGTGACATCCCTGTTTCGCCGCTTCAGCCACGGAGTTCGTTGAGGACTTCCGTTGTGTGCTCGCCTAGCTTTGGAGCGGGGCGCCGCAGTTCCCAGGGGGTCTCGCTGAACTGATAGGGGGCCCCTGGCATGCGGACGGGCCGCTGGTCGCGGCCCTCGCCGGTGACCTCGACCCAGAACCCGCGATCCTCCCAGTGGGGGTCGGCGAGCGACTCATCGGGGGCCCGGACAACGCCCCACGACTGGCGGCGTTCCTGGCCGCCCCGGTAGACCTCATCGGCCGAGTGGGCAGCGATGAAACGGCCAACTTCCGTGAGGATTTCCGCCGCTTCAGCCGTACCCCGGGCGGGCTGCCGGGCGGTGGGCTCATCGAAGCGGGGCTCGTCGAACTGCAGGCCAAACCCCTCCGACTGGAACCACTCCTTGATCTTCTTCCAGCTGGCGTTGTCGCGGCCGACGCCAAAGATGAGGGCATAGCGATCATCGTTCGCCAGGTAAAGCCACGGCTCGCTGCGAGTGGCGGCCGCGTGACGCCCGGTCTGGCGGATCACGTTCAGCCGCTTCGTAAACCAGTAGGGGAGCCCCACTTCGGTCGTGCTGCTGAGCGCCTCGTGCATCGAAGCATCGACGTGCTGGCCCTTCCCGGTGCGGTCGCGGTACAGGAGGGCGGCAAGGATGCCCTGGACGGCGTAGTGGCAGGCGGTGTTGTAGCCCTGGTCGCCGTGGCCGCGGATCGGGGGCGCTCCCTCGGCGTCGGAAGGGTCGTAGCCGTTCATCATCATGGGGCCGCCCAGGGCGAGGGCGGTCAGGTCGGTTGCCCGGTACCCGGCCCAGGGTCCGTCCTGCCCGAAAGGGGTGATGGAGCACCAGATGAGGGAAGAGGGCGGAGTCCCCGCGGCCCCATCACCGCCGGCCAAGGCCTGGAGGAGCGACCGGTGGCCGAGGCCGAGGAGGTCGAGGGAGCCCGGGGCGCGATCTTCGATGACGACATCGGCGGTGGCGACCAGCGACCTCCAGGCGAGCTGTCCTTCATTCGTTTCCAGGTCGAGGATGACCGAGCGCTTGTTCGTGTTGTGGTACCAGAAGTTGAGCGACCGGTTGGGGCCGGGGAGATCGTCGACGAATGGACCGATCGCACGGGCAGTCGAGCCAGAGGGCGGTTCGACCTTGATCACGTCGGCGCCCATGTCGGCAAGGAGCTTGCCGGCGAGCTGTCCGAGCTCGTCGCACAGCTCAACGACGCGCAGGCCGGCGAGCGGGCCGCTCACATGAACACCCCCATGGCCTCATACTCGGCATACTCCTC
>CAYUVT010000009.1:0-34977 GCA_964448165.1 uncultured Anaerolineaceae bacterium | reverse complement strand
AAAAGGGACTGAGGCCACGAACTGCCTCAGTCTCCAGCGCGAGTATACCGGCGCGCAGCTATGCCCCGCAAACCATACGAAAGGCCACTGGTGTGACGAACAACGACCCGGCGGGACCGGGCCGCAAGCCAGAAGACCCGTACCGTTCGCCGTGGGAACGGCGCATCCAATCGCCTCCGGGGCCGGGCTTCGAGTCCCCCGTGCCCTCGCCCTCGGAGGATTTTTCGCTGCCCGATGCCGCCGCGGACGATAGGCTCCAGGCCCCGCCTTCCCGGCCCGCGACGAGCGTCACGCGCTGGATTGCCTTCGGCGGACTGGTCATTGCTGCTTCTGTGGTCGGCGGCGTGGTGGGGGGCCTCATTGTGGCTACGCTTGCCCCTTCCAACGACGATTCGGACGGGGCAACGGCCGCCGGCAACCAGGCTGTGCTCACCGTGGAACAGACCAGCGCCATCGCCGAAGTCGCCGGATCGGCCCGTGCCGGCGTGGTTCGCATCGAGAGCGTGAAGACCACTCTCACCGGCCAGGAACAGGATGTGGGAAGCGGTGTCATCCTCGATACCAGCGGACACATCATCACCAACGCTCACGTGGTGATTGGGACTGATTCCCTCAAGGTTGTCCTTGCCGATGGGACCACACGCCCGGCCATCCTGGTAGGCCACGACTTCCCCTTCACCGATGTTGCAGTGCTCCAGGTGGGACCGGGAAACCTGGAGCCCATCCCGCCCGGCAATTCCGATGCGCTCCGCCTTGGCGAAACCGTCATCGCCATCGGAAACCCCCTGGCTGAATTCGACGGCAGCGTCAGCGTCGGCGTCGTCAGTGGCCTCAACCGCGTGCGCGTTTTCGATGCAGTGCGCCAGGACGACCTCATCCAGACCGATGCAGCCGTCAACAGCGGCAACAGTGGCGGCGCTCTCCTCAACCTCTCCGGGCAGTTTGTTGGGATGCCCACAGCCGTCCTTCGGCAATCACGCTCGGGTTCGGTGGTGGAGGGTATTGCCTTCGCGCTGCCCAGCAACCGCGTGCTCGACATCGCCAATCGGATTATCGCCACCGGCGGCGCACTCGACCGGCCGAGCCTTGGCATCGAACACGTCGACATCACCGCTGAGAACCTCCCGCGTCTCCCTCGCACCGCTGTGAGCAAGGGTGCCCTGGTGGTCGCGGTCGCTCCGGGTGGCCCCGCCGCCGAGGCTGGCATTCGTGCCGGCGATGTCATCACCAGGGTGGGAGGCGTCGACATCGACCAGGGACTTCCGCTGTACAACGCGCTCATGGCCCACGCCCCGGGCGAAACGGTGCAGGTTGTCCTCAATCGGAATGGCCGGATAATCGACGTCGAGGTTCGCCTTGCCAAACGTTCGTAACGGGTGGCCTCTGCCCCCGAGGTCACGTCGCGTATGAGTCGCAGGGGCGGTCAGCTCCCCTGGGGCGCCGGGAGCAGTCCTGGCCTGTATGGCAGCCGCCGGCCCGGCGGCGGGTACGGGCGGATCGGCATGCTCGCCGCCATCGTCGTCGGCGTGCTCGTCATCGCGGTCTTCCTGGTGACCCGCGCGTGCGGCGGAGCCGCAGGCTGCGACGACCCGTACTGCCCGTCCGACCGGAATATCGCCGCGCCGGAAGGCTATCAGTTCGTCTCGAAAATCTTCGCCTACAACGAAAAGAGCGGCGCGGTGCAGCCCGGCTTCGACCTCGTGGTCCAGGTTGCGCTCACCGAACCGGTTGCTGAGGGGCAGGCGCTCAGCTTCTTCCGCTACGTCGAAGAGACGAAGAATTGGGAGCCCATCGCCCCCGCGATCCTTGATGCGCAGGGCAAGGTAGTCAGCGCCACCTTCACCGATGTCCCCGCGGTCATGGCGGTCATGCGCCGGAATACCCCGGGCGGCATCGTGGCAGCGTACTTGCCTCACAATGCACAGCTTCACCCCGAGGCTGTGGGCCACGTGACCATCGTCCACCCCATCGATTTCGCGCCGGCTGCCGATGGTTCTGTCCAGGGCGAGCTGAGCTCCTTCAACGGTGGGGGCTCGTTCGAAATTTACCCGGTGATCGCGGCCAACGCCGGTACCCAGGGTGCCGTGGCAATCGTTGAGGCGATGCTTGCCAGCCCGGCGGCACGCACCAACCATGTGCGGCAGATTGTCGCCAAGACCACCGAGGCGAATGTCCGTGGCATCGACATTGCTTACCTGGACCTGCCAGCCACGCAGCGCACATCGTTTTCACTCTTCATCGGCGAGCTCTACGAGGCCCTGCACGCCCAGAACAAGCAACTGACGCTCACCCTTCCCTCGCCCATCAAAGTACAAAACCGGATCGACGAGGGCGCGTACGACTGGGCTGCGCTCTCGAAGACTGCCGACCTCATCAAGATCGCCCCCTTCCGCGACCAGGCCAAGTTCCGCCTCGATATGCCCGACATCCTCGCTCACCTGACCGGCCAGGTGCCGCCAGCGAAGATCCTCCTGACCGTCTCACCCTACGCTACCGAGACCGGCGGCGATGTTATCCAGACCTACAAGCTCACCGACGCCATGAACATCGCGACGCAGATCGCGATTCGCGCCGACGCCGATTCCATCACCACGTCCACGAACGTCGAGGTCGCGGGGACGAACATCGACCGGGACGAAAACCTCTCCGGCGTGCGCTGGTTCCCCGAAACCGCCTCCGTCGCATTTAGCTACAAGCAGGCGCAGGGCGGCGGGAGCCGGACGGTGTACATCGAGAATTTCTTCAGCATCGGGTTCAAGCTCGAGCTGATTCCGACCTACAAGCTGGGGGGGGTGGCGGTCGATAATGCCAGCGACGACCGCTACCTCGGAAACATCTGGCCGGCACTGGTGCCGTTCATCACCAGTGGCCAGCCGATCCTGCTCCGGCCAAACGAGGCTGACCTCGAACCCAGGTGGACTGCCAGCGGCGGGACGATCGAATCGACGCGGCGGGGGACGGCGAACTGGTTTACTCCCGGCGAACCTGGCACCTACACCATCAGCCTGACGTTGAGCGACGGCGTGGCGATGTTCGAAAACACCGTTCCGGTGAATGTGAAGGCGCGCGATTCGCGCACACCCACCGCCACCACCACACCGGCCAACTAGCCATGGCGCGCGGGCGGGGAGTCAGAATCGCCGGTGGCGTGGCGCGGGGGATGCCGCTCGCGGAGCCCCGTGGTGTGCGGCTACGGCCGACCTCCGGCCTCGTGCGCGAGGCGGTCTTCAATATTCTCGGCGACCGGGTGGATGGCGCCCGCGTCCTCGACCTGTACGCCGGCACCGGCGCACTCGGCATCGAGGCCCTCAGCCGTGGAGCGGCACATGCCACCTTCGTCGAGGGCGAAGCTGCCTGCGTCGAAGCGATCCTGCAGAGCTTGAGCCGGGGGGGATTCTCTGAACGGGCAACGGTCATGCGCGGCCGGCTGCCGGCAGCGGCGGCACGGCTCGAATCGGCGGCCTTCGACCTGGTGTTCCTCGATCCGCCGTATAACGACGAAGGCGCCGAGGAAACGCTGATGGCGGCGGTACGCTTGCTGGCGCCAGGCGGAACGGTCGTCTTCGAGCATGGAAGCCGCTACAATCCGCCGGAACGCCCTGGAGGCCTGCGCATGGCCGAGCGGAGGGTGTACGGCGATAGCGCCATCGCGCTGTACGTCCAATTGGAGGGGGCATGAGGATCGCTGTTTTCCCGGGTGGATTCGATCCGGTTACGAACGGTCACCTGGACCTGGTGACGCGGATGACCCACCTGTTCGATCGCGTGATTGTGGCCGTTGTGAAAGGCCGCGATAAGGGGTCGCTATTCACCTGGGAGGAACGCATCGCGATGTTCGCGAAGGCTGTCGAACATCTCCCGACGGTCGAAGTGGAAGGTTTCGACGAAATGACCGTGGAATTTGCCAAACGCAAGGGCGCCGTCGCAGTGGTCCGTGGCATCCGGGCCGTGAGCGACTTCGAAGCCGAGTTCGACATGGCGCTGATGAACCGGAAGATGGCGCCGCACCTTGAATCGGTCTATCTCATGGCAAACCAGGAGTTCCTCTACATCAGCGCCAGCCGTATCCGCGAGGTATCGAGACTTGGCTACGACGTTGCCGACCTGGTGCCGCCCCATGTGCGCACCGCACTGCGCGAACGCCTGGGACAGTCGTAAGCTGTGAGCCCTGACGGGGCACACATGGAAATACTCGACCTCATCGACACGCTCGAAGAACTGGTGATCCAGTCCCGGCGGCTTCCCGTGGGCGGCAACCTGGTGGTCGATCGGAAGCGCATGCTCGATGTGATCGACCAGATGCGCCTTGCGGTACCAGCGGATTTACGGCAGGCACAGCAGATCCTCGAGAGCCGGGACCAGATCATCGAGGAGGCCCACGCGGCCGCTCGTACGACGATCGACCGGGCTGAACAGGAACGCCAGCGCCGCCTCGAAGAAAGCGCGATTGTCCGCGAAGCACAGGACCGCAGCCAACAGATGCTCATGGATGCCGAAGCGCGCGCCCGGCAAGTCATCGCGGAAGCTGACGCCACGGCCGCGGCCCACCTGAGCGAAGCGGCGGAAGCGGCGAGCAAGCAACTCGATGATGCCGACCAGTATGCCTTCGAGGTGCTTCGAAGGCTTGAAAATCAGCTGCAGGCATTCCTCGACTCGATCCGGCTCAGTATTTCGAGTCTCCAGGAAAAGCGCTGAGCGCTGGATATGCGGCGCCGTTCGATACTGGAAGAACATCCCAATTCGGCGTATCGTTTTCTTTGGAATCGCCACCTGTCCCATTCCTTGCGGGGGAATCGTGGATCGGGGCAATGGAGGAACAGGTACACATGGCAGAATTCACCGTAATCAAGGAATCCGAGGCACCCCGCCCCGCCCGCCAAACGGGCCGATTAGCGGCACGAATGAGGGAGTACGAGAAGTACGTCGAAGCTGTCCCGAGCGGGAAGGTCGGCCGCCTCACTCCATCGCGCGGCGAAACTGCCCGTGGCATCGCGCTCCGTATCAGCCGCGCAGCCAAGCGCATGGGCAAGAGCAGCAACACCTGGGTCGTCGACGGAGTCGTCTATTTCAGCGTTTCCTGAGCGCAGCAGCCGGCCGGCGAACATGAACCGGGGGAGTGACCATGAGGTCACTCCCCCGGCGCGTTCTCCAGCACTCGAGACAGCCGCATTAGTGCCGCTCGGCCGCTGCCCGTTCCTCGCTCGACACGATGGCAAACGATGGCACTTCGCGGCGCCCACCGTTACGCGGTCCGGCGGCAACTGGTTCGCGCGAAGGCATGGCATTCTCCTGCGCAGGCTTCGGCGCCACTGCCGGAGCTCCCGCTCGGATCGGCTCGCTTACAACGGCCTTCTGCGTGGTATCGACCGTGCCTGAAAGCGACGCACCTTCCTCCACGACCAGCGTTGCCGCCTTGACCGTTCCCGTCACGACGGCCGTGGCTGCCAGCAACAACCGTCCGCTGCACACGATATCGCCCTCGAGGCGGCCGCGAACATGGGCCTCTCGCGCCTGGATGCGCGCCCGGGCCGACGCGTCCTTTTCGATGGTGAGCACTCCCCGGCAGAACACCTCGCCGCTGATCGAGCCTTCAACCCGCAGATCGTGGTCCGTCTCATATCGGCCGTCGAAGGACGAGTGGCGGTCGACGAGGCTTTCGGAGCGGGTTTCGACGGGGGTGCGCTCGTCGCCGCTCCCGCTTGTGCCGACGCCTTCCCTCTGCCGCCGCGGCGCCAGGGCCTCGGGTTGAAATTCGCTGTAGTCGTCGCCCGGCTCAACGCCGAACGACTCGTTTTCGTACCGGGTCACGGAATCCGGGTAGCGGACGTCGCGGGGGGACTTCTTCAGCTGCACAGGTCCTCCTGGATTCGAAAGGGGCACGCCCGCGGCGCAGGGGGCGGGCGGCCCGGCTCTTTGCACCATAGGCCCGCGTCCACCACCCGTCCACCAGCGTTTCGTAAAACTTCGGCAACGCGGGTAACCCTGGGTTAAGCACAAAGTCCCCGGGCACTGGCGGCGCTATACGACGATGTTCACCAGCTTGCCGGGTACGTACACCACTCTTCGTGGCTCCTTGCCACCAAGCCACTCCCGGACCCGCTCCGAAGCGAAGACCGCAGCACGAGCGGCCGCCTCGTCCGCCTCCGCGGGCAGTACCAGGCGATCCCTCACCTTCCCGTTGACCTGTATCACCACCTCTACCTCGTCGTCGCGGGCAAGTTCGGCGTCTGCCTCAGGCCAGGCGGCCAGGTGGATGCTGTACGTGCCCCCGGTGCGCTCCCACAGCTCCTCGGTGATGTGCGGAGCCAGCGGAGCGGTCAGCAGCAGGGCCGTCCTGACGGCCTCATCCCATGCATCGCCATCGACCGGACCGGCCTCGCGTGCCCGTTGCATCGCGCTCGTATGCTCCATCAGCCGCGAGATCATAGTGTTGAAACGGAACGCTTCGATATCGGCAGTCGCCGCCAGGATCGTCTTGTGCGTGGCTCGCCGTAGCGCGGCAGTCGCCGGGTCGTCCGGCGCAGCGACACGCCTGGCCGGCTCCACGCACAACGACCACAGGCGATTGAGCCAGCGGACGATGCCGGCCATCCCGGTGGGGTTGTAGGGACCGCCCTGGTCCCAGGGCCCGACGAACATCAACTGGCAGCGGAAGGCGTCGGCGCCCCACTGGTCCACTTGCTCATCGGGCGCGACCACATTTCCACGGCTCTTGGACATGCGATTGCCGTCCGGCCCGAGGATGACGCCCTGGTTGAACAGCCGGAGCATGGGCTCATCGCCCTGCACCATGCCCATGTCGCGAGCGGCCTTCCAGAAGAACCTGGTGTAAAGCAGATGCATGACCGCGTGCTCGGCGCCGCCAGTGTACTGGTCCACCGGCAGCCACTTCGCGGCAGCTTCCCGCGAAAATGGCCGCTCGTTGTTGTGGGGATCGACGTAGCGCATCTGGTACCAGCTCGAACACATGAACGTATCCATGGTGTCCGTCTCACGGCGTGCGGGTTTGCCATCGATGGGGCACGGTACGTTCACCCATTCTTCAATCTGCGTCAGCGGCGACTGGCCCGTGGGCTCGAACCGCACGTTCTTCGGCAACGTCACCGGCAGATCCGATTCGGGGACGGGTACCACGCCGTGCTCGGGGCAGTGGATCATCGGGATCGGTGCGCCCCAGTACCGCTGCCGCGAAATCAGCCAGTCGCGCAGGCGGTAAGTCACCGTGCCCTGGCCAAACCCGCGCGCCTCAGCGTAGGCCACTACCTTTGCGATCGCCTCGGATTCGGGTGTCCCATCGAACGGCCCGGAATTGATCATTCGTCCGCCGTGCGGAAACGCGCGCTCCAGGGGCTTCGTTACGTCGACTTCCGGGTGATCGAACACCGGCCGAATCGGCAGACTGAACCGGGTGGCGAATTCGAAGTCGCGCTGGTCGTGCGCGGGCACCCCCATCACCGCCCCGGTGCCGTAGGTGACCAAGACGTAGTCGGCTATCCAGATCGGGATGCGCTCACCGCTGAACGGGTTGATGGCGAATGCCCCCGTGAAGGTGCCGGTCTTCTCTTTCTCGGTGGAAAGGCGCTCGATTTCCGTCTGCCGGCTCGTCTGCTGGCGATACGCGTCGACAGCCGGCCGCTGCGCGGGCGTCGTGATGCGGTCAACCAGCGGGTGCTCTGGCGCAAGCACCATGAAGCTCGCGCCGTAGACCGTGTCCGGCCGCGTCGTGAACACGGTGATGGGCTCATCGACCCCGGATACATCCACCCGGAACTGGAGTGTGGCGCCTTCGGACCGGCCGATCCAGTTCGTTTGCATCGTGCGGATGCGCTCCGGCCATTCGATGCCCTCGAACCTCAACAGTTCCTCGGCGTAGTCCGTGATCCTGAAGAACCACTGCGTCAGGAAGCGACGCTCGACGATGTCATCGGAGCGTTCGCAACGGCCATCCACCACCTGCTCGTTCGCCAGGACTGTCTGACAGCCAGGGCACCAGTTCGCCGCCGCCTCGGCGCGGTAAGCCAGCCCGCGCTGGTAGAGCTGGAGGAACCACCACTGGGTCCACCGATAGTATTCGGGGTCGCTGGTGACCACTTCGCGGTCCCAATCGAACCCGGCGCCCATCAGTCTCAGTTGGCCACGCATCCGCTCGATGTTCGCGTAGGTCCACTCACCAGGATCGATTCCACGCTTGATCGCCGCGTTTTCGGCTGGCAGCCCGAACGAGTCGAAGCCCATGGGGAAAAGGACGTTGTAGCCGCGCATGCGGCGGTAGCGGGCCCCGGCATCGGAAGGCGCCATCGCATACCAGTGCCCGGTATGCAGGTCGCCCGAGGGGTAGGGAAACATCGTTAGCGCGTACCACTTGGGGCGCGGGTCGTCGTCGCGGGCCGCGTACAGCCGGTCGTCGAGCCAGCGCTGGCGCCACTTGGGCTCAATAACATGCGGGTCGTAACGATCCGTCACGATCACTCACCTCAGGATTCAGACTTTGGGGGAAGGGGGTGGCCACCGCATCGCGGGCCATGGGAAACGCCCCGCCGGCTACTCGCCGCGGGGCGGGGTAAGGATGAGGAGCAAGCGCACGCGGTGCATCAGGGTCACCATCCTACTTGACTCCTACCGGCGCCGTCACGCCATTCCGCTCACGTATCGCGGCCAGCTGGGCCGGTCTCAGGCGGGTGCGAGTTCTGCCTGGAAGCCTCCCGCTCGCGCGACCAGCGCAGGATACGGTCGGAAAAAGGCGCGAGCTCGAGCACCACAACCACCACCGCCGTGGAGAGCAGAGCTGTCAGCCACAATTCATTTGCCACCAGGAGCCCAACAGCAGCCATTACCCAGATGGTGGCAGCCGAGGTCACTCCACGAATAACGTGGCCCCGCTGGATGACGAGGCCGGCACCGAGAAAGCCGATGCCCTGGACGATGTTCGCGGCCACGCGGGTATCGCCCAGTTCGATGCTGATCCTCCCGAAGATCGCGGCGCCACAGCACACCAGGGCGTTCGTCCGAAGGCCGGCCTCGTGGCCGCGAGCCTCCCGCTCCAAACCGACCGCCGCGCCCAGGCCGAGCGCGAGGAGCGCCCACAGGAAGACTTCGAACTGGTCCGCGGTGCTCATGGCTGCCGGTAGTGCGCTACCACGAGCGTCTCGAAGTCGCGCTCTCGCGAGCACTCCCGGCAGGTCAGGTACCAGACCCAGAGGTCATCGGGCTCGCGCCCGTACTTCTCGCGAGCCTCCTTGCGAACCTGCTCGGCAGCCTTTCCCAGCTCACCCCAGGGCGCGGGAAGCAGGCGCGTGTAAACGATCCCGCCCGGTCGCTCGATGTCCTTCGCGTCGTCGCGGACGTCTTCGACTTCAAGCAAGAGGGGTCGCCGGAATTTGCCGGAGCCGATGAGCACCATCGGGTCAGGCGGGATGGTGGCGCCCGCGCGTTCGGCCTTCCGGCGCAGTTCGGCGCGGGCCGAATCGAACCCCGTCGGCACGCCAAGCACAGCCGATGTCATCGTTTTCACGAAGGTGATATCTGACCAATCGCTTTCCACGGCGTCCCACTCATCCGGCTGGAGCCGTGGGCAGGCGCATTCCGCGGGCGGGCCCGGGTCTTCGACGGCATCCTCCCGGCGAACGGGCATGCCGCGCTCATCGAGAGGGATTCGGCGTTGCTCACTCATCCTGGAAGGATACCAGCCCCGCTAATCGGTGCGCTTCGCCGGAGGCCGGTCCGCCGGCGCCTGGACCATGGCCGCTGCGAGCGGAGGAAGCAGCAGGCTCCCCTCGAGCATGGCGCCTTCCATTGCCCGGTGCGTCGCAAGAATCACGGTTCCGCCGCCCGGCAGGCTGACTTCCCGCGAGCTGGTCGCCGTGTTTACGGCTACTGCCACTGGCCGCTCTCCCGGCAGGGTGCGCGCCCAGGCGAACACGCCCGATGGGGCGGGCAGCTCGCGGTACGTGCCCTTCAGCAGGGCTGGCGTCGTACGCCGGAGCCAGATCGCCCTCCGGTAAAGCGAAAGCAACGACTCGGGGTCGCCGTCCTGGTCCGCCACGTTGCAGGCGGGGTCGCCGTACGGGAGCCACGGTTCGGCGGTCGAGAATCCGCGCCCCGGCGAGCTATCCCACTGCATCGGTGTGCGCTCCGGGTCCCGGCCGATCGTCCGGATCCGCGCCGGGTCCCGCAGCCGGTCTTCCGGGATGGCTACGTCCTCCATCCCGATCTCCTCGCCGTAGTAGATGAACGGCGTGTTCCTCAGCCCGAGGAGCAAGATGGCCGCGGCCCTGGCACGTTCGCGGCCGCGGCCATCCGCATTGTGGCGGGAGATGAAGCGAGGCCGGTCATGGTTCCCGAGCGCGAAGCATGGCTGCGCACCCGCCGGGAGCGACGCTTCGGCGGCATTCACGATGCGTCGCAGGGCATCGGCATCCCAGGCCGTCAGGCCATGTTCGCCTTCGTGGATGAACTGGAAATTGAATGCGAGGTGCAGGCCATCGGCGTCGTCGTCTCCGTAGTAGCGCGCGACCTCCTCGGCGGTGCCGAACACCTCTCCTACTCCCATGCGCCCGGGATATTCGTCGAACACGGCACGGATGCGCTTAACGGTCTCGTAGACCTCGGGGTAGTTCCGGTTGTTTTGCCAGAGCTGACTGCTGCGCTCCCTGTCGCCCGGCATCCAATCGCCGTTGAGCGGGTTATCCGCGAGTTCGGGATGCTTGATGATCATTCCCATGACATCGATGCGAAAGCCATCGACGCCCCGATCGAACCAGAAGCGGAGCGTATCCAGCATCGCGGCTTCGACTTCCGGGTTGCGCCAGTTGAGGTCGGGTTGCTCTTTCAGGAAGGAGTGCAGGTAGTACTGCCCGGTTCGCTCGTCGAGCGTCCACGCGGGTCCACCGAATACGCTCAACCAGTTGTTGGGCAGCGACCCATCGGGCTTCGGGTCGCGCCAGATGTACCAGTCGCGCCGTGGGTTTTCACGCGAAGACCGGGATTCGAGGAACCATGGGTGCTGGTCGGAGGTGTGATTGGGCACCCAGTCCAGCAAGATCCTGATACCCCGGCGGTGGCACTCGGCGATGAGCCGATCCATCGTCTCCATGGTCCCGAAGTCGGGATGCACACCCTCGTAATCCGAAACGTCGTAGCCGAAGTCCGCCATTGGCGAGGGGAACGTGGGCGAGAGCCAGATCGCATCGACCCCGAGCGAACGTTCGGTACCGTCATTCAGGTAGTCGAGGCGGGCAATGATCCCTTCGAGGTCACCGATTCCGTCGCCGTTCGTGTCCTGGAAACTCCGCGGATAGATCTGGTAGACGACCGCTTCGCGCCACCAGTCTTCCCGCATGGCCGTCACCCGAGGGCCTTCCTGACGGTCGCGAGAATTTCCGGGTGCTCGACGAGGAACGCGCGCGACACCGTGACAATCGACTCAATGTCGCCACCCCGTTCGATGGCCCGGGGATACCACGCTTCGCCTACCAGCCGGGCGAGCGTTTCTCGCGTCTCGGTGGAGTCGTCGAGCCCCAATTCGGCCATCATGTACCGGGCCGCCGGCTCGTTGAGGAGGATCGCGGACTCCTTCGCGTGGCGTCCGGGCACCGCGACCAGGAAGTTCGCCTGGGTGTACCCCCAGATTTCGGTGCCAGGGCTCGAGCCCTCATATCTGACAATCGCTGGTGACGACTCCATCACTCCCGGCATGAATCCCCCTCAGTGCATATCACTCGTGCTTCGGCATTGCGATCTTCAGCGCCTCGGGGAGTTCCCCGAGCAGCTGAACCCGGGCCTGCGTACGCGTCTGGAGGCCCCAGATGTTGATGAACCCGACGGCAGCCGATTGGTCGTACGTGTCGCCGCGATCATAGGTCGCCAGACCGCGGTCGTATAGCGACTGAGGGGCCTTGCGTCCGACGACGGTGGCCTGCCCGCGATGGAGCCTGACGCGGACCGTGCCGGTCACATGGCGCTGTGTGCTGGCGACATATGCGGCGATATCCTGGTGGTGCGCACTGAACCAGAGCCCGTTGTAGATAAGTTCCGCGTACTCGGTGGCGATGAGTTTCTTCAGCTTGATTTGCTGTTTCGAAAGCGTGAGCGATTCGAGTGCGCGGTGGGCCGTGTGCAGGATGACGCCGGCGGGAGCCTCGTAGATCTCGCGGCTCTTGATGCCCACGAGCCGATCCTCGACATGGTCGATGCGCCCGACGCCGTGGAGGCCGCCGAGGTCGTTCAGGCGTTCCACCATGGCGACCGGGCCAATCTCCTCGCCGTTGAGCCGGATGGGCATGCCTGACTGGTATTCGATCTCGACGTATTCGGGCGCGGCCGGTGCCTCCTCCGGGTCGCGAGTCCATTCATAGGCTTCCCGGGGGGGCTCAGCCCACGGGTCTTCCAGGACGCCAGCCTCGGCGCTGCGCCCCCACATGTTCTCGTCGATGCTGAACGGGCCCTTCTGGCCCCAGGGGATGTCGACCCCGTGCTGCTTCAGGTACTCGATCTGGTACTCGCGCGCCATCGCGTTCTCGCGCGTCGGCGCGACAATCTTCAGGGACGGGTCGAGCGTCTGGATCCCCACGTCGAAACGGACCTGGTCGTTGCCCTTTCCGGTGCAACCGTGAGCGACGGCGGTCGCACCTTCTTCGTGAGCGACGTCGACCAGGAGTTTCGCCATGAGCGGGCGTGCCAGGGCCGTGGCAAGAGGATACTGGTCCTGGTACACGGCGCCGGCTGCGAGTGCCGGGAACGCGAAGTAGCGCAAGAAGTCCTCACGCGCATCGATGACCCGTACCTTAAGCGCGCCCGCGGCCAGCCCGCGCGACTCGACAACCGGCTGTTCGCGCGACTTGCCCACGTCGATGTTCAAGGCGATGACGTCGTAGCCCTGTTCGACCGAGAGCCACTTAATGGCGGTTGTGGTATCGAGGCCGCCTGAGTAGGCGAGGACAAGTTTCGGCACGGAAGCTTCCCGTTATGGTGGTAGTGCTGGTGAGTATCGCCTGCTGGCCGGTAACGGGGGAATCGGCTACTTGCCCAGGTGTGCCTTCGCCCCGCGCACCCCGTAGAACCACGATGCCAGGGCGGCGATCAGGAGCACCCCGGCCGAAGCCAGCAGCACCGTCGCGGAAAACGCTCCAGGGAGGCTCCCGGCTATTGCGAACGGCAGTGTCGCAAGCCCGACGGCCAACACAGCCACCCCGCCGAAGATGAGGTACGGTGCCCCGTACCTGTGCGCGGCATACCATTGCTCGTCGTTCGCCATGGTGTAGGGCGTGCGGATCCCCGCGAAGCCCTGACGAGGCAGCTTGCCAAGCCACGCGTACCACCCGACGACCGTGATGATTGCCGCCGCGAGCGTCATCACCAGAAACGCTATCCACACCTGCCGCTACCCTCCGCGAGCCAAGTCTGTAGCTATCTTCAGGTCTTCCAGCACTCCGCGCAGGTCATCTGCGTGGCGGATTGTGCCGTCGCTGATACCCGCGCGAACAGCCTCGATCGCCCCCTGGTCGGTTTCGAGCGAGGCAATTCGCTTGGGACGCCGGTTCACGCGGAAGTCGAACACGTCGGGGCGAGTGTAGTGGCCGGCGTGGTCCGCGATCATCTTCTGGAACATGACCGTGCCGAGGTTCGCTTGCGCGGTCAGGATGACTTCTTCGTTCTGCACCGGTCCCGCCAGGTAGTCGCCGCTCGGCCCGATGATGCCAGAGAGCCCGTCGCAGGGGAGGATGACACCGCGGTCATTGCCGCCGACCTGCACGCGCAGTTCGCGGAACTCGGGCGGAAGATCCTGTTCGCGCAGCAATCCGCCGGACATGACAACGTACGCGCCTGCCTGCATTGCAAACGCACGGGAGAGCACGTCCTGGCGGGTGAAGGTGCCGCCTGGCCAGGCGGCGGCATGCACCTGGATGCCCTGGCTGATGAGGGCATAGCCCGGGAGCACCATCTGGTGTTCCCAGCAGTTCAAACCACCGAGGCGCCCGTATGGCCGCTGGTACACAACCAGCGAGCTTCCATCGCCCTCGCCCCAGACCGTCCGCTCCCACATGGTCGGCTTGAGCTTCCGGTGCTTTCCGAGGAGCTTCCCTTCCCTCCCGATGAACAGGAGCGTGCAGTAAATCGTGCCTTGCGTGGTGCTGTCCCGCTCGGCCACGCCGATGACCACGTCGGTGCCGGCGCGACGGGCAGCCTGGCAAAGCGCGTCGGTGGCGGGCGAAGGCACCTCGACGCCGTTCAGGATGAGCCGGCGGAGCAGGCCGCCGAACGCCGGATGGTTGGGCCACCCGGCAAACGATGCATAACCTGAGACCCACGTTTCACCGAAGACGGCAAGCGCGGCGCCAAGGGCGGCGGCATCGTCGATGAGCTTGCACGCCTTGTCGATGGTCGAATCGCGGTCGAGGTACACCGGGGCGGCCTGGACCGCCGCCAGCGTGAAATCCTGGAATTCGTCAGCCATGTGTCTGCCCTCCGCCCGCATGGTACCGTCCCCGGGCAAGGGCCCGTCACTTCGCTGGCGGCGCAGTCGCGGCGGCGATCGCTTCTTCGAGGATGTCGCAAGCGCGATCGATTTCGTCGTCGCTGACATTCAATGGCGGCATCAAGCGGATGGCGTTTGGCCGAACGTTGTTCGCCAGGAGGCCACGCTGACGGCACTGGTCGACCACCTCGGCCGAACAATCGCGTGCGAGCCCGACGGCCACCAGGAGTCCGCGGCCGCGCACCTCGGTCACCACGCTCAGGCGGTCCTCCATCGACCGGAGACGGGTCATCAGCCGCTCCGAGGCCTGGCGCACGCGAGCCGGGATGTCGTGGTCAAGCACGTATGTCAAGACTGCGTGCCCGGCGGCGGTGGCCAGGGCGTTGCCACCGAACGTGCTGCCATGGTCGCCCTTTACCAGGTGGGCGGCGATCTCCTCGCGTGCGAGGACGGCCCCGATCGGGACTCCGCCCGCCAGGCCCTTGGCCAGGGTCATGATGTCGGGCTCGACGCCCTCTTGCTCATAGGCCCAGAGCGTCCCGGTGCGGCCAACGCCCGTCTGGACCTCGTCGAGGATCAGCAGGAGACCGCGCTCGTCGCACCAGTCCCGGATCGCTCGCAAGTAGCCGGGAGCCGGCATGTTCACTCCGCCCTCGCCCTGGATCGGCTCAACCATCACGGCCACGGTCCGGTCGCTGGTTGCCGCCTTGATGGCGTCGATGTCGTTCCATGGCACATGGACGAAGCCGGGCAACAACGGGCCGAACGGCTCCTGGTAGCGGGCATTGCCCGTGGCAGCCAGCGAGCCCATCGACCGCCCGTGGAAGCTATCGACGGTAGTGATGATCTCGTACGCGCCATTGCGGGTGTCGTGTCCCCAGCGCCGGGCGAGCTTGATGGCGCCTTCGACGGCTTCGGTGCCGGAGTTGCAGAAGAACACCCGGTCGAGGCACGAGTTCTCCACCAGGATCCTGGCAAGCTCAATCATCGGCCGGGTGTAGAACAGGTTCGATGAGTGGATGAGCGTCTTCGCCTGTTCGGCGAGTGCGTTCGCCACCACGGGATGGGCGTGGCCAAGCGTGTTCACCG
This sequence comes from uncultured Anaerolineaceae bacterium, assembly GCA_964448165.1. GTDB lineage: Bacteria > Chloroflexota > Dehalococcoidia > Tepidiformales > Tepidiformaceae > Amarobacter. The sequence goes on along the minus strand of CAYUVT010000009.1, from coordinate 19,415 downwards.
CCACCCCGCCGACGAAGTCCAGGTACTCGTTGCCATCCACGTCCCAGGCACGGGTGCCCTCGCCACGCTCGATCACCACGGGCTGGCGCCCGTAGTTCTGGAAAACGTAGCGGTGTTCTTCGGCGACCCAGTCAGTCATGGCAACCTCCAGGCAAGCCATGGTAGTTGCTGAGGCTCGCACCGGAAACCGCCGTCTATCCGAACGGAGCGCGGGAAAGCAGGATGGCGTGTACACCCGGTTCGGTGACGGATGGATCGCGGTGCCACGTGCTATCCACGAGCCGCCAGCCTTGCCGGCGGTCGGCGAGCATCGTCTCGAAGAGGTCATCGAGCTGCGCCCGGTGTTCCGGCGAGCGAATCGGAGCGAGTACCTCGATTCGCTCATCGAGGTTGCGCTTCATCACGTCTGCGCTGCCGATGAAGTACTCGGGCTCGCCGCCGTTTTCGAAGTAGTACACCCTCGAGTGCTCCAGGAAGCGCCCGATGATGCTGACCACCCGGACGTTATTGCTCAGGCCGGGGATGCCCGGGCGAAGCCTGCAAATGCCCCGAATGATGAGGTCTACCTGCACGCCGGCCTGCGAGGCCCGGTAAAGCAGCCTGGTGAACTCCGGGTCTTCCAGCGCGTTCATTTTGAAAACCACGCGTGCACGCTTGCCCGCCAGCGCGTTCTCGATCTCGCGCTCAACCCGGCTCGCCAGGCCGCTGCGCAGGTTCGCCGGGGCTGCGAGCAGCTCCTCGGTCTCGGCCACATCGCTATAGCCAGTGAGGAAGTTGAAGATGCGCAGGAGGTCGGCACAGATGCGCGGGTCGGAAGTGAACAGGCCGAGGTCGGTGTACAGGCGCGCGGTGCGCGAGTTGTAGTTTCCCGTGCCGACATGGGCGTACATGGTCACCCCGGCCACCTCTTCGCGGACGACCAGGCAGATCTTCGAGTGAATCTTCATTTCCGGCAGGCCGTAGGCCACGTGCACGCCGGCGCTTTCCAGCTTGCGCGCCCATTCGATGTTGTTGGCCTCGTCGAAGCGTGCTGTCAGCTCCACCAGGACGGCCACCTGTTTCCCCCGGCCGGCGGCTTCGATGAGCGATTCGAGAATCGGCGAATCGGGCGAGGTCCGGTACATGGTCTGCTTGATCGCCAGCACGGCCGGGTCTTCGGCCGCCTCCTCGATGAAGCGGACAACTGTCGCGTCGAAAGATTCGTAGGGGTGGTGAACCAGGATGTCGCGCTCGCGCAGCGTGGCAAAGAAGGAAGCCGCATCCCCGGCACCCTGAAAAACGGTGGGCACAGCGGGAGTGAAGGGTGGGTCGCAAAGCTCCGGGAACGGCAGGTTCGCGAGCTGGAACAAATCGTGCAGTCCCAGCGGCCCTTCCGATTGGAAAATATCGCGTTCCGAAAGCTGTAGCTCTTCGAGCAGCAGCTCCAGGCGGCTCTGGGAGAGAGCCCCCGTGACCTCGAGGCTGACAGCCTCGGCGAGGCGGCGTTTCCGCAGGGCGCTCTCGATGAGCTCCAGGAGGTCATCGGCTTCCTCGCCCGGGCTGCCGATCTCCGCGCTGCGGATGACCCGCAGCGCATAGGCCTCCGTCACCTCCATGCCCGGGAACAGCATCGTGACGTGGGCAGCGATCAGGTCCTCGATGAGCACGAACCGGTTCTCCCCGGCATCCACGAACCGGGGCCGGTTACCGGGGACTTTCACCCGCGCAAACCTGTCCTGGCCGCTTGCCGGGTGCCGGACGTTGAGCGCCAGGGAGAGGCTCCCGCTCGAAATGAAGGGAAACGGGTGAGCAGGGTCGACAACGAGCGGGGTCAGCACCGGGAAGATCGCCTGTTCGAAGTACGACTTCAGCCGCTCTTGAGCCTCGTGCTCGAGGTCTTCGTACCGAACGATGTGGATGCCGGCCCCGGCGAGCCGCGGCGCCAGCTCCTGCCGCCAGGTGGTCTCGATCTCGCGGCGCATGGCAAGGCACCGGTCGATGACGAGCTCCATCTGCTCCGCAATGGTGCGGCCGTCCGCGGTCTGGGCACGGGGATCAGCGGACCGCATCCGCCGCAGCCAGCCCACCCGCTTCGCGTAGAACTCATCGAGGTTGCTGGCCGTGATCGCGATGAACTTCACGCGCTCCAGCAGAGGGTTCCGTTCGTCGTGCGCCTCCTCCAGGACCCGCTGGTTGAATTCGAGCCAGCTCAGCTCGCGGTTGAGGTACAGCGATGGGTCATCGAGGTCGACGGCCGGGGCGGGCGGCTCCTCGCCCGCGGGCGCCGGGAGGTCAAGCGTGGGGGCAGCGGTGTCAGTCTCGTTCACGGTTGGAGATCATTCTGTCAATGAGAGCCACGGATGTCACTCGACAGCATATCCCGCTACGTTAACGGATTGGGTTCAGGCCTCGAAGACGGTGCCATTCCCTTCGAGTGCGAGCAGCATCCCGGGCTGGCGGCCATCGACGATTTGCACCGGCACCCCGAGGGACAGCGCGTGAAGGCATGCTTCGACCTTGGGGATCATGCCGCCGGAGACGGTGCCGGCTGTGATAAGGTCACGGGCCTCGCCCGCGGTCAGTCGCGGAATCGTGCGTCCGTCCGCGCCGCGCACTCCCTCCACATCGGTGAGGAATACCAGCCGGCGTGCGTTCAACGCGGCGGCGATGTTCCCCGCGACCGTGTCGGCATTGACGTTCACCAGCTGGTCGGTGTCCGTTCCAGGGATGAACCCGATCGGCCCGATAACGGGCATGATGCCCGCGCTGTGCAGCGCCATGATGGCCGCGGGATGCACCGTCACCGGATCGCCCACGAAGCCCAGCTCCGGGGCGGCGATGCGGCATTCCAGGATTCGCCCATCGGCACCGCAGAGGCCCACCGCCGGGGCTCCGGCGGCGTTGATAGCGCTCACGATGCGCTTGTTCACCAGCCCGGCAAACACCGCCACCACGACCGGGAGCACCCGTTCATCGGTGACCCGCAGCCCCCGCTCGAAGCGGGAAGGGATGTGCATGGCATCGAGCCATTTGCTCGCCTCGGCGCCGCCACCATGAACAACCACCGGCACGTTTCCGCCAGCCGCCAGCGCCGCCACGTCACGAAACGTCGTGTCGGCGGCGCCAAGGGTGCTTCCCCCGATCTTTATGACAAGCGGTCGGCTCACGTGTGGTAGTCCGCGTTGATGGCGACGTATTCGGCTGAGAGGTCGCAACCCCACCCCGTTGCCTCACCTGCTCCCGCTCCCAGGTCCACTTCGATGACGACGGTATCGCCTCGCATGGCCGCCGAAAGACGGTCCGGGTCGAACTCCGTGGGCCGCTCGTTCTCGAAGACGCGCGTCCCGCAGATTGCGATGGTGACTCCCGGCTCGTTCACCGTCAGGCCCGACCGGCCGATGACGGCCGCGATACGCCCCCAGTTCGGGTCGGCACCGTGGATTGCCGACTTGAGGAGGTACGAGGTGCTCAGCAGGCGGACGAGCGCGCGCGCTTCATCGACGGTGGCCGCGCCGACGACGCGAAACTCAACCAGCTTTGTCGCGCCCTCGCCGTCCCGCGCGATCTCCTTCGCAAGGAAGGTACAGAGGGTATCGAGGGCCGCGATGAACTCGCCGGCCAGCTCCGAATGCTCGTCGATCGGGTCGCCCCCGGCCGCCCCGTTCGCAAACAGCAACACGGTGTCGCTGGGGCTGGTGTCGCCATCCACCGAAACGAGGTTGAAGGAGCGGTCAACGCATTCGCTCAACGCGCGCTGGAGGAACGCCTGCTCGACCGGGGCGTCGGTGGTGAGGAATGCCAGCATGGTGGCCATGTTCGGGTGGATCATTCCCGAGCCCTTGCAGCATCCCCCGAGGGTGTACCGGCCGAACCGCACCGCTCCATGCTTCGGGCGGGTGTCGGTGGTCATGATGGCCCGGGAAAACGGCTCGCCACCGTTTCCATCCAGCCGGATGGCAGCGATCCCGGCGCTGAGCTTGTCCATCGGGAGGTAGTGGCCGATCACGCCAGTGCTGCAGACGAGTACCTCGCCGGTGTCGAGCCCGAGCTTTTCGGCAACGAGCTCGGTCATGCGAATCCCGTCTTCAATGCCTCGCTGCCCGGTGCTTGAGTTCGCGACTCCAGCGTTGACGACCACCGCCCGCGCTGGCGCGGCGGCCAGCTTCGCCCGGTTGATATCCACCGATGCCGAATGCAGCACGTTCCTGGTGTAGGTGGCTGCGACGGTGCACGGGGACTGCGAGGCAAGGATGCCCAGGTCGAGCTTGCCCTCGCCATACGTCTTGACTCCCGCGTAGGTCGCGCCAGCAACGAAGCCGCGGGGAGTGGTTGCGTTTCCTGTGGGGTCGAGCTCCGCCGTCACGGGTACACCGCCGGCAGGTCGAGGCCCGCGGCCTGGTCCAGTCCCAGCATGAGGTTCATGTTCTCGATGGCCTGCCCCGCCGCACCCTTGCCCAGGTTGTCGAGCACGCCGACCGCGATGAGCATCCCGTTGCGCTCATCGATGACGGGGTGGACCAGGCACATATTGGTGCCCAGCGTGTGCTTGGTATGGGGGGGTGCATCGGTTACCCGGGTGAACGGTGCCTCGCGGTAGAACTCCCGATAGATGTCGAGGACATCGGCCTTGCTGACTGTGCGGCTCAGTGGGGCGTAGCAGGTCGCGTGGATGCCGCGAGTCATTGGGACCAGGTGCGGGACGAAGGTAACCTGTGGAGCCGGGGCTTCGTTGAGGGCGGCCAGCTCTTGCTGAATTTCCGGCTGATGATTGTGGTTGGCGATCTTGTATGCCGAGACATCCTCATTGACTTCGCTGTAGCCAAAGCCGCCACCAGAACCCCTGCCGGCCCCCGAAATGCCCGACTTCGCATCGACGACGATGTTCCCCGAGACCAGCCCCGCTGCCACAGCCGGCGCCAGGGCCAGGATCGAGGCAGCCGGGTAGCATCCCGGGTTGGCGACCAGCCGGGCCGCGGAAATCCGGGCCCGGTTCAGTTCGGGCAGGCCGTACACCGCCTCGCTCAGAAGGTCCGCCGCCGGGTGCGGCCGGCCCCCGCTCATCCACTGTTCGAAGGCTCCCGGTTCCCGCAGGCGGAAGTCGGCCGCAATATCGACCACCTTCACGCCGGCGCGCACGAATGGCGCGCAGGCTTCGGCGCTGGCCGCGGTCGGGAGCGACGAAAAGATGATGTCGACGCTTTCCTCGATCTCCTCGGTGATGGGGAAGTCACCGTACAGCGCCAGGTGAGGAAACGCCTCGCCCAAACGTTGCCCGGCGAGCGAACGCCCCGTGGCCGCGACGAGACGCGCCTCAGGGTGCTTCCAGAGCAGGCGAGCCGCCTCCATGCCTGCGTAGCCGGTGACGTTGATGATGCCGATGCGGTAACTCACCCGGAAATTGTGGACTTCCAGCGGCAACAAAGCCACTTGTGTGAGGTACCTCACACTCGCCCGGCGCGCCTGATTGCGATCACTCAACCGCACCCGGTGAGCCGCGTAGAGTAGGGGCCGTGACCGAACTGGATCTGCGGTTCATCGGGACAGGCAACGCCTTTGCGCCGGGCGGGCTCTGCTGGAACGGCTTTGTGGTCAACCAGCGTTTCCTCTTCGAGGCACCGCCCCAGGCGCTGCAGTCGCTCAACAAGCTCGGGATGGATGCCAACGAGCTCGATGCTGTCATCCTGAGCCACCACCACGGCGACCACTTCCTCGGCCTGCCTTCGCTCCTGCTCGAATGGAAGTACTTTGGGCGCCAGCGGCCGGTCACCATCGTGGGACCGCCCCGCACCCGGGAACTGGCGACGGATATCGCGCTCAAGGTATACCCGGGGATCATGGACATCGCCTATGAGATCACCTGGGTCGAGGCTGAATCTGGAGACCGTCTCGCGATCGCGGGCCTCGAGCTCGAAGCCCTCGCGGTGAAACACGATAGGCGGCTCTCCGGCTCGCTCGGCTTCAACGCCTGGCTCGGCGGCCGAAGGTTCGCGTACACCGGCGACACCGCCCTGTGCGATGCCGTCCGCGACATGGCCCGTCACGCCGAGGTGCTCATCAGCGAATGCGCCTCGCGCGCGGACGTCCTCGACATCCACATGAACCTTGTCGACGACATCCCCCGGGTGCGCGCGTCAATGCAACCCGATGCGCACCTGGTCCTCACCCACATCAGCCCGGACGTCACTGCGGAGGGCCTGGTAAACACCACGGTTGCGGAAGACCTGGCGCGTTATCGCCTCTGAGAGTGGCGCCGCGCTGGCAGCCGGGTAGAATCCGGGCCCGGAGGATCTGCCGCATGGGACATCCGTTGCGTGGCGCCGCCGCCATCACTGGCCTCGGCATGACGCCGATGGGGCGCATCTACAAGAGCACCATGGAGCTGGCCGCCGATGCCACGCGCGCGGCGCTGGCTGATGCTGGCCTGCGGAAAGACCAGGTCGATGGACTGCTCATCAACGCCGGCATCACCGGCACCACAGGAGGCGGTCTCACCCTCGGTCTGCAGAACTACCTTGGGATGCAGAACCTCCGGCTGCTCAATCACATGAATGCCGCGGGATCGACCGCCGCCCAGATGGTGCAGTATGCCGCGCTGGCGGTTACGGCGGGGATGGCGAACCACGTGCTCTGCGTGTTCGCCGATGCGCCGCTGCGCGAAGGCAGCTCGGCGGGGGCAGCCTATGGTGGCGCGGCCCGTAACCCGCAGCGGCCGCGCGGCATGTCCGGGTTGTACCCGGCTGCCGGTTACTTCGGCGCAAACACGCCCTACGCACTCGCGGCCCGCCGCCACATGGCCGAATACGGGACGACCCAGGACCAGCTCGGCATCATCGCCGTGGGGCAACGGCAGTGGGCCACCATGAGCCCGCTCGCCCAGATGCGGACGCCGATCACCCTCGAGGACTATCACAACTCGCGCTGGATCATCGAACCGCTCCACCTGCTCGATTGCTGCCTGGTCTCGAACGGCGCGGTCGCCGTCATTGTCAGCAGTGCCGGCGCGGCGAAGGAAATGCCGCAGCCCCCGGTGTACATCCTCGGTATGGGCCAGGGGCACCCCGGCGATACGAACCGTGCCGGTTCGGACTGGGAAACGCACACTGGCGCCCGGTTCGCGGCGGAGACCGCCTATGCCATGGCCGGCCTTGGCCCGGGCGACATCGACATCTGCCAGATCTACGACTGCTACACCTACACGGTCCTCGTCACCCTCGAGGACTATGGGTTCTGCAAGAAGGGCGAGGGCGGGCCGTTCGTCGAGGACGGCAAGCTTGGACCCGGCGGCTCATTACCCACGAACACCGGCGGCGGCGAACTCTCCGGCTACTACATGTGGGGAATGACGCCGCTCAGCGAGGGAATCATCCAGGCGCGCGGGCAGGGCGGCGAGCGCCAGGTGGCGAAGAACGACACGGTACTGGTAACCGGGAACGGCGGCAGCCTGAGCTACCACGCCTGCCTGATCCTGAGTCCACACGCGAGCTGAGGGAGTCATCCGTGACAGAACACACCACCATTCCCAGGCCGTTGCCGGAGGCGGATGACAGCTCCCGACCGTTCTTCGAGGGCGCTATGGAGGGCCGCCTCATGCTGATGCGGTGTTCCGATTGCGGTACGTGGCGCCTTCCTTCCCGGCAACACTGCGATGCCTGCCTTTCCGAGGCTTACACCTGGGAGCAGGCAAGCGGGCGGGGCACCGTCCGCACCTTCGGCATCATGCATCAGCGTTACCACCCGGGGTTCGCAACGCCATACAACGTGACCATCGTGGAGCTTGAAGAAGGCCCCCGCCTCCCGACCAACATCGTTGGCGCCAAGAACGAAGACATCCGGGTGGGGATGCCGGTGGTGGTGGAATTCGAACGGCATGACGACGTCGCGCTGCCGAAATTTCGCCCGGCGTGACGGCAGGTACGGGGCGTCTTGGCCCCGACGGCGGTATTATGGCAACAATACTCCTTGACAGTTGACCAACAGTTATAGCGCCCCGGGGGCGTTGGAGCGCACGTGGAACTGCCAGCGAATTTCGGAGTGACTTTCTGGGCGACGGATGTGTACGCCCTCGCGGATTTCCTCGCCGCGGTGGCTGGCGCCGAGATTCGCCAGCGACACCCGGGCTTCGCCGCCCTTTCCTTCGGCGGAGTCGACCTCCAGGTCCACGATGATGAGAGCTACCGGGGCCACCCCTGGTATGAGGCACTCGCGCGGGAGGGGGTTGCGCGCGGGATCGGCGCCGAACTTCGCTTCCGCGTCGCCGACGTGCATGCTGCCTACCGGGAAGCGCTCAAGCGGGGCGCACAGGCGATCGCCGCGCCGTTCGAGTACGAAGGAACGCTCGAATGCCAGGTTCTCGGTCCCGACGGATATGTCCTGGGCCTATGGCAGGTATGGGACTCATCGACTCCAGCCTAAGATTGTGAGAATTGTCACACATGAGCCGCCCCGGTCTGCTACGATGATTGTGAAAGTAAGCACATTCACAACAAGGAGTCGCCGCCGTGTTCTACGATCCCCAGGCTGTCCGGTTGCTCGCCCCTCACGGCGACCCAACGCCCCAGGCCCTGTATCGCGAAGAGTACCTGAAGAAGTCCGCCCGCAAGGTGCAATCCGACGAGCCCACCGACCCTGAGCTCATCCAGGCTTCGCGCACCATCCGCGCACAGGTCCTCGCCCGCGCAAGCGCGTTCTTCGCGTAATTTCGACCCGCGTATCCGATCCACAGCCCCCGGCGATTCCCGCCGGGGGCTGTGTGCTACCAGGCGGTCCAGCCTCCATCCACGAAGAGCGTATGGCCGGTAATGTAGTCACTCGCCGCACTCGCGAGGAAGATCACGGCTCCCGCCAACTCATGGGGCTGGCCCCATCTGCCCATCGGCGTCCGGCCCGTGATGAAGTTGTTTCGCTCTGGATCGTCGAACAACGGGCGGGTCAGCTCAGTCTCGAAGTACGTGGGGGCAATGGCATTCACCTGGATTCCGAGAGGCGCCCATTCCAGGGCCAGCACCCTGGTCAACTGTTCGACGCCACCCTTTGAACTGGCATAGGCCGCCTGGTTGGGCAGTGCCACGGAGCCCATGATGCTCGAAACGTTGACTACTTTTCCCTGCCCGCGCGCGACCATGTGACGGCCCGCAGCGCGCGCGCAAAGGAAATACCCCTCCAGGTTGGTCGCCAGCACCTGCCGGTACTCGGCGGGCGTGAGCTCCAGCACGGGCTTGCGGATATTGATCCCGGCATTGTTCACCAGGATGTCGAGCTGGCCGAACACCTCCACCGTCTGCTCCACCAGCCGGTCGCAATCCTCCTCGACGGTCGTGTCCGCGGTCACCGCCTCGGATCGCCGCCCGAGCGATCGAATCTCATCGCGGGCAGACTCGATGTCCGGCCGCGTGCGGCTGCAAACCACCACGTCGGCGCCGGCGGCAGCGAGGGCGAGAGCCATTGTTCGGCCCAGGCCGCGCCCCGAGCCGGTCACCAGCGCCACCCGCCCTTCGAGGCTGAACAGCCGGGTACCCAGCAGCTCGGGTCGATCCATGCCCGGCAGTCTAGCGCAGCGCCCTCACTCGTACCGCAGCGCTTCGGCCACCGGCACGCGCGATGCGCTCCGCGCCGGCAAGAACGTCATGAGCATCGCGGCGACCAGGGCGATGCCGGAGATCACCAGCAAGTCCAGCCACGGCACAGTGAAGTCAATGTTCCGGGCCTCCTCACCGAAGTCGCCACTCGTGAACAGGACCCACGCGAGCGAGAGGCCCAGCGTCAGGCCCAGCAGAATCCCGGAGAGCGCGATGAATCCCGATTCGAAGAGGAAGCTGAGGGCAACCATGCCGCGCTGATACCCAATGGCCCGGAGCATGCCAATCTGCTGCCGCCGCTCGACCACCGCTCGCGAAGCGATAACCGCGAGCGCTGCGATGCCAACAATCAGGCCCAGCCCCATGAATCCCTGGAACACCAGCAAGAACCCCGTCTGCAGCTTCTGCTGCTCATCGAGGAGCGCCTGGAGCGAATCTGCGGACGCCTGCACCAGGGCAGCCTCCACTGTCCTGGCGTACTGTTCGGCGTCAGTCCCGGGCGCCAGCGAGAGGTAGAAGCGCTGCCCGCGGGACGCCGGGAAGACCTCGAGCAGCGTCTCTTTCTGGATGACCAGCCCGCTCGCAAAATCGGTCGCCCCCAGGGAAAGGAAGGTCTCGCCGGATTCCTTCATCTGGGCGATGACGGTCACTGCACGCGTAAGCCCGGTGCCCGGGTCGCGCAGTTCCAGCGTGAACGGTTCGAAGCCCTGGTTGAGCGGCTTCAGCCGCAGGAGTTCGCTGGGGCCCTGGCCGAAGCCCTGCTGTTCGGCAGTCGTCGATGCCGGCAGCACCGCAAGCGATGGGTCTGATGCTAGCGCGCGCCACACGTCGGCATCAGTCGGGTAGCCCGCGGCGCGGAATTTGAGCTTGACGTCGCTGGATTTCAGGAACTCCTGGTCCGCGCCAAACACCTTCGTCCGGCTGTATGGCTTCACCTGGCCATCCGGGCTGTTCTCGAAGCCATCACGGTTCTCAACTTCGGCCTCGAACGCGAAGGCCATGCGAAGCTCGCCCGTGGCAACGATGGGCGACGTGTCTACTCCGGCCGCCTCCAGCCCCTCGCGGATGCCATCGAGGCGGTTGTTTTCGTTCACGGCCACCACGACGTCGTAACCGCCCTTGCTATCTTCGTTCAGGAAGAGCGCGGCGAAATTCCGGTTGATGGTCGCCATCATCACCAGGGAGAACATGATCAATCCGATCATGGCCATCGTCATCCCGGTCCGGAACCGCGACGTCAGCGGATAGGCCACGCCGGTCTTGAGCGCAGGTACGATGCGGCCAAAGCGAGAGCCGAGGCGGGCGATCGCCGGCAGCACAATGTCGGCGTTGTAAATCACGATGAACACGCCGCAGGTGACCATCACCATGCCGCTCACGAAGAACATCTCGATGTCGCCGTTCAGCTCACCGAAGAGCGGCTCTGTCCAGCTCGATGGGACGTACCAGAGGGCGAGCAGAGCGGCGCTAGTTGTCGTGAAGGAGACTCGCTCGGCCACCCCGAAGTAGTGGAGGGTGACCGCAGCCCAGAGGAAGATCAGCGAGACCCCCAGGAGGAAGAAGAACGCCGAGTCTCGGTCCAGGCCGCCGTAGATGAGGCCGATGCCTGCCGCCCCAAACCCGCCCGCGACGGCCGCGTTCCAGGCCACGCGGACGCGCCACGCCTGGAGCAGCGCCAGGGGAAACGCGGCGGGCCACACCACCAGCGGGAGGTCGCGCCCACTTCGGCAGCGCATCGGGCTTCCGGTCGCGGGTCAGCCGTACGAGCAGCACAGCGATGAAGTACCAGGGCAAGATGAGGAGCCAGCCGACGACCGGGATCACCAGGCCCAGGATCCAGGGCCAGCGGGGCAGCGGCTCGGGGATGCGATGGTCGCCCGGCGCCGCGAAGCTCGAACCTCGCAGCACGTAGAACCAGGGGCTGATGAGGCCCGCGAGCACCAGTGGGAGACCCAACACCATGCCCACCGTGCCGAACAGGAAGAACGAGAGGCCGATCGGCAGCGACAGAGCTGCCAGCCCGTTGATGACCGCCCGGTAGTAGCCCCGCCAGGTCTCGGCTTCGGGGTCGATGGGCCGTGACTCCGGCAGGTCGCGGATGGCCGCTGTGATGTTCAGGCGGCTCGCGCGCCACGACGACACGAAAATCACGATGAACGTTGCGATGACCCCGAGGCAGAAGGCCACGGCGAGGCTGCGAGCGGTGAAGTTGACATTGAGCGGGATGCCAAGACTGTCGGCCGCGAACGCCTTGATGACCTCCACCATGGCGATGGTCACACCCATACCCGCGAACAGTCCGACGACGGCGGCACCGAGGTCATACCCCATGCCCTCCGCGAGGAACGACTCGACCAGCTGGCGGCGCTTGGCGCCCACGGCCCGCGCCATGCCCATCTCCGGTTTCCGCTCGGCCGCAAGCATCACGAAGATGAGGAAGATCAGCAGCACACCGGCGGCAATCGAAAACAGCCCGAACACCACGAAGATGGCCGTGAACGAGGCGCCGATCAGCTCCGCGAAACGGACGAGGTCTTTCTTCAGCGGCACGACTTTGTAGGGGGTGTCTTCCAGCATTGGTTCGAGCTTGTCCACCACCGCGTCCGCAGATTTCAGTCCTTCCTTCACGCCGCCGCGATTCGAGACGATGACCGCGTTGGCGTTCTCGCCGCGGCCGGTGATGGCGGCCATCGTGGCGAAGTCCACCGCAGCACCGTTCTTGGCATTGGAGTCGATCGCGCCGCCGAGCACGTTCGAGGGCACGATAGCCACCACCGTGAAGGCAACCTGGTCGCCCCCGTAGAACACCACCACCGAATCGCCCGGTTGAGCGCCGATTTCTTTTGCGAGATCCTGGTTGATGGCGATGTCGTTGCCCCCCAAGGTCACCGGCGCGCCAGCGAGGTCTCGCAGACCGCCGAGGGCCTGCGCATCGGAGGACCGGAACGCGACGATGCGGGCGGATGGCTCGTTGAGCCGGGTCCGCTGATTCACAATTGGCAGGGTCTCGCGCTGGAAGGGCACAAACGCTTCGATGTCGGGGTCATCGGCGAACTTCCGCTGCCACTCCTCGACCGTCGCAAGTGGGATTACCTGGTCCTCGATCGGGCGCGGCTCCTTCTCCGCGTCCCACGAGATCCACTCGTCTGCCTCGCCAAGGATCGAGTACACCTCGCCAGTCACCGACGTGGTCAGCGTGTCTCCCGTCCCAAACGCCGCGCTCATGATGAGCGTGGAGAGCATGAGCCCGACGACGATGAGGGTGGACTGCGCCTTGCGCCGGGGGATATTGCGCAGACCCAGCTTGAACATGACAGGGTTCCGCCAGGCGATGTAGGCGACAAAGAGCAGGATCCCCGCGGTGACCGCCAGCGACACGACGGCGATGATGTCCATCGACACCCCAAACAGGTCATTCATAGGGCACCTCTTGCCGGTTGGCCGTCAGTGGCTGTTCGCGACGGCTACCATCTCTGCCTGGGAGTCTTCGCGCACGATCTGGCCATCGGCCATCTGGATCGTGCGATGACACCGGGCAGCGACTTTGGGGTCGTGCGTCACGATGACGCAGGTCTGGTGCTCGGCCTGGTTGAGCTCGACGATGAGGTCCATGATTTCGGTCGCCGTGGCCGAATCGAGCGCGCCGGTGGGCTCATCGGCCCAGATGATGGCCGGGCGGTTAACAAGCGCCCGCGCGATGGTGACACGCTGGCGTTGTCCGCCAGAAAGTTGGGCGGGCCGCTGGTTCGCCCACTCGCGCAACCGGACGCGCTCCAGCGAAGCCAGTGCTTTCTCGCGCGCTTCCTTCGGACGCGTACCAGAGACGATGAGCGGAAGCTCCACGTTCTCCACTGCGGTGAGCACCGGCAGGAGGTTATACGTCTGGAACACAAAGCCCATATCGCGAGCCCGGAACTCGGTCTTCTTGTCGTCCGGCATGCGCGTGATGTCGTGGCCGTTGATGAGCACGACGCCTGAATCGAAGTCGTCCAGCCCCGACAGGCTGTTCAGGAGTGTGGTCTTCCCGCAGCCCGACGGCCCCATGATCGCGACCATCTCGCCGCGCTTCACCTCGAGGCTCACCCCGCGGAGGGCATGGACCTGGATGACACCGGTGTCGTAGGTCTTCACAACATCGCGAGCCTCGATCACCGTTTCGCCGGGCGCAGCTCCCGGCGCAAGATTGCCAGACATGGCGTACTCTCCCCTGCTTGCTGGCGGGCGGGTTCCCCATTTCGCCCTGTGGTGGCACGTGCGATCCAGCGTACCGTGACCCACGCCTAACCGAAATTCACGCCCGGCGAACGATTCTGACCGGAACGATCGCGGCGGGGGCTGCATTTCCGGGCTATTCCGCCACGGTGATGGTCATCGGCCGTGCATCACCGGCCGCGTCGAACCCCCAGGCCCGCCAGCGCACGGCTTCCCGCGCGAGCACCCCGGTGTCCACGGCATACACTGGCCGCTGGCCCAGGTCGAATTCCCGGACGCGCCCGGGGCCCAGTGAAATGATGCGCCGGTGGGCGTCCTCAACGTCGCCAGCGATCCGGTCCACATCAAACCCGAGTGCCCCCGATTCGCGGTAAGGAGCCAGGTACCCCAGCGCCGTTCGGCACAAGCGCTCGGCGCCGGTGTAGTTGCCACGGCTGATGTGGACAAACGCCGCGGCGACCTGGATGAGCCCCTTGTAGAGGTCGCGCACGGGTTCGCGCTCCTCCTGCCACACCTCCTCAAGGGTTTCGTGGCACTCGTAGAAGAGGCCCCGGTTGAACTCCTCGCACGCGCGCGCCAGGTTCCCGGGCACCGTGATCGTCTTCTGAACAAGTTGCTTGCGGCGGACTTCGGGCACCATCCGAGGGTACACTCCCAGGGGGCCGGTGCGCACAACGCTCGCAACGGCAACAATGGCGGAAATCCGCGTCACCCGGAGCAACCGATGGCAGAAGCGCACGGCCACGAAGACCCCAACGCCGCCCCGATGCACCACGACATCCAGGAGCGATTCACCGCGGGGCAGGAACTCTTCTGTTACCTCCTCGCCCTGGTGGCCCTCGTGGCCGGGGTCGTCGCCGGGCTGACCATCGTCAACAACTGAGGCGCCGCACTTTTTTCGACGAACTTCACGTAATCGGCAGGATTCGCGCGCGATCCCTGTGTATCATCCACAAATGGATGTCCTCACCGGACCCGTTGGGCGCCCCGGAACTCGCGTACTCCTGCGGGCCACGAAGTACGACGGCACAGCGCACTGGATTCAGCCGTTCCAGGTCGTCTCCGACGATGGGAACTTGCTGGTCGCCTCCTACCGGGCGCGCACCCCGATCTACACCAGCCGGGGAGAGTTTCGCTCCCCTTACGACTCCCTCGTGTACTTCTGGCGCGACCGCTGGTACAACGTTTTCCGGTTGTCACGGCCGGGCTGTCCGCTCGCGCTGTGGTACTGCAACGTCACCACGCCCCCCCTCTTCGACGGCTGCCAGATAGGTTATGTCGACCTTGACCTCGACCTGAAAGTGCTGCCAAGCGGCTGCTTCGAACTCCTCGACGAAGACGAGTTCGAGGTGCACCAGAAAAAGTACGGCTACCCGCCTGAAGTCATTGAACAGGCGGAGAGCGCGGCCCGCGAGCTCACGGAGATGGCGCGGACTCGGGCGTTCCCGTTCAGCGAGAAGTAATCCGGCGCTGTCCTGATTCGGCGCGGCAATTTACGCTAGGCCCCTATGCCCGACACCCGAGACATCCGCGCGTACCTTGAGCAGTTGGTCGAGACAGCGGCGCGCTCCGCTGTGGCCGCGGGCGACCTCCCTGATGTTGCCATCCCGGGGGCTGCGCTCGAACGCCCGAAGGATGCTGCAAATGGCGACTTCGCGAGCACGCTGCCGCTTCGCCTTGCCCGCGCGGCTATGAAAGCCCCAATTGACGTTGCCCGGGCCATCGCCAACCACATCCCCACGGACCCGGCCATCGAGGAGCCGGCTGTCGCTCCGCCCGGGTTCATTAACTTCCGGCTCTCCACCTCATTTCTCCAGCAGCAGGTCGAGCACGTCATCCGGGTCGGACCCGCGTTCGGCGATATCCGGATTGGCGCCGGCAAGAAGGCCCAGGTGGAGTTCGTCTCTGCCAACCCGACGGGTCCCCTTCATGTCGGGAACGGCCGGGGCGCCGCCATCGGCGATGCACTCGCCTCGGCCCTCCAGGCCGCCGGCTACGAGGTGGAACGCGAGTACTACGTGAACGATGCGGGCACCCAGACCGATTACTTCGCGGAAACGCTCTACGCCCGCTACCAGCAATTGCTCGGCCGCAACGTGGACATCCCGAAGGACGGCTACCCCGGCGAGTACATGGTCGAGCTCGCCCGGATGGTGAAGGACGAAGTTGGCGACCGGTTCCTGGTGGCCGAAGGCGAGCCCATGCCTGCCGCCCTCGGGGCACTCGGCATCGAGCTCATGGTCCGCAACATCCGGGCCACACTCGAGCGCTTTGGTGTCCGGTACGACCGCTGGTACAGCGAGAAATCGCTCTACGATCCCGGCGGGCCGTACGACACTGCCATGCAGGTCCTCCGCGAGAAGGGGATGCTCGTTGAGCGCGAAGGCGCCCTCTGGTTCACCTCAAGCGAGCTGGGCGAGGATAAAGACAATGTGGTGGTACGGTCGGACGGCCGCCCCACCTACTATGCCAGCGACATCGCCTACCACTGGGACAAGTTCGTCCGGCGGGGATTCGACCTGGTGATCGATGTCTGGGGGGCCGACCACCACGGGCACGTCTCTCGCCTCAAGACGGCGACGGGCGCTGTCGGTGGCGATCCAAACGCTCTCCATGTGCTGCTTTACCAGCTCGTTTTCCTCAATCGCGGCGGCGAGGCCGTGAAGATCGCCAAGCGTAGCGGCGAGTTCGTGACCCTCGACGAGCTCATCGACGACGTTGGCGCCGATGCGGCGAGGTTTTTTTTCCTCCTCCGATCCCCCGGCGCGCAAATGGACTTCGATCTCGACCTGGCGAAGAAGCAGTCGAGTGACAATCCGGTGTTTTATGTGCAGTATGCCCACGCCCGCCTCTGCTCAATCCTCGAGCGCGCCCGGGAACAGGGCCTCACACCGGACGCCGGCGATGTCTCGAAGCTCACCCACCCCGCCGAGCTGGCGCTGATCCGCGAGATGATGCGGCTGACCGACGTGATCGAGCTCGTCGCCACCTCGTTCGAGCCGCAACAGCTGCCCCACTATGCGATGTCGCTCGCGACGGCCTTTCACGCCTTCAACGACGCATTCAAGCAGGCCAACGATCCGTCACTCAAAGTGATCACCGGCGACGTTGAGATGTCTCGCGCCCGGCTCCGGCTGGTCATGGCGGCACGTATCGCGCTCGCGCGGGTGCTCGAGCTCATGGGGATGACCGCACCCGAGAAGATGTAGGGGCCTGCCCGCCCCGCGGCGGCACCGGCACGGCGATGTACCCCGAGCTCGCATCGCCGAAGACGTCCAGACCGGCAGGGCCGTGCTTCCAGGCATGGTGGGCGGCGAGCGCGCAGACCAGCGCGTCCATCTGGTCTTCGATCTCCTTCAAACCGCTGGCACCAGGCGGGATTGCGGGGCCGTACAGCACGGGTTCCAGCGGGGCATGCTGCAGCTCGGGACACGCGGCTGCGATGTAGGCCAGGATCAGCTGGCGGTACGTTTGCAGCGCATGCGCCCGTTCGCCAAGCGGGCCGCGCTTGTAGCGGATCGCACTCGGGGCCCCGAGCAACCCGACGGCGATAGCGTGTGGGAACACTTCCAGCGCATGCCGTCCGCTCGCGGTCAGTGCAAGGGGTGCCAGGTTCCACCCGCTCCTTTGCAGCGTGCCACCCAACGTTGGGCCCTCCGCTATCCCGTGTTCCACCAGGAACCGCGGCCGGGCGGCGTACGCGAAGACCCCCCGGGAACCATAAGCCCGGGCCAGGGCTGCCTCCGCCATGCGCGACTCCGAGGCGATCAGCGGGGCATCTATCCCCGCCACCACGTCGTGTCCGAGCGACTCCAGCCATTCGGCCATACCCGCGCCATCCAGCATCACCCGGTCGAGCACCAGCAACTCAAGTCCCGCCTCGCTGCCCCGGAGGACGCAGCGGCCGCTCGGATTGCGCCCGCTCCAGGCGAGGTCGACCCCGGCAAAGAGCACCATGCTGGCAGCGTAGCAGTCTTCCCCGGGCCGTGGCACCATTCCGCCATGCCCGAACTCCTCCCCGCACTCGCCAACCGGCGCGCATCCCGAGCGTTTTCGAACCGGCCGGTCGAGGAAGAGCTGGAACAGCTCTTATGGAAAGCTGTTTCCGTGGCGCCAAGCCACGGAAACACCCAGCCCACGCGCATCCTCGTCGCCCGCTCCCCCGAGACTCGTGCGGCCCTCATCGCCGCCATCTCCGAGGGCAACCGGAACTGGGCGCCGGCAGCCCCGTTGCTCTTCGCGGTCGCCGCCGTACCTTCCCACGACACCACCCCCCAGGACTTCGGTGGGACGACCCGGGAAGTCTGGGCGACGCACGCCGGGATCGCGATCGGCAACCTCATGGCACAGGCCACCGCCATGGGGCTGGTGGCGCACCCGATGGCGGGCTTCGACGAACCCGGAGTTCGCGCGGTGTTTGGAGCGCCGGCAGATGTCCGGATCGTGGCGGTCGTGGCGGCGGGCTACCCGGGCGACCCTGCGAGCCTGCCGGAGGACCTCGCCCGGAAGGAAACGGCGCCCCAGGACCGTCTTCCGCTGGAGCACATCATCGCGTTCGACCGCTGGACCGAGGTCAACGGCGTATCGGCGCGTGAGCTTCGGCGCCGCAACCGTTAGGCCGCTGCACGGTAGCATCCATCCCGTGGACCTTCCCATTTCCGCCACCGGGGCCAGTGCCGTGGCGATCGCCGGGCAGTGCGCCGAAGCCGCGAGCCGCATTATCCAGGCCGGCTACGGGCAGTCCTCCGTCGCCGGCGTCAAGGGGCGCGGTAACGTCGTGACGGAGACGGACTTCGCGGTGGAACGAGCGGTGACCGCCATCCTGCGGCGAGAGTATCCGGACCATGCGATCCTCAGCGAGGAGACCGCGGCCGCCACGCGGTCCGATGGCTGGCTGTGGGTGATCGACCCGCTCGATGGCACCAAGAATTTCTCGCGCGGCATTCCCCATTTCGCGTTCACTCTCGCCCTGTGCTTTGCCGGCGAACCGCTGCTCGGACTGACAACGCACCCGTTGCTTGGCGATACGTTCCTCGCCACGCGCGGGAACGGCACCACCCTCAACGGCACCCCGGTGGCCGCAGGGGATTGCCGGGCGGTGAAGGATGCGGTGGTCGCCATCGACCTCGGCTACAACGATGCCCGAGCGAGTCAGCTCCTCGCCACGGCCAGCCACCTCTGGCCGGGAATGCAGTCTCTCCGTATCACGGGCTCGGCGGCGCTGGGATTCGCCTACCTGGCGGCCGGGAAGTGGGACCTCTACCTGCACTCCGACCTCGAGCCGTGGGATATAGCGGCCGGGCTCATCCTGGTGCGCGAGGCCGGCGGCGTGGTCGTCCAGCGCGACGGCGCCCCCGCGACGATCGAGTCGCGGGCCGTTCTCGCCGCCACCCCCGGGGTGCTGGCCGACTTTACCGCGCTGGCGGGTCACCTGCCCTGGGCGGGATAATCCCGGTTCACCAGGGGAGGGCGGGATGACAGCTATCTACGACATCGCGAGCGACTACGTGGACGCCGTTGCAGCGCTCGACCCCATCGCAGCGACGATGATGGGCGTCCCGGGCCACGACGAAGAGGTCAGCGACTATTCACCTGCAGGATACGAGGCGCAGGCCCAGCTCCGACGCGAGACGCTGGCGAAACTGGCGG
>CAYUVT010000008.1:0-35649 GCA_964448165.1 uncultured Anaerolineaceae bacterium | reverse complement strand
ATCGATGCTCAACCGCCAACCCGCGATCCTCGACTTCTTCAGCACCCTGCTAGTGCATCCACCCGGCCTCGAACAGACCAGCCGCACACGGGCGGGGCTGCGGACGGTGGACCATGACGCAGGTCCAGGTCAGCTGACCGGAAACGGGGTGGCGACTCGTGCGCGGACTAAGGCACCGCCAGGTCGAACCGGAACGCCGGGCCCGCCCCTACCGCCTGGCCCGTCGGGTAGAGCACGCCATTGTGATACACCGAAATCGCTGCCCCCACCCGGTTCGCGCACGTGTCGATCGATGCGTTGTAGTCCACCCGGTAGCCGCCGGCCTCCGCCGTCGCTCGGATAGGCCCGACCACGCCATCGAATGCCAGCCCCACCTCCGTCCCTGCGGGTGCGGGCACGCCGCCGATCGTGAACAGGCCGAACACGCTGTTGGGCGGCATCGACGAGGAGATATTCGGGCAGTAGTCCCCGCCCGCCACCACGGCCGGAGGTGTCGCAGTCGGCGTCGCCGTCGGTTCTGGCGCTGGCTGCTGCGGACTCGACGCGCCTCCGCCTCCGCCGGTCGGCCGCGGCGCCGTGGTCGCCGTGGCGGTGGGCGATGGGCTCGCTGACGGCGTCGGGGTCGCGCCCGGCGTTCGAACGGCCGTCGGGGTCGCCGTTGGGCTTGGCGTCGCCGTGGACGTCGCTGCAGGAGTCCGTTCGCCGCTCGCGGTTACCTGGCCGCTGCCGCTCCCGCCATCGCCCGTGAGCAGCCAGACGCCGATGGCGGCGAACACGATCCCGAGGATCCCCAGCCCGGTCCACCCCAGGGCCTGGCGCGCCGGCGTGCTGAAGAAGGCTTGCATCCAGGAGATCACGCCCAAAGGGTAGCGCAGCTTCGCGCCACAGCAACCTTCAACACCCGGCCGGCCCTTCGGCTTTCTTCCCGGTCCATCGAGAACCGGGGCCCTCGCGGGTTCTCGCGAGGACACAGACCGGCATTCGCCTGGTCACCGGCGGCCGCCGCTTCCGCGAGTTCTTACTCAGGCGGATACCGCCGTGCCCTCCCGGTGCATCACGAACCCCTGGTAGCCGTTCGCCGCGATCTCCTCGCACTTCTGGCGGTAGCGCCCCACGCCCCCGATGTATGGCATGAACTGGCGCGTCTTCCCGGGCACATTGGCGCCCAGGTACCACGAGTTACAGCTCGGCGCGGTGTACATCGTTCCTTCGGCTACCCGGTTCACGTGATCCATCCACGAATCCTCGGCTTCCTCGGTCGGCTCGATTCCCGCCATGCCAATGGTCCGCAGGTGCTCCAGGCACCCCGAAATCCAGTCCACGTGCTGCTCGATGGAAACCATCATGTTGCTCAGCACCGATGGGCTCCCGGGGCCCGTGATCGTGAACAGATTTGGGAACCCGGAAACCATCAGCCCCAGGTAGCTGCGTGGCCCCGCGGCCCACCGTTCCCGCAACGGCTCGCCGCCGCGCCCGCGGATGTCGATCCGGTTGAGTGCCCCCGTCATCGCATCGAAACCCGTCGCATACACGATCACATCGAACTCGTACTCCCGGGCCGATGTCCGGATGCCCCGCTCCGTGATGCGCTCGATGGGCTCCTCGCGCAGGTCCACCAGGTCCACGTTCTCCTGGTTGAACGTCTCGAAGTAGCCCGCATCGATCACCGAGCGCTTGCAGCCAATCGGGTAGTCGGTTGGCGTCAGTTTCGCCGCCTTTACCGGGTCCTTCACCACCTTGCGCACCTGCTCGCCGTACATTCGCCGCGCCAGCTCGTTCGCCTCCATGTTCGTGGCCACATCGGCGAACATCCGCGTCACGCCAAACCCGAACCGCTCCTGCATCGCCTGGCGCTCTTCTTCGGGCGTTTCAAGCAGCTTCTTTGTTGGTGGCTCGACCAGGGCGCCCGTAAAGCTTCCCGAGATTCCCACCACCGAGTTGCGCTGGCGCTCGCGCAGAGCGTCGTAATTCGCCTTCACCGTCGCCTGGTCCTCGGCAGTCAGCGGCCGGTTCGGCGACGGCCACGTGTACGCCGGCGTCCGCTGGAACACCGTCATCTGCCGCGCCACCCGCCCGATCTCCGGGATAGCCTGCACCGCCGACGACCCGGTCCCGATGACGGCCACCCGTTTGCCTTCGAGTTCCACACCCTCTTTCGGCCAGAGGCTCGTCTGCACCGAGACGCCCCTGAACGTATCGATGCCCGGGTAATCCGGCATCAGCGGCATCGAGAGGCAGCCCGTCGCCATGATGGCGTAGGTCGCGGTCAGTTCATCGCCCCGGTCCGTCGCGAACGTCCAGCGGTTCGCGGCCTCGTTGTAGTGCGCCGCCGTGACCCGCGTCTGGAACACGACATCCTTCCGGAGGTCGAACCGGTCCACGACATGGTTCAGGTACCTCTCGATCTCCGGCTGGCTCGCCATCAGCTCGGTCCATTCCCACTCTTGCTCCAGCTCCCTGGACCAGCTGTACGAGTACTCGACACTCGTCACGTCGCACCGGGCGCCCGGGTACCGGTTCCAGTACCACGTCCCGCCGACGCCATCTCCGGCCTCAATCACCACGCAGCTGAGGCCCATGTTCCGCAGCCGGTAGAGCTGATACATCCCCGCGAATCCCGCGCCGACGATCACTGCGTCATAGCTCGCCTTCAGCGGAGCCCGCGATGCTGTCTGTCCCATTGGTGTCCCTCCTTGCCGTGCGCGCATCCTACAGCCAGTGGTCGATCGGTTTCTTTGCCGTGCTGGGGAAGGGCAACGCCACCCGCTGTCCCAGGCGCGCCGATGCATATGCGGCGCAGATAATCTCGAGCACCCGCCGCCCGTCCTCGCCGCTCGATTGCAGTTCGGCCCGCCCTTCGACCACATCCACAAAGTGCTGGAGCTCCTGCGGAAACCCGAACTGCCAGGCCTCGTCGTACATCACGTATTGCCAGCCACTCCTCGTCGAGGCGTCCAGCGCCATCTCGCTCTCCGGGGCCTGGTACATCGCGATCGCGGGGCCTCGTTCCAGGTTTGCCACCAGCCGGCCGTTCGGGCCGTAGACCTCGAGGTAGTCGTTCCCGCCCGGCATCGCCCACGAGCTCTCGGCAATCCCGATGGCTCCCCCCGGGAAGTGGAGGATCACCGTCGCATGGTCCTCGCCGCGGCCTTTCTCCGCGTGGGCGTAGCGGCCCAGGGTTGCGGTCACCGCTTCCGGCCACGCCCCCATCACCCGGCAAATCGCGTGGATGCTGTGGCACCCCATGTCGAGCAGCACGCCCCCGCCGGCCCGCTCCACATCCCAGAACCACGGTGAGTACGGTCCCCCGTGGCATTGCGCCTGCTTCACCAGGAACGGCGCACCCACATGCCCCCGCTGCGCCAGCGCCCGCACCCGCTGGTACATCGGCACGAACAACAGGTTCTCCGCGTACATCAACGCCACGCCGGCCCGCTGGCAGGCTGCGATCATCCCGTCCGCCTCGGAAAGGCTCATGGCAAGCGGCTTCTCGCAGAGCACGTGCATGCCCGCCGCCGCCGCCCTGGTCGTGATCTCGTAGTGGAGGTCGTTCGGTGCGGCGATGGCCACGGCATCGAGCCCCCCGGCCGCGATCATCTCCCGGTAGTCCGTGTAGTGCCGCGCGATGCCCCACTTCTCGGCGAACGTCGCTGCCGTGTTCGGCGCCGCCACCGCTGCAATCTCCGCGCTAGCTACCTGCCGCAGCGAATGGGCATACAGGTTCCCGATGAACTGCGTCCCGACCAGGCCGATGCGAAGCGTCATGGCCCGGGATTGTGGCCGGTCACGGGGCAGGTGTCGAACCCCTGTGCCGGTTCTCGAACCAACTCCTGCGCCCGCCGAATGCTCGCAACCGCGCCGCAATCCTGAGCCCGCCGACCTCAATCTCGACAACGCCGGTGTCGCCGGGCCGCAGTCCGAGTTCCTTTCGAATCCTTCCAGAGATGACGATTCTGCCACCCTCAAGAATGCGCACAGATTCCGCTCGACCTGCCAGATCGCCACTAATGGCAGGCGCTTCGCTCTCACACCGCCAGGCGGGGTGTGTCACGTCTCTCTTCGCGTTGGCTTCCGGATGAACAGCAACAGCACGGCCGCCGTGATATTCGAGGCCGCGATCGCGAAAAACGCTCCGTCGTAGTCCCCAACCCGGTCCACGTACTCTGAGACCAGCAGCGGCGCCCCCGCGCCGAGGAACAACGAGAAGGGCAACCCCGCGCTGCGCACCGAACCCAGGTAGCGGCGCCCGAAGAACGTCGCCCAGATGAGCTCCTGCAGCGGGATCATGCCGCCCCAGCCGAATCCCAGGAGGAGGAATCCCGCGTAGGCCCCCATGTCCGCCCCCGATCGCACCGAACTGGTGATCAGCAGGATCGACAGGCCGGTGAAAAACGCGCTGATCGATGCCAGCCGTTTCGGGTCGGTCTTGTCCATCAACAGCCCCCAGAACGGCTTCGAAACGAGTGCCGGGATGGAGGCAAGCGTGATCATGAACGCCGCCGTCGACCGCGAGTACCCGGCGTCGGTCATAAACGGGATGGTGTGCAAGAGCATCACGCCGATGGTCAGGCCGAACATGCCAAACGCCAGCACCAGCATGTAGAACGCGAACGTGCGCAGCGCCTCGGAGCGCGTCAGCGACGAGGCGAAGTCCATGCTTGCTCGCTGCCCTTCCCCGGCTGCGACCTGGGCCGAGGTCTTGCCATCGGGGTGCAGGCCATAGTCCTCTGGCGCCCGCCGCATCATCAGTGCGATCGGCACAATCAGTACGACCGCCCCAACGCCCATGAAGCGCCAGCCATCGCGCCAGCCGAACTCGTCGATCACCCGGGTCATGGCCGGAGTCAGCACCACTCCGGCGGTCGAAACCCCCATCGAGGCGAGCGCGACCGCCAGCCCGCGCTTCTCCACGAACCACTTCGATAGCGTGACATTCACCACAAGGTTGCCGATCATCGCGGCGCCAACCGTCATGATGAGCCCGTTCAGCACGATCCAGTGCCAGAGCTGCTGCACATAGCTCAGCGCGAAGAGCGATGACGACAGGATCGTGATGCCGATGAGCATCAGCCTGCGCCCGCCGTGCCGGTCGACGTGGGCCCCAATGAAGAAGCCCGTGAACGCCATCACCACCTGCGCAATCGTGCGCGCATACGTGTACTCCGCCCGCGTCCACCCCAGGTCGTCCGTCATCGGCTTCAGGAACGCGCCAACGACGTAGTTCTGCGAGCCGACCGAAACGAACTGGGCGACGAACGCCGCCCCAATGAGCCAGTAGCCGAAGTAGATGCGGCGCGTCTCCACCGCCGCCGCCGTGGCCGCGGAGCCCACTGATTCACGCGCCATGAATGGTCACCTGCTGATGAACGATGGCGCGAGTCTACACCCCCGGCCGTCAGGCGCTATCCGACAAAAATCACCGGCTCAGTACAGGCACTGCAACAGCTCGAGGCAACGCCGGGTCACCGGCTCCGCGCCCGAGGATTCCACGAGCGGCAAGGCTGCCTCCACGCTCGCCCGCCCGCTGCTCCTCCGCATGAACCCGGGGACGTCCATGCGGATGTTCGCCACCGGCTCGCTCTCCCCGCCCAGGGCCCAGTTGCCACCGGCCGGACCGGCCAGCGTGAGGACGAACGACAGCCCACGGCCATTCTTCTGTACGTAGCGGTCCACGTCGTCGACGGCCTGGGCGACCATCACGCTGTCGTGCCCGGGCTGCAGCTCGAAGTCCCGGCCCGTCGCATCGGCGATATCCAGGCGGTGGATCCACATGTCGCGGGGGAACACCCGGTGCAGCAACGTCCCGAGCCGCACCATCCCGAACCCGGGAGCGGGTACCGGGACGTTCCGTACAACCGGGTTCAGGCGGGCCCGAGCGGCAATCGAACGCGGAGTGCCGTCGCGCACTTCAGCGATAACGTCCTCGACCGGGAGCCCCTTGCGGATATCCACCTGGTGCTGATTGAGCGCATCCAGCATCGACATCCCGCGCTTGCGGTAGGGGCTCGTCGCTCGTGGGTTGAGCTGCGCCACGAATCCCCGCAAGCCCGCACCCATCTGCACATGGCCCGCCTGGTGAGCGACGACGTCCCGCACCGTCCACAACGCGCAGGGCGTCGGCCGGTCCCAGTCCTCGGGAGAGAGTTCGCCCAGGAGCCGCACGAACGCATCGAGTTCCTGTCGCGCCAGCCGGGCGTATCCCGGGATCGTGGCCGCCGTTCCTGCTCCCGGGGCCTGCTCAGCCTGTTCGCTCTTGCGAATGATTGCCATGGTCCATCCCCCTTTCCGGGTCAATCAGCCCGGGCGCATCCATGCGGCCCGGATCAGTTCCACCGCGGCAGGAATGAGCGGTGCGAATCGCCCCTCCCCGGGTGCCGCACCCGGTTCATTGGCGCGCCGCAGCGAGGTGAGCCCGTGCATCACCGCCAGCGCCAGGTCGCGTGCCTGGGCCGCCCCAAGGCCGGGCCGAACAACGCCCGCATCGAGGGCCTCCTGGAACCAGCGCTCGCTGTCCTCGAGGAGGCCCCGGGCCTCGGCCATCGATTCCTCCGACGGCACGAAACCGGGAACCGGCCGCTCGAACAGGAGCCCGTACAGGTCCGGGTTCTCGTCGGCGAATGCCATGTAGTGCCGGATGGCAGCCTCGAAGAAACCCGGGCTCACCCCCGATTGCTCCATCAACTCCCGCACCTGCGCCCGGTAAGTCCGCATGCCCGATCGGAACAGCTCGTCGTAGAGCGCGTGCTTGCTTTCGAAGTACGTGTAGAGCGAGGGAGGCTTCATCCCGAGCCGTCGCGCGACCTCGTTCAGGCTGAGCGCGCCGACACCCTCAGCCCGCATCACCTCGCGGGCCGTGTCCAGGATGGCCTGGCGCACGAGTGGATAGCCGTGGTGCCTCCGGCTGCGTTTCGGTGTTGCCGAGTCCGAGAGAAGAACTTCCATTCGAATTTCAGAATACTATTAGGAAATACAAGGGGATGTCAACCCCGCCACGTCGGCTCCCTCGTGCTCCGCGGCTCCGATGCTTGGGCGCCGGCCTACCCGAGCAGGATCTCCAACATCCGCCCGGTATCGCTCAGATCGCCCACTGCGAAATCCGCCCCGGCCGCCAGGAGCTCGTCCACGGTGAACCGCCCCGTGCCGACACCCAGCGCCCTGGCCCCCGCCCGGTGGGCGGCCTCCACGTCAAGCGGCGTGTCGCCCAGCACGATCGTGTTTGCGGTGTCAGCCTCAACCCGGAGCACTTCGGCCAGCTCGGCGATGCCCGCCTTCACCAGCCCGGCCCGGACCGTGTGGTTGTCGCCGAACCCGCCACCCGCGAACCGTTCCCACAGGCCGAAATACCCGAGCTTGACGGCTGCCCCGCGGCGCAGGTTCCCTGTCGCCAGTCCGAACCCGGGGAGCTCGCGATCGAGCGCATCGAGCAGTTCCGGCACCCCGGGCAGCACCCGCCCGCCCTTTTCGGCCAGGCTCCGCGGAAATTCCGCCAGGTACGCCTCCGCGAATTCCTCGAACGCTCGATCGACCGCCCCGGCGGCCACGCCGTGACGCTCGATGATCTCGATGAAGATGGCGCGGTCGGTCCGTCCGTCGAAGCTCACTCCGGCGGTCGCTCCGGCCACGCCATACAACCGCTCGAACGCGGTCTCCATCGCCGCCCGCCCCGCGCCCGCGGTCTGGATAAGCGTCAGGTCGATGTCGAAGAGGATCAGCCGGGCCATCAAACCGAGTCTAAGGGCTGGGTGGCCTCCATGGGGCTCACCGGTTACCACAGGTACGATGGCAAAACCAGCGCACTGAGACCCCTTCCGAACCGGGTTCGGATTCGCTATGGTTGGAGCCATCCCGTCATCGGAGTGCCCCCGTGACTGAAAGCGAAACCGCCGCCCTTCCCCTGGGCCTGCAACTGACGCCGCTTAACCCGGCCTACCAGCAGGATCCCTTCGGCCTGCTCGACCAGCTCCGTGAGGCGGGCCGCATCATCCACGACCCGCAGTTCGGGCGGTACATCGTGGGGCGCTTCGAGGACGTCCAGGCCATCCTCAACGACCGCGACCTCGCCGTCGACCCGCGCAAGGCCAAAGAGAACACCTTCAACCGGCGCATCGCCCGCATCGAAGAATCCGGCCGCGAGCCCTCGATGCTCTTCCTCGATCCCCCCGACCACACGCGCCTCCGCTCCCTCGTCTCCAAGGCGTTCACCCCCCGCGCCATCGAGCGGATGCGCCCCCGCATCGAGGAGATCGCCAACGAACTCTGTGACCAGCTCGAGGGGAAGCCCTCGTTCGACCTGATGGCCGGGTTCTGCCAGCCCTACCCCACCATCGTCATCGCCGAGATGCTCGGCGTGGACCCTGCCGACCAGGCAGACTTTAAGCGCTGGACCGATGACGTCGTGGCCGCCGGCTTCGACCCCTTCGCATCAGAGGAGATGAGGCAGAAGGCCGAGATCGCCGGCCAGCAGATGGAAGCCTACCTCAACCGCGCCATCGCCGAACGGCGCGCCGAACCCCGCGACGACCTCATTACCGCGCTCATCCAGGCCGAAGACAACGGTGACTTCTTCAACGACGATGAGGTCCGATCCATGGTGAGCCTCCTCCTGGCTGCCGGGAACGTGACCACCACCGACCTCCTCGGCAACGGGATGAAGAACCTCCTCCAGCACCCCGACCAGGTGCAACTCCTCCGCGATGACCCGTCGCTCATCCCGAACGCCGTCGAGGAGATGTTGCGCTTCGAAGGGCCAGTTACCTTCACCGGGCGGATTACCGTCGACGACCGCGAGATCGCCGGCTGCCCCATGCACGCCGGGCAGTCGATCACCCTTGCGATTGGTGCGGCGAACTACGACCCGCGCCTCCACAAAGACCCCCACAGGTTCGATGTCACCCGCGAAGACATCGACCACGTGGCGTTCGGCGGCGGCCGCCGTTATTGCCTGGGCGCACCGCTCGCCCGCCTGGAAGCGCAGATTGGTGTCCGCACCCTCATCACCCGGTTCCCCAACCTGCGGCTCGCCACCCAGGAGCTGAAGTGGAAGCGCGTGCCGGTGTTCCGGGGACTCGAAGAACTCATTGTCCTAACCTGATCGCGTGTCCATCGAGTACTGGCGCGGCGAGATCGACAAAGTCGATGAGGAGCTCCTCGAGCTGTTCAACCGCCGCGCCCGTTACGCCATCGAGATTGGTCTCCTCAAGCGGCGCGCCGGCCTGCCAATCGAGGTGCCCGAACGCGAGGCCGCCATCATCGCCCGCATGGTCGAACTCAATGAGGGGCCGCTCGATGGCGAGGCCATCCACCGCCTGTTCGAGGCCGTCATCGATGAGTCCCGCATCGCCGAACGCGCGATGCTCGAAGGCTGAGCGGTCTTACTTCCCGGCCGCCGCGGCCACGTCTTCGGCCGCCTGGCTGGCCACCTCCGCGGGCTGCCGCGATGGACGCGCGAACAGCACCGCGATCGCTGCCGTGTACGTCAGCAGGGCCGTGATCGTGAAGGGGACCGTGTACCCATCCGTCGCATCGTGAATCGCCCCCACGCCAATCGGCCCCAGCCCGCTGCCCACCTGGCCCGCCAGGCTGATGAGCCCAAATACCGCCCCAAACGAAACCATCCCGAAAATCTCCCCCACCAGCAGCGACTGCATCATGTACACGTTGCCGATCGTCAGCCCGAATACCAGCGTCAGCGCCCACGTCGCCGGCACGCTTTCCGTATGAATGATCAGCAGGATGCACGACCCCTGCACCAGGAACAGGATGACAGTCAGCAGCCTGCGGTCCACGCCATCGGCGAACATCCCCACGGCCAGTCGCGCGATGATGCTCCCAAGCGCCGTCACGCTGAGTGTGAATGCCGCGGCGCTGCGCGAGCCTAACCGCTCTTCGAGGAACGAAACCTGGTGCACCACGTAGCCCGTCTGCGCGATCAGCACCAGCAAGAACGCAATGAAAATCCCCCAGAACCCCACCGTCCGCATCGCCTCGGCCCGGGTCCACGTCCGGTACTGCACGGCCATTGCCTGGCGGGAGGCCTCCGTCTGGGGTGCATCGCCCGGCCCACCATCAGGTTCGAGCCCCATCTCCCGCGGCTCGAACACGATCACGCCAAAGATCACGGGCAGCGCGACGATGATCACCAGCGCCCCGAGGACCGGTGTCGCCAGTTCCAGCCCTCCCGCATCGATCAGCTTGCTCGCCACTGGCGCCAGCACCACACCCCCGAGCGAGACCCCTGTCGAGGAGATGCTCATCGCCAGCGCCCGCTTGCGCACGAACCATCGCGTCATGATCGCGTTCACCGCGATGGAGCTCGACATCCCGAACGCCACCGCGAATACGAAGTACACCACGTACAGCTGCCACAGCTGGTCGACAATGCCGATGAACGCCGCGCTCACCCCGTTGATGAGCGTGCCAATCACCATGAATGCCGTTGGGCCCTTGCGGTCGACGTACGGCCCCACGATCGCCGAGGTCAGCCCCGAGACGCAGAAGTAGATGGTTGGCGCCCAGCTCACTTGCGTGGTCGACCAGCCGTGGGCCTCGCGTAGCGGCTTGAGGAAGATGGGCAGCCCGTAATACCCCACGCCGACCCCAACGAACATCAGGGCCGCGCACGCTATGGCGATGTACCAGCCATAGAACCAGCGCTCCGGGAGCATGCGCGCCGCCGGCGGAATGCGTCCCTGCGAAACCGTTCCGGTCATTCGCCACAGTCTAACGGCACGACCCGCGCGGCGCTGCTGCCACGCCATGCCGCCCGCCCGAAAGGCTGGCTACCGGCCTTCGAAAGCCGGCTCCCGCTTCTCCACGAACGCCCGCGCCGCGTTCAGATGGTCCTGGGTCCTCCCGCTGGCGATCATGTTTTCCGCCTCTCGCGTGAGCGTATCGGCGAAGGTGTTGGTCGCGCCGAACGCGAAGTTGTCCTTCATCCGCCCGAACGCCAGTGTGGGGCCCGCCGCGAGCCGCTTCGCCAGCGCCATCGTCTCGTCCATCAGCGAATCATGCGGCACCACCTTCGTCACCAGGCCGAGCTCGAGCGCCTTGCTCGCATCAAGCACGTCTGACATGAAGTACAGCTCCTTCGCCTTCATCGGGCCGATGAGCCGCTGGAGCAACCAGGTCCCCCCAAAATCACCGCTGAACCCGACTTTCGCGAACGCGGTCGTGAACCGCGCCTGGTCGCTGGCGATGCGCAGGTCGGCTGCCAGGGCGACACTCAGACCCGCCCCGGCGGCAACCCCGTTGACCGCCGCAATGGTCGGCTTGGGCATCTCGAACAAGAGCCGCGAGATCTCCTCCTGCTGGCGCAGTGCCTTCACACCGCTCAGCACGGAGCCGCCCTCGCCGCCGCGCCCTCCCGAGGCCATCGCCTTCACATCGCCCCCGGCCGAGAACCCTCGCCCCGCTCCAGTAATCACGACGCACCGGATCGCTGCGTCGTTCGCCGCCTGTTCCGCCACCCGGAACATGGTGTCCAGCATCTCGGGGTTCATCGCGTTCAGCGATTCCGGCCGGTTCAGGGTGATTACCCCAACCGCGCCATCGGTGGAGAACAGGACCGTTTCGGACATCGGGCTTCCTCGTTCGGGGAGTTCCCGCGATTGTAGCCCAGCCGGCCGGACCGCGATCCGCGGCCTACCGCACTCCCGCTGCCCGTTTCGCCGCGCCGAACCCCTTCGGTTCGTGGATCAGCAGTGCCGCCGCGAACGATGCCCCCACCAGGATCACCCCGATCGTCACGTACACCGCGCCGATGCCTCCGAAGCCACTCGTCAGACCGCCGCCCAGCGGGCCGAGCAGCAGCGCCATCGATTGCATGCTGGCCGCCAGCCCGAAGGCGCTACCCTGCTTTCCATCTGGCGCGCTGGCCGCGATCAGGGCGTTGGTCCCGGGCACCATCGCACCCTGGAAGATGCCCACCGCCCCCAGCAGCAGCATGAACGCCGGCAGACTGTTCGCCAGCGCCACAGTCGGATACAACAGTCCGGTCACCAGCGCCGCGCCGGCCACGACATTCCGGTAGCCCAGTCGCTCCCCCAACGGTGCCAGGCCAAACGCCGCAATCGTGCTCGTCAGCCCGATGACGCTGAACACGAATCCGGTCGCCGCCTCTTCCTTCAGGTCCGATTCCCAGCCGAACAGCTCGAAGTGGACCCGGTCGGCCCCCCCGGGGGTCGCCTCGGCGAAATCGTCGATGCTTAAGGGCATCACCGGCCGCACGAAGGTGGTGCTCAGCCACAGCACGAACAACAGCAGCAGCATGAGGATCACCTGCCGCTCCCGCATCACGATGCGCAGGTTCTCCACCAGTCCGCCCCCATGATCCTTCTGCCGGGGCGTCTCCTCGCCCGCCTCCTCTTCCCCCCCGGGCGAACCTTCGCGCACGAACAGGTAGACCAGGACCGCGGCGATGCCATACAGCGCCGCGCAAAAGATGAACGACTCCCGAATCCCCAGGTTGGCCGCCACCAGCCCGCCGATCACCGGCCCCAGCATGTTCGCCGTGAACTGGCCGGTCTGGAGCGTCCCCAGCGCATACCCGACACGCTCCCGCGGGGTGCTCGCCGCCACCAGCGCGGCCGCCGCACCCATCGTGCCGGCAAACGCGCCCATCAAGAAGCGCAGCAGCACGAGCTGCCAGACCGCCTGGGCGATACCCATCACACCGATCAGCACCCCCGCGCCAATCAGCGCCCGGAGGAACATCGGTTTCCGGCCGAACCGGTCCGCAAGCGACCCCCAGATGGGCGCCGTGAGAGTAAGCGAGAGGCCCGTCGCGCTGGCGGTCAGCCCGGTGTAGAAGGCCACGTGCGATTTCTCGCTAACGCCAAGCTCCTGGATGTAAAAGGGGATAAATGGGAAGACGAAGTTGGCCCCCATGAGCCCGACAAACACGCCAATCCACACGAAGACGAGGTTGCGCTTCCACACCGGCCTGCGCGCGGGACGGATGTTGGAGGTCACCGTCATCGGGCGGCACTCCAAACCGGGCACGGTTCGTCGGCAAAGGTCACTCGCGAAATCCAGGGGAGGGGCTACCGGCCATCATGCCACTGCCACCGCCTTCGCGCACCGGGACAACACTGACACCCGATCGCGGGCTTAGCGCACGGGCGGCTCGAGCTCGGTCCGCAGCGCCCGCACCTGCGCGGCGTGCTCTTCGGCGTGGTTTGCCCCTCGAGCCAGCAGTTCGCGCACGCTGAGCGGTCCATCAACGGGGTGGATGCCCGCCCGCTCCCAGGCCTTCCCGTCGCACTCACGCAAGAGCTCCGCGCTCGTGAACCGGAGCGATTCGAACAGTGCCAGCGAGGCTTCGGGACTGCGCCACAGGTACTGGAGCTTCCGCTTCCACTTCCCCTCGTCGAAGTCGAACAGCTCCGGCTCATCCTCCGCCAGGATCAGGCGAATGCGCGTCGCTCGCACGAGCTCGGCATCGGCCAGGTGCACCAGCACATCCCGGATCGACCACCCCTCCCGTCCCGGCCGCGAAATCGTCGACGGCCCCACGCCGTGGACCGCTTCCCGGACGACGCCCGGGCCGCGCACGAAACGTTCGAATACGGGCCCAATGTCCTCTGGCAGCCGCGGCATTGCGCGATTCTAACGGTACTCCCGTCCCGGCGCCGGCGGCTGCCTGCTCCTAGCACTCCGTTTGCTAAACTGCTAATACCATGGCCACCGGACAGCGCGACTACTACGAGGTGCTCGGCGTCAGCCGGGGCGCCGATGCCCAGGAACTGAAGAAGGCCTATCGCAAACTCGCGATGGAGTACCACCCGGACCGCAACCCGTCCGAAGATGCGGCCGAGAAGTTCAAGGAAATCAACCGCGCCTACGAAGTCCTCTCCGACGACCAGAAGCGCGCGCTCTACGACCGCTTCGGACACGCGGGCGTCGATGGGAGCGCCGGCGCCGGGGCCGGCGGGTTCGAAGGCTTCCACACCTTCGAAGGGTTCGGCGACATCTTCGATGCGTTCTTTGGTGGTGGCACACGCGGCGGCCGGCGCCGTCGCGGCCCCGCCCGCGGCTCCGACCTTCGTTACAACCTCAAGCTCACCTTCGAGGAAGCCGTCTTCGGCACCGAAAAGGAGATCGAGTTCCAGCGTCTCGAATCGTGTGAAACCTGCGAGGGACGCGGCGCCGAGCCGGGCACCGAGCCCGTCATCTGCCCCGAATGCAACGGCGCCGGCGAAATCCGCCGCTCGCAGCAGAGCATCTTCGGCCAGTTCGTCAACGTCTCCACCTGCGGCCGCTGCCAGGGCGAGGGCCGCGTCATCACCAGCCCCTGCGCCGCCTGCCGCGGGACCGGCCGCACACGCCAGACGCGGCGTATCGCGGTCAAGGTGCCGGCCGGCGTGGACGATGGCGCCCAGATCCGCATCGCGGGCGAAGGCGAAGCCGGGCCCCGTGGCGGCGAGCCAGGCCACCTCTACGTGGTGCTCTCCGTAGCCCCGCACGAGCGCTTCGAGCGCGTCGAGGACCACATTGTCCTTGACCTCCCGGTCAACATCGCCCAGGCAGCCCTCGGCGCCGAGGTCACCATCCCCACGCTCGATGGCGACATGCAGTTTGAGATCCCCCCGGGCACCCAGAGCGGCGAGGATTTCGTCGTCCGTGGCAGGGGAGTCCCACATCTTCGCGGAACCGGCCGTGGCGATATGGTGGTCCGGGTCACCGTGGTTGTTCCCGAGTCCCTTACCGAAGAACAGCGGGAGCTGCTCGAAAAGCTGGCGGCCACCATGGGCACGCCAACCCTGCCCCGCCGGAACAAGGGCTTCTTCGAGCGCATTCGCGACGCCATGGCCGGGTAGCCCGTGTCCAATCTCTGGTTCGAAATCACCGCACAGGTACCCCCCGCGCTCGTCGAGGAAGTCGCCGAGCTGGTGCGGCTTACCGCCCCGGGGGGGATAACCATCGAAGAGCCGGTCGACATCCTGGGGCCGGAGCAGGGATTTCGCGTCCGCGGTGGCGAGCCCGTGCTGGTCCGGGCCTACCTCCCGAGTTCCGAGCTGGGCGCCGTCCTCACCGAGGATCTTCGCCGTTCCATGGAAGCCTACCCCGCGGTCCAGCTCACCGCCCGCCCCATCTACGAACAGGATTGGGCTGTCTCCTGGCGTGAGTTCTTCGGCGTCGTCGATACCGGCGGCCGGGCCGTCATCATCCCATCCTGGGTTGACCACCAGGTCCTCCCCGGCCAGGTCGCCATCCGCCTCGACCCCGGCCAGGCCTTCGGCACCGGCCACCACGAAACCACGCGCCTCTGCCTGGCTGCCCTCGATACGCTCGCCCGGCCAGGCATCACCATGCTCGATGTTGGGACCGGCTCCGGTGTCCTCTCGATCGCCGCGGTCAAGCTCGGCGTCCCGCGCGTGGTCGCCATCGACATCGACCCGATCGCGGCCGAAATCGCCCGGCGCAACTGCGATGAGAACGCCATCGGAACCGAGGTCGCCATCAGCGCCGGAGTCCTCACCACCGCCCACGAAGGCCGCTACGAACTGGTGCTCTCCAACATCAGCACCGATGCCAACATCGGCCTCGCCCCAGCGTTTGGCGCCGTCGTGAAGCCCGGGGGCGACCTGGTGCTTTCCGGCATCCTCGCTCCCGATGCCCGGCGGGTGATCGGCGCGATGCAGCCCCACGGCTTCGAACTCGTCTCCATGGGCCACGAGCGCGACTGGTGCCTCATCCACCTGCGCAAGCACCCGTGACCCCCATCGACAATCGTGTCGCCCGCCGTTCACAATCCACCCATGCCCCAGGTAACCCGCCGGCCCCGCCCGGCTCCGTCCAGTGACTGAGCACCGCTCCCCCGGGGCCCGGCTGCGCGCGCTCATGGCT
The DNA here is from genome assembly GCA_964448165.1 of uncultured Anaerolineaceae bacterium. GTDB lineage: Bacteria > Chloroflexota > Dehalococcoidia > Tepidiformales > Tepidiformaceae > Amarobacter. The sequence continues at coordinate 19,803 of CAYUVT010000008.1, read as the reverse complement.
CGCGGCACGGTCGTTGCCCCGTTCGTCTTCGATGGTGTCCAGGCGCGCCTGGCCGCTGCCGCGGGCTTCGAAGCCGTCTACATGTCCGGCTTTGGCACCGCGGCCTCCCACGGCCTCCCCGATATGGGCCTCATCGGCCTGGGCGAAATGTCCGCCAACGCCGCGCGTATTGCCTCGGCTGTCTCCGTGCCGGTGATCGCAGACGCCGATACCGGCTACGGCAACGAGGCCAACATCGCCCGCACCGTATCGGTGTACGAACGGGCTGGAGTGGCTGCGCTCCACATCGAAGACCAGGAGTGGCCGAAGCGCTGCGGCTTCCTCGAAGGCAAACGGGTGATCCCGGCAGATGAGATGGTGCTCAAGGTCCGCGCCGCTGTTGCCGCCCGCACCGACCCGTCCCTTGTGATCATCGCCCGGACCGATGCACTGCAGCCCAACGGCTGGGACGATGCTATCGCCCGCCTCCGCGCCTACCACCAGGCCGGTGCCGACGTGGTTTTCATGGACGGCCTGAAATCGCGTGACCTCGTCGAGCGAGCCGCGAATGACCTCGCGGGCATCCCCCAGCTGCTCAACTCATGGCTCCTCACCCACGCCGAGGCCCGGGCCATGGGCTTCGCCATCTACATCCACCTGGGCGTCATGCTGCGGCACTTCGCCGACTTCCAGGCGGCGCTCGCCGAGCTTCGCGATACCGGCCGGGTCCACGTGCCCGCCGAGTCGCTCTCGGTCGAGCCCATCACGAGACTGCTCTCCCGCGAGTGACCGGCCCGTGGGCCGGGGGCTGACGCCCGCGGCCTCGCCCGGGGGGCGTCGGCGAACTGCCTTTGCCGCGGCAGAACGCCGCGTGAATTCCGGCTGGCCATCCCAGGCGGGCATTTCGCGGTCCCCTCAGAAGACCAGCGGCTCGCCGGTCTCGAGGAGCGACTTCAGGCTGTTCAGCAGCGGCGCCCACCCCTGGGAGATCGATTCGTAGGTCGGGCTCCCGGGCTCGAAGCGATCGTGCCGCAGCTCCACCTTCGTCGTCTCGCCCATCGCCGTCAGTTCCCACGTCACCCGTGAAAACGGCTCCCGGGCCATCTCCGGGTCGTAAAGCGCCCGCCAAGTGTACGACAGCCTCCGGGGCGGGTCCACCTCCAGGATCTCGCCCGTCACTGCGGGTCGGCCGTCGGGGTACCGGTATTCCAGCCGCCCCCCTGGCCTGAGCTCCGCCACGAAGGTCGTCTCGTGGAAGTAGCGGCGTGTGAGTTCGCCATTCGTGATGCCCTCCCACACGCGCTCAGGCGTAGCGCGGATGTAGACGGTGTAGAGGTGGACAGGTTGTTCCATGCCTTCGGACTCCATGCTGTACTTGAGATCGGCCATTGCCCGCGTGAACGGTTGCGCGTACTTGCTGATCCAGCGGTCGGCTACCTGCTGGATCGGGACCGGGTTGAGGTAGTGGAACTTCTCCCGTCCTACCTTCTTCGTGGTGATGAGCCCGGCCGACTCCAGCACCCCGAGGTGCTTCATCACACCGAACCGCGACATCGACGGCAGCTGCGCCTGCAGTTCGCCGAGCGTCTGGCCATCGCGTTCGAACAACGCATCGAGCAACAGCCGCCGGCTCGCATCGGCGAGCCCCCTGAACACCGCTTCCACGGCCCGGAATATATGTGACCTCTTAGTAACGTGTCAATGCCCTGCCCCGCCTTCAAGGGCCACGCAGATGACGACCGGCGATTCGTGGCTATCATTCCCGCCTACCGCCTAGACGCCGAACCTGATACGGTCGGCTTACCCCCGGGGTTAAGAAGAATGGGTGAACTTGGGAGCTTGCTGACCCGCGCGAGGGAAGCCCGCGGCCTCACGCTCGAAGACGCCGAACGCGACACGCGCATTTCCCGCCGGTACCTCATGGCGCTGGAAAGCGAACAGTTCGAGGTCATCCCGGCGCCGGTCTATGCCCGCGGTTTCCTCCGCTCCTACTCCCAGTATCTCGGCCTCGATCCCCAGGAAACCCTCGCCATGTTCCCCCGGGAGGACGACCCCGAATACCAGCGCGCAGCCGAGGCGGCGAGCCCGGCGCCCCGGCCCAGCCCGGACCGGCCGGTCAGTCCCGTCTCCGCATCCCGGCCGACCTGGCGTTCCGGCCCCACCCAGGCGGCGCCGCCACCACAGGGTGCACCGGCACGCCGCCAGGCGCCGGGCAGGCCCACACCGCTCCAGCCCCGCCGTCCCGCACCGGCAGAATCCTATGAGCCCGTCATTGGTGTCGATATCGGCGTGCCCTCGCCGGCCCGCCGCATCAAAACCGACCCCGCCGCCCAGACGCGCTCCATGGTCATCGCGGTCGTCGCGATCGCAGCCGTCATCGCTGTGGTGCTGCTCGCCTACATCATCTCCAGCCTCGGCGGCGATGATGCAACGCCCGGGGTCGATTCCACCCCTACCGGCTCAGCCGGCACAAACGGTGGCACTGGCGGAGGTTCCACCCCGGCCGCCAACGGCCAGCAAACCAGTGGCCTCGATGTCACACCCGGTATCGTCCCCGACCTCATCGGGGTCCAGGTCGAGGTCGCCCGCCTGGCCATCAAAGAGGCCGGCTATGTCGCCCAGGAGCTTTCTGAGCCGAACAGCCAGCCGAAAGGCACCGTCATCAACCAGTCACCCGCCCCCGAAGTCGAATACGCCGCCGGCTCTACCGTGCGCATCGTCGTCAGCGAGGGACCCTGATGGCCGTACCCAGGACCTACCACCTGGTCACCCTCGGCTGCCCCAAGAACGACGTCGATAGCGAGCACCTCGAACGCCTGCTCACTGGCGGCGAACTCCTCCCCGTCCTCCAGCCCAGCGATGCCGATGCCATCATCGTCAACACGTGCGGCTTCATCGAGCAGAGCCAGGAACAGTCCATGGAGGCCGTCCGCCAGCTCGCTGCCGCGAAGCGGGAGGGGCAAACGCTCATCGTCGCCGGGTGCATGACCCAGCTCTACGGCCGCCAGGTCAAGGAATCGACTCCCGCCGTCGACCACATCTTCGGCGTGGGCCAGTGGCAGGATGTCGCGCGCCTGCTCAGCGTCGATGTCGACGCCATCTTTGATATCCCCGAGAGCAACGTCCATGTCGCCGGGCCGAGCGCGTACTTGAAGATCTCCGATGGTTGCGACGCCCCCTGCACGTTCTGCGTGATCCCCAAAATCAAAGGCGGTCTTCGCTCGGCGCCCGCCGGCATCCTCGCGAAGGAGGCGCAACGGCTCGTGGCGGCAGGCGCGAAAGAGCTCGTTCTCGTGGGCCAGGACACCACGGCCTGGGGCGAGGATATGGGCATGCCCGCCGGGTCCGGCCTTCCCGGGCTGCTCGCCTTGCTCTCCGAGGCTGTCGGCCCAAATGTCTGGCTCCGGCTCATGTACGCCTATCCCAGCCGCATCTCCCCGGCCCTCATCGAGACCATGGCCCGCCTCCCCAACGTCGTCCACTACCTCGATGTGCCGCTCCAGCACGGCAGCGAGGGCGTGCTGCGCCGCATGAAACGCCCGCACAACCTCGACCGGGTGCATGCCTTTATCCGCGACCTCCGGGCCGCCATGCCCGATATCGTCCTTCGCACGTCGTTCATCGCAGGATTTCCCGGAGAAACTGAGGCGGAATTCGATGAGCTCCTCCAGTTCGCCCGCGAGATCCGCTTCGACCATGCCGGCTGCTTCACCTACTCCCGTCAGCAGTGGACTGGCGCCTTCGACATGGACGAACAGGTCCCGGACGAGGTGAAAGCGGAACGCCGCGACCGCTTCATGCGGCAACAACAGAACATCGCGGCCAGGCAATCGAAGCGCTTCGTGGGCCGCACCCTGGACCTCCTCGTTGAGGGTACCGGCGAAGATGAGGATGGCGCACCGGTCATCGCTGGCCGGACATACCGCGAGGCGCCCGAAGTCGATGGCATGGTCTTCGCCCGCGGCCGCGCGTCTGCCGGCGACCGGGTCCGGGTCCGCATCGACGAAGCCTCGGAATACGACCTCTACGGGCACATCCTCTCGCCACGGTGACCCGATTGCGCGTAAAGTAGCGCGCAATGCCCCGCCGAAGTCAGCGACAGCGCCCCGCAAGTGCCCCGGGGCGTGCCACCACCCCTGTCAGGCCTGTTGCTCCCGGGCGCGCGCCACTGCGTTCCCGCCCCCCCGCCCTGGCGCTGCAGGCCACCGCCGGCAACCAGGCGGTTCAGCGCACTCTCGCCAGCCCCACGGTGGTCACCACCACCGGCGCGACCGCCCGTTCGGTGACAAGTCCACCCAGGGTGCAGCGGCTGGCCACGAAGGAAGAATTTCGCAAGCAGACGAACGCGGGCTTCCTTGCCGGGCGCGGGAAGACGCTCAAGGAGATTGAGTCACTTCTGGACGAGTACCACGCGCTCCGCGAGAAGGGCCTCCACCTCAAGCCCGGCGGCACCCAGGACCGCGCCATCAACATCCTCTACCAGATTCGCGAGGACGTGAACCTCTGGATGGATAGCCACGAGGGCGATACCTCCCGGAGCCGTAAGCGCACCCCCGGGATGACCGCCCTCTTCATCGAAGCGGGCAAGGAGCTCGCCGAGCTCATCAAGATCCGCGACGCCGCCCGGGAATACATGGGCGAAGACCAGAAACCCGTCGAGCGCACCGAAAACAAGTTCAAGACACAGATGGAGGGCGACGTCTCCTCCATCCTCTCAAAGATCGGACCGATCATCGGGGCGGCGGCGCCATCCAGTGGCGATTCAGCCGAGCTCGAAGTCGAAGTGAAGGTCCCGATCGAGCCCAGCGGAGTCGGCTACCTGGGCCTGCGCTTCAAGGCCTCCGTCGAGCGCCTCAAAAAGCAGGCCCTCAAAGTTGGTTTCGAAGTCGCGTTCACCGGCGGGGCCAACATACCGAACATCGTCGAAATTGGTGGCGAGCTCGGCATGTACATCGAGGCCCAGGGTTCGACCCCGGAAAAGGCCATGGAGCTCGTGTCCTACGGCATGTACCGCCGCATCCGCGAGTCGCGAGTCATCCCCAACGAAGTCGCAAATTTCATCTGGGGTGGCAGCGCCTCGGGTGTCGGCTGGAAGCGGGCCGAAAAGTGGGCCGCCAAGGTCGAAAAGGAGAACTTCAAGGATAAGTCGCTCAACCTCGGCGGGACCGGCGATTCCGATGAGGAAGACGCCTACGTCGAGACCGGCGGACTCGCTGGCGCCAAGGCCAAGGGCGGCGTCGGCGGCGTCGCCGACCTCGAAGGGAGCATCGGCTACAAGTCGGGCAAGAAGTACGACTACGAGTCGGTAAAGGCCCGCAAGTCCGCCGGCCTCGGCAAGGCGTCGCCCCTCCCGAAGATGCGTGGGCTGACCGAAGTGCTGGGCGAAAGCACCCATCACCTCGAGCTCGCCTTCTCCGCCACCGGCGGGCCATTCGCTGGCGGCATCAAGGTCAGCCTCGATTGGGCCAGCCAGGGCAAAGGCCAGCGCGCCACGCTCCAATCGCTCACCGTCGCGCTCGATGCCTCGGCCACGCTTCCCATGAACGAGCTGGTAGCGAAAGGCGTCGGCGGCTACATCCCGCCGCTCGCTTCCAACCTCGCCATGGCCATCCGCAAGGCGGTCCAGGCTGCCGCCAACGAGAAGTCCACGGTCTCCCAGGATGTGGGCACCCTCATCTCCGCGGGCGAAAATGGCGCCTCATCGATCCTCCAGATCGCCCAGGTCCCCCAGACTGACTGGGTTCCCAAGTTCGAATCTGGTGCGCCGCCCGAGGCCTTCTCTGCGCCTGTCTCCCTGAAGCTCACCCTTACCGGCGGCTATGACTTCTCCAAGAATGAGTTCAAATTCGAGGCGAAGCTCGAATACATCAAGGGCATCGAAGTCAACGCCGGGGTCTTCGCCATGAAGGTGAAGCAGGGCCAGAAGCTCGTCCGCGTGTTCTACGACGGCGGCAAGTGGGGCGTCGATTAGCCGGCCTCCGGCAAGCCCACCATGACCACCACATCCCGTGCCGACCTCCAGACGCCAATCACCCTCTATCCTCCTGATGGCCCCGGCCTGACAGTCTCGGGCATCGACGTCGCCCTCGTGCTCGATGGTGGGCAGATTCGCGAATGCCGTCTCACGTTCGACCTGGACCCCGGCCAGTACGGCGAAGTTGCCGCTCGTGGGCTCTTTCACCTCGCCCCTGATAACCGCGGCCCCGGCGCCGCAACCTTCGTGCCGGCCGGCACCGTCCGCATCGAGGCGCGCCTCGATGCCGGCCTCCTCTCCGAAGTTCAGCTGCTTGGCGCTACTCCCGACGCCCTCGCGGCCGCCCTCCGCGACTCGTCCCGTCCCGGCCGCTGGTCCCCGCTCATCGAGACCGAGTCGTGGATTGCCCTCCATGTCACCACACCCGTCCCCCAGGATATCGATGCCTCGGGCGAGCTCCGCACCGGGTACAGCACCATCTTTGCCCTCAACTCCCCTCCGCCTGCCTCCGGAACCAGTCTCCCCGCGGCACTGCACCTGCCCATGCGAGCGCTTGCCATGGATGTGCTCCAGGAGCGTGAGATCGAGTGGGAGGAGACGACCGACCCCGAAGTGATCCGCGCGGCCGTCGCCAGCGCCAATGGCGAATGGTCCCTGTATGTCGTCTGCCGGGAGGAGTATGGGCGTTGCAGCATCTACTCCCAGGCCCCCTGGAGCATCCCCGAGGGCGTGCGGGTCGCCATGGCCGAGCTCCTGACCCGCATCAACTATGGCATCGCCATCGGCAACTTCGAAATGGACTTCAGCGATGGAGAGATTCGCTTCAAGACCAGTCTCGATGTGGCCGGTGGACACCTCAGCCGGGCCATGTTCGAAGCGCTTCTCGACTCGAACCTGGCCGCCATGGATGCCTATCTCCCCGCCATCGAGGCGGTCCGCGACTCCCGCATGACGCCCGCCGAGGCCGTCGCCTCGGTTGAGTCATGAGCCCCTTACCCGCGGCAACCTGCCCGTAACAACCACGCGCTACACTGCCTCAGAGCGATTGTGGTGCCTGGAGAGTCCCCGATGAGCGAATCCGCGTCCTACGTCATCTCCGCCTGCCGCGAACACGATGTGAAGTTCATTCGCCTCTGGTTCACCGATATCGTCGGCGCACTCAAGAGCTTCGCCATCACCGTCGAAGAGCTCGAGAAGGCCATTGAGGAAGGCATGGGGTTCGACGGCTCGAGCATCGAAGGCTTCGCCCGCATCGACGAATCCGACATGATCGCCCGCCCGGACCCTGCGACCTTCCAGCTCGTCCCCTGGCGGCCGCGCGAAGCCGGCGTCGCCCGCATGTTCTGCGACATCTACTACCCCGATGGCCAGCCCTTCGAGGGTGACCCCCGCTACGTCCTCAAGCGGCAGCTCAAGCGCGCCGCCGACCTCGGCTACACCTTCTACGTCAGCCCCGAGCTCGAATACTTCTACTTCCGGAACCCCGAACGCCCCGAGCCACTGGACCGTGGCGGGTACTTCGACCAGACCTCTGATGCGGCGAGCGACCTCCGCCGCGAAACCGTCCTCACCCTCGAGGCCATGGGCATCGAGGTCGAATACAGCCACCACGAGGTCGCTCCCAGCCAGCATGAGATCGCCCTGCGCTACACCGATGCCCTCACCATGGCCGATGCCGCGATGACCTACCGGCTTGTCGTGAAGGAGATCGCCGCCGCAAACGGCGTGTATGCAACCTTCATGCCAAAACCGCTGGCCGACCAGAACGGGAGCGGCATGCACGTCCACCAGTCGCTCTTCAAAGGTGAACGCAACGCCTTCTTCGACCCGTCCGACCCCTACCACCTGAGCGCCATCGCGCGCTCCTACATCGCCGGGCTGCTCCACCACTCCTCGGCGCTCACCCTGGTCACCAACCAGTGGGTCAACAGCTACAAGCGCCTCCTGCCCGGCTTCGAAGCTCCCGTCTACATCACGTGGGCCCGCCGCAACCGCAGCGACCTCATCCGCATTCCCGAATACAAGCCCGGCAAGGAAACCCACACCCGCATCGAGTACCGCTCGCCCGATTCCGCCTGCAATCCCTACCTTGTCTTCGCCGTCATGCTCGCGGCCGGCCTCGATGGCATCGAAAACGAGCGCCCCATCCCGGCGCCCGTCGAAGAAAACGTCTTCGAGCTCACGGCAGCCGAGCGCGCCGCCCGCGGCATCAAGATGCTTCCCGGCAGCCTGATCGAAGCCATCGAGCAGGCCGAGGCCTCGCCCTTCCTCCGCGCCGCGCTCGGCGACCACACCTACGAAAGCCTGATCAAAAACAAGCGAATCGAGTGGGAGCGCTATCGCCGCCACATCAGCGATTTCGAGCTCGCCGAATACCTGCCGATCCTCTGACCCCGGAGCACACCCCTACTCCGGGGGAAGATCCTTCGCGAGCGTCTCGTAGCGCTTCGCGTACTTGGCGACGTCCGGCGCCGGACCCATCGCCGCATCGACTTCCTTGCCGAACTTGGCCTCAGCCTCCGCGATCTGGTCGGCAAGCGTCCGGTGCTGCGCGAACTTGCTCACGATCCGGCGCATGTCGTGGCCCGGCTCCTTGTCCGCGTTCACGCACCTGGGCGGCACGACATCGGTCTGGACTGTCCGCGAAAACACCTCTTCTCGCGAACCACACTTGGGGCACATGAATTCATAGAGCGGCATAGCCGCAATGGTAGCGGCCCGCTCCGTGATTTGCGAAGCGGACCGCGCACAGCCTCGCCGCCGGTTTCGCTTACTTCACCGCCGCGGCCTGCCGGTCGAGGTCGGCGAGATAATGTTCCGCCGAAATCGCCGCTGTCGCCCCGTCGCCGGCCGCGCTGATGAGCTGCCGCGCCGCCTGCGTCCGCAGGTCGCCCGCCACGAACAGCCCGGGCACCCGCGTCCGCATCTGCAAATCCACGATGGCGTGCCCGCCGGCATCCAGCTCCACCAGCCCTTCCAGCAGGTGACTGTTTGGCGTCTGGCCGATGAAGATGAACACGGCGCTCGTGGGCACTGTGCTTACCTCGCCGGTCTTCACGTTGCGCAGCACCGCCCGCTCCACCTGGCCCTCGCCCTCGATCCGCTCCACCACCGTATTCCAGGTGAAGCGCATGTTCGGCGTGGCAAACGCACGCTCCTGGAGTATCGCGCTGGCCCGCAGCGTGTCGCGCCGGTGGACCACATTCACCGACCGCGCGTAGCGCGCCACGAACATGCCCTCATCGAGCGCCGAGTCGCCGCCGCCGACCACGATCACGTCCATCCCGCCGAAGAACGCCGCATCGCAGGTCCCGCAGTAGCTCACGCCACGCCCCGTCAGCTCCGCTTCGCCTGGCACACCGAGCTTGTTGTAGGCCGCGCCTGCGGTCATGATGACAGCCCTTGCCCTCACCGTCCGTTCCGCGGTTCGTAGCTCGAAAGCGCCATCCGGCAGACGATCGAGCCCTTCGACGCGCTCGTAGGCCGTTTCCGCCCCGAACTTCTCCGCCTGCCTGTGGATGAGCTGCGCCAGGTCGAACCCGTTGATCCCGTCAGGGAAGCCCGGGTAGTTCTCCACAATGTCGGTCGTGGCGATCTGGCCGCCCGTCACCTCACCCTCGAAGACAACCGTCCGCCGGCGCGCGCGGGCGCTGTACAGCGCGGCCGTCAGCCCCGCGCCTCCACCGCCAACGATCGCCACATCGTACTGTTCCATCGTGCCCTTACCTCCACCGGGTGAAGAAAGGGCCGGCGGATTGCTCCAGCCGGCCCTGAGTGTTCGTCGCCGTCCGCCTGTCCTTAGACCAGGGCCTCGTCGATTCGCTTCTTCAGGTCGCTCTTCGGGCGGAACCCAACAACGGTCCCCTTCAGTTCGCCACCTTTAAAGATGAGCAGCGAGGGGATGCTCCGGATGCCGAACTTGCTCGGCACCATCGGGTTCTCGTCGGTGTTCATCTTCATGAAGTTCACCTTGCCCGCATACTCCTCGCTCAATTCCTGCACGATCGGCGCGACCATCCGGCACGGCCCGCACCACGGTGCCCAGAAATCGACCAGCACCGGCAGGTCGGACTTCAGGACGTCGCTGTCCCAGGTCGCATCGGTCACTTCGCGTACATCTGCCATTTGTTTGTCTTCCTTTCCTTGCGGCCACCCGTTGCCCGGCTGCTGTCCCCGGGTGCCGCGGGTGAATGGTAGACTCAATATACCCCCATGGGGTATGCTCGTCAATACCACGGAGGGCCCCATCCCATGACGCCAGAAGAGACCAAGCGACTTCTCGACAGGCTCGCCCGCATCGAAGGCCAGGTGCGCGGGTTGCGCAACATGCTCGAAGACGGCCGCTGCTGTGAGGATGTGCTTACGCAGCTTCTCGCCGCGCGCTCCGGCCTCGAATCCGCAAGCCTCCTCATCCTCGAAAAGCACCTCAACGATTGCGTCCTCAGCGATGCGACCATTGATAACGCAACCGTCCACAAACTCCGCGAAACCCTCAAGCTCTGGAGCCGCCATACCGTCCACGCCGGTTGAAACCCGGCGAAAGATCTGCTCGCGCGGGTGATCGAATTCCCCTATACTCCCTCCAATTGGTGGCTTCGGAGGGTTCCCCAGTGAGCGAAACGTCGTCCTACCGCACCGAGCTCACCGCACGGCTCCGCGCCGTCACCGACGACATCGCCTGGCTCGTCCGGGGCATCACGGCAGAGCAGGCCGCCTATAAGCCCTCCGATGCCGAATGGTCCATCCACGAGCATCTCTCGCACCTTCGCGACATGGAGCAACAGGTCTACCTGCCGCTCCTCCGCTGGGCCACCGTCCCCGACATGCTCGACCCGCTCGACTACAGCCGCCGCGACTGGCACGACCATCGCTACCGCCCTGCCGAGCCCCTCGCCGCACTCATCGGCGATATCCAGCGCATCCGCGATGAAGAGCTCGCCATCTTCCGCGAAATGAACGACCTCACCTGGACCCGCCTCCGGGAGGACACGCGCTGGGGCCCGCTTACCTGCCAGTGGCTCGCCGAACTCATGTATCGGCACGCGCTCGACCACATGCAGGGCATGATGGCCCTTAAGCAGGACATCAACCTCGCCGCGATGCAACCGCCACCCATCGTGGTCGGCGGATACATCGGAGGGAAACTCTAGCCATGCGCCTTCGCAGCATCGTCTCCATCGGCGTCTCCGGCGCCGGCCTCGATGACGCCCTCGGCTCCCAGGCCGATGCCGTCCTGCTCACCCTGGCGGATGCCTCGCGTCCCATCGCCGACCTGCGGCGCGAGGTCACTGCCGCGCTCGGCCGGACTGCCACGCACGAAAAGGCCGCGCTCGTCATCGTGAACCACCCCCGCACCCGCCTCCTCCGCGACGACCTGGACGCAGTGCTCAGTCCCCTTGTCAAAGGGATCCTGTTGCCCCACGCCGTCGAGCCGCAGGATGTGCGCGATATCGCCGTGCTCCTCCGCGAGTTCGAACTCCAGCGCGGCATCGAACCCGGTGACACGGCGGTCTTTCCCGTCATCGATACCGCCCGCGGCCTCATGAAGGCCGCTGAGATCGCGTCCGCCGCGCCCCGTGTGGGCGGCCTCGTCTTCCACTCCCATCGCTACGCCCGCGATATCGGCGCCCGCGATGAGCAAAAGGGCGATCGCCTCGCCTACGCCCGCGGCCAGGTCGTCGCGGTATCGCGCTCGCTCGGCCAGTCGCCCCTGGTCGTGTGTGATGGCCTCGAACTGGTCTACCTCGCGCAGTACGGCTTCGCCGGGGCCATCCTGCCCGATGCCCGCATGGCGATCACCGCGAATACCGCCTTCGCGCCGACCGGGGCCGCCCGCGACCATGCCCGCGAGGCGGCGGCGGCCTACGATGCCGCCCGCGCCGAGGGCGCCTGGGTCGCCCGCCTTGGCGACCAGGTCATCGATGCCGCCGCCGCGCGAAAGGCCCGCCACCTCCTTGGCGAATAAGACGGCCCCTCCTCCTTCGGTATAGTCTCCCTTCGCACAATCCGAATCGAGGTGCCCCATGCCCTATCGCACCGACCAGTACGAAGGAATGCTCGCCGAAACCGTCGTCCTTCCCGGCGCCAATGGCGACCCCATTTACGCGTATTTCGCACGCCCGCTTGGTCCCGGCCCCTTCCCCGCCGTTGTCCTCATTCACCACATGCCCGGCTGGGACAACTGGTACAAGGAGGCCACCAGGAAGTTCGCCTCCCGGGGCTACGTCGCCATCGCCCCGGACCTCTACTGCCGCGTCGCCCAGGGCACGCCCGATGACGTCGCCGCCAAGGTTCGTGCCGAGGGCGGCGTCCCGGATGACCAGGTCGTCGGCGATGCGGCCGCCTGTGCCGCGTTCCTCCGTTCCCAGGCCTATTCGAACGGGAAGGTCGGCGTATTCGGCACCTGCTCGGGCGGCCGTCATGCCTACCTGGCCGCCTGCCGCACCACCGCCTTCGACGCCGTCGCCGATCTCTGGGGCGGCGGCGTGGTTATGCGCGCCGAGGACCTCACCGAGAAACGCCCCGTCGCTCCCCTCGACTACACGAAAGACCTCTCGTGCCCGCTCCTCGGGCTCTTCGGCGAAGACGACCGGGCGCCAACGCCCGAGCAGGTAGCCCTCCACGAAGCCGAGCTCAAGAAGCATGGCAAGCAGTACGAGTTCACCATGTACCCGGGCGCCGGCCACGGCTTCTTCTATCACGATCGACCCGCTGCTTACCGCGCCGAACAGGCTGTCGATGGCTGGCAGAAAGTCTTCGCCTTCTTCCGCCAGCACCTCGGCGCCGATTAGGAGATCTTCCATGTGCACGAACATCGTCGAACACGCGGTCCTGACAGGGAGCGGCAAGGGCGCGAGCGGTTGGTTTCCCGTCGCCAGCGCTCATGTCACCTACGACCATCCGTTCCATATCGACCTCGAGCACGCCCTGAACATCGACTTCACCAACGATGCGGAGGGAGTCGATGCCCGCGTTGCAGTCGAGCTCACGCTTGACTCGGCGAAGAGCCTGGCCAACGCCATCCTCGCCGCCGTGGAGCGCGCCGAACGCTACGAATCAGGAGCCTGAGCCACCCTCTACTTCGGCTGCCCAGGTCGACGCAAGTTCAGCCAGCAGCGCGCTGGCGTTCGCCATTGCTCTGCCCTCATCAGCTTCGATCGACGTGATGGTCCGCACCGGGTCTCCATCGAGCGCCTGGCCAGCGAGGACAACCACCGGCTTGCCAGCCGCCCGGGCCAGGTCGATGAGCCGCCCCGTCACCTTTCCCTGGGTCGATTGGGTGTCGAATCGGCCCTCGCCGGTGACCACGAGATCGGCCGCCGCGAGCCGTGCCTCCAGTCCGGTCGCCTCGGCTACCAGGTCGAAGCCGCTCGCGATCCGCGCTCCCAGGAATACCGCCAGTCCGCCAGCGAGGCCGCCAGCCGCCCCGGCCCCGGGCATGTTCGCGATATCCAGCCCGAAGTGCCGGCGCACCACCATCGCATACCGGTAGAGCGCTTCCTCGAGTTGATCGACCTCGGCCGGGGTTGCCCCTTTTTGTTGCGCGTACACCCGCGCCGCTCCGTTCGGACCGCACAACGGGTTCGTGACATCCGTCGCGACCACGAATTCGATGCCGTTGGCCCACTCCGGCCGCTCCCAGCCGATAGCCTCGAGATTCGCCAGCGCCGCCCCGCCCGGCGGAAGCTCCCTCCCCGCCATGTCGGTGAACCTGGCGCCCAGGGCTCGCGCCGCTCCCGCCCCTCCGTCCGTGGTCGCGCTGCCGCCCACTCCGATGATCATTCGCCCGGGCTCCTGCCTGGCGGCATCGGCGATCAGTTCGCCCACCCCGAAGCTGTCAGCGTGAAGCGCGTCCCGTTCTTCCGGCTTGATGTGTAACAGCCCGTTCGCCTGGGCCGCCTCGAGAATGATCTCTCCCGTCGCTCGCACCCGCAGGTACCGCCCGAGCACCTTCCGCCCGAGTGCGTCATGCACCACGGCCGCCATCGTGTCCGCCTTCACCGCCCGCCGCATCGCATCGAGCAGCCCGGGCCCGCCATCCGAAAGGGGCAGGATATCCAGCGTCCACTCCCGGTGGACCTTCCGGATCCCCGCCGCAATCGCCGCGGCAGCCTCGTCCGCCGCGAGGCTGCCCTTGAACTCCTGTGGCGCGATGAGCACCCGCATCAGGCGATCCACATCCGGTAGATCGCCAGCAAGACGATCGCGACGATGTACCCGTAGGCCACGTTCCGGAAAAACTTCAGCCGGTTCCTTGCCTTTTCATCACGGAAAAACACCGCCATCACCAGCGTGATGCCGAAGAACGCGACGATCGCCAGGAAAAGGAACGACTTCACTCGCTCGCGCTAGGCGTCGCCAGCGACGGTCCGCTTCGTGAACTGCCAGCCATTTGCCCCCTTCACCAGCTCATCCCGGTAGATGGCCGTCGTCAGGATCGTCGCCGGCGGCTGCTCACCCGGCGTCAGCCGCAACAGCATGAGGTAACACGACCCCTGCGCGGTCGCTCCGTCGCCATCTACCACAAGGTTGTTCGTCCAGTGTCGCGCCTTCATCCGCTGCGCAAAGGCCGTCCCAAATCCAGCGAGCTGTTCCGTCCCGGTAAACGTGCCCGTCGCCGAACTGAATACCCCGTCCGCGGTGAAGCAGGCGGCCCAGCCCGCACCATCGCCTGAGTCGATTGCGTGGTTGTACCGCGCGTAGAGCTGCTGGATCGCCAGTTGGTCTTCGGCCGAAAGCGCCATGGTGTCTCTCCCCTTGTGTAGCAGTCGGCGGCCACGCATCGCGTGCCGCTGGTGCCGTACGATATGGCAATCCCGCCCCAAGGACACCTGCGATGGCCCGGTGGCACACCCCTGCTCTCGCAACCCTTGCCGCCACGCTGCTCCTCGCCGCTTGCGGCGACGGGCGCACCTACCCCGATTCCTTCGGCGATAGCGACTACGACCTTGCCGCCATGGCCCTCCGTGGCACCGACCTGCCCGCTGGCTTCGAGGCCCAGGAGCTTGATGCCCCTTCGTTCGACAACGCCGTCTGGGCCGAGTTTTTCGAAACCAACGACCCCGAAGCCAAGCAGGCCCAACTCGAAGCCCAGGGCCGCCTCACGAACCACGTTTCCGCATTCGCACCTGCCAGCCTTGGGCCAGTGCTCGCGCTCACCAACATCTCCACCCTCTATGCTGATTCCGCGGCCGCCCAGAAGTCGCTCGAACAGTTCGCCTGCGGCTTGCCCATCAACGACTCGGTCCGGCTCGAACCGTTCCTCGTGCCCTCAATCGCCGATGGCTCCACAGGCTTCTTCGTCCGCCAGCAAAACGATGGTTCGAGTACCTTTGTTGATACCACCATCTGTTTCCGCACCGGCCGCATCCTCCACGCCATCCAGCAGACCAGCATCCCCGGCGTCGAGGACATCGCCCTGGGCATTCGCCTCGCCAATCGCCAGCTCGAACGCATCAACGCGGCCTTCGACCGCCTTAAAGAGAGCTAGCCGGTGCGCTGCTTGAGCGCGTAGATGGTCCGTCCCTTGGCGCAGAGCCGGCCATCCCGGTCGCGGATTTCGACCTCCGAGACGGCGATCGTCCGGCCCTTCCGGAGGAAGGTCGCCTCGGCGATGATGCGCTCCCCCTTCGCCTGCCGCAGATAGGTGATGTTCAGGTCGACCGTCCCGTTGGGGATGTCGTCGGGCTCGAGGCTCGCGATGAGCGCCTGGAGCATGGCGATATCCACCATCGCCGCCAGCACCCCGCCGTGCACGCTCCCGCCCACGCCCGAAAGCGTCGAGGGATTCGTCGCGAGGACAACGCGCGCAAAGCCTGCCCGGGCATCATCGAGTGTGAGCCCCAGCATCCTGTGCAGCGGCTGCGCATCAAAGCGCGCCCTCAGTTCTCCGAGCCCGGTAGCCATGGCTCGTGATTCTACGGGCCCATGGCGTACATGCGCCGGGGGCTGGCCGGGTGGTGTGCCGCTACCACGCCGCTCCCGACGGCTTGGGCGCCCCGGCCGGCGCGCTCGCGTAGTCCCCGAACGGGCCATCCCGCCAGTCGAGCGCGGCCTTCAGCCCCTTCTCTCGCGCGATCCGCCCGAACTCAGCCCCGCCGGGGCGCGCCCTTCCCAGCTCCTGGATATCGGCCCCGACCTGCATCGCCGTGCGCATGCCCATGATCTCGTAGGCCCGGTTCACCTGCCGTTTGGTCATCTGCAGCATGGGGCTATCAATGTTCGCGATCCGCTCCGCGAACGCCTCGGTCACTTCGCAGAGCCGGTCGATCGGCACGGCGCGGTTCGCCCAGCCAATCTCCACCGCCTCGCGCCCCGTCACGCTGTCGCCCGTGTACAGCAGCTCCCGGACCTTCTTCTGGTGCATCTGCCATGGGTGGTACAGGATGTCGACCGGGGTCATCGCCCGGACCGGCGGATAGCCGATGATCGCGTCTTCGGCCACAAACATCAGGTCGCACATCGTCGCCAGTTCGGTACCGCCCGCCAGGCAGTAGCCGTGCACCTGCGAGATGACCGGCTTGGTGCACTCCCAGATTTGCCAGTACCCGCTCAGCAGGTGCTGCGGCCACTGGCCCTGCCCCGGGTGGATAGGCCCGACATTCGGCAAGCCGCTGCGCTTCTCGACATAATCGCGGTCGTCACTCGCCTGCGAAATCCCCGAAAGGTCGTATCCGGCGCTGAACGCCCGCCCCGAGCCCCGGATGATGATCACCTTCACCTCCGGGTCGAGCTCGAAGTCCTTCATCGCGTCGAAGAGCTCGGCGCGCAGATTGTGGCTGAGCGCGTTCATCTTCTCCGGCCGGTTCAGCTGGATGATGCCGTGCCGCTCGCGCTTGATGGTCAGAATGTCGCGGTAGTCCTTCATGGCCGAATTCTTGCCCGGCCGCCCCACCCCTGTCGACCGCTCCACCGCCAGCGTAACCCCGGCTCGCTAGAATGCGCCCCACACTCCGGCTCGAGGCATCCATGCGCCCCATGACTCCTGACGACCTTTACGCCATCGCCTGGCTCGGCGAATGCGACATCTCCCCCGATGGCTCCCGCGTTGCCGTCGCGGTCACCCGCCTGGACCGTGAGAGCGACACGTACACATCCGCCATCTGGGTGGTCGATACGGCCAGTGGCGAACCCCGCCAGTTCACTGCGGGCGTCAAACGCGACTCCTCCCCCCGCTGGTCGCCCGATGGCCGCTGGCTCGCGTTCCTCTCGGAGCGCGGCGAAGACAAGCCGCAGCTGGCCGTCATGCCCGCCGATGGCGGCGAATCCCGCCTCCTGACGAAACTCCCGCTCGGGGCGGGCGTCCCCACCTGGTCCCCCGACGCCTCCCGCATCGCCTTCAGCGCGAAGACCGGCACCCCGCCCGACCCCGACCCCAAGAAGGCGAGGCCCTACCGCCGCATCTCCACCATGAAGTATCGCGTCAACGGCCAGGGCTTCACCTACGACCAGCGCCGCCACCTCTTCGGCGTCGAGCTCACCGGCTCTGAACCGCGCCAGGTCACCGACGGCGGTTGGGACGATACCCAGCCCGCCTGGTCTCCCGACGGATCCCGGCTCGCCTTCATCTCCGCGCGCCACGACGAGCGCGAATTCGACACCCAGAGTGACGTCTGGACCGTCAGCGTCGACGGCTCGGACCTCCGCCAGCTGACCCCGACGCAGGGCGCCTGCAGCGCGCGATGAATGCCGAGAGTGGGATCGGTAAAGACGGGCGTGTCAATGTGGAAGTCCTCGATGAACCAGCGAGCCTGTTCAGGGGTGCCGTTGCCGACGATCACCAACTCAGCGCCAGCGCCGTGAATGCGGGGGACGTAGTCGCGCAACTGCGCGACCTGCTCTTTGCAGAAGAGTCAGCCGAAGTGCCGTATGAGCGCAAGCACCACCGGTTGCTCGGCCCAAAGATCGACGACCTTGCGAGGCTGGCCCGCTGCGTCCAGCACTTCGATCTCCGCCATTCCGGTATTCATGTCTGTCGCCATGTAACTCTCTTTCTGTGCGAGTGAGAGTGCGGGCCGCACCATTCCAATTGCAGCCGTGATCGAGGCAGCACTGCGAGACTCGGCTTCGGCTCGGCGTTCTCCCTAGGATCGATCCCCGGAATCCTTGTCGTCGCCCTCCGGCGATCGTCCAACGGCTGTCCGGGCGGCGACTTTGACGCCCTGGATGGTGCCCTCGACGGCTCGTCGAACGCGCGCCGCCGCGGCAGCGCTGATGTCGCCGGCGGCCTCGACGGCTCCCGTGGCCGCTGCTGCCGCTGCCTCCTCTGCGCTCAGAGCCGTGTGTTTCGCCGCTTCGATGGCGCCCTCGACCGCACCAACCGCGGCGCTGGTCAGGTCGGCGCCTACCCGTGAGGCCTCTTCGACTGAGCCGCGGGCGGCCATCGAGATCGCCGTGGCGGCCTCCGCGCCTTTCTCCGCGGTACCACGAACCGCACCGATCACCGCCGCGTTCGCCGCGTTGCCGACGGAAGTCGCGGTCAGCGATGCGCGCTCCACGGTCTTGCCCCGCGTGTCAGCCGTGGTGGATGTGGCCTTGCCCGTGCTCTCGCCGACAGCGCGAATTGCCCCTGTCGCTGCATCCCTGGCGAGACTGGCGACGCTGCCGCCTGTAGCCAGAGAACCCTTGACTGTCTCTTGCACCGCCTGCGAAACGGCCGTGGCGGCTTTCGAGGTGACCTCGCCGCTCGTGCGGATGACGCGAATGACGTCTTCCCGGACGCGGTCGACAACGATTTGTCCTTCGGACATGGTATTCAACCCTCTTTCTTGCCCAGTTGACGGACTTCTTCCGCACCTGGCTTGAGCATATCGTTAGCCTCATCGAAGATACTCCCATCAAGCAAGATAAACAAGGATACCCGTGTCGCGGGCCAGCCTCCATCGACCGGGGCAGCTGCTGTCGGCGTTGGGTGCCAGGGGGTGCTGATGGATACCGACCTTGTTGACCGCGCGTTGCGCGTATACGGCGAGGCGATCAACCTCGTCGAGCCATTGCGGGTGCGATTCTGGCACGAGCATGGCCTGACGATCGCTCAGATGGGCCTGTTGTTTGTCCTTTACGAGGACGCCCGGCTATCCGTCGGGGAGCTGGCAGAGAGGCTGCACACACGCCCGGCGACGGTCACGGGGCTTGTGACCCGGCTGGAACGCGCGGGATACGTGCATCGCGGTGTTGACGAAGTGGATCGCCGGGTTGTGCGCGTCGCAATCACGGCCAAGGGCCGGAACGTACTGGAGGAGATCCGCTCCGAAGGCCGCGCCTTCATGCATCGCGCGTTCGTGGTGCTCGGGGAATCGAAGGTGGCGACGTTCGCCGATCTTCTGACCGAACTCGTCGATGCGGTCACCACGGCAACAAATGACGCGAGGGCGACCATGAAGGAAAGCGTCGGTCACGCACGATGAGCACCCCGATTCCCACGGGACTGATCGAGCGGGAGAGCGGGCCGCTTGCCGCATGGGGCCGATACGCCGCCCGGCACGCTGGGCGAGTGCTTCTCGCCTGGACGGTGCTCGTCGTCGTGCTGGGCGTCGTGGGCTACAACGAGCGAGGGCGCTTCGCGGATGATTTGCAGTTGCCGGGCGCCGAGTCACAGGCTGCCCGCGACCTCCTGGAGCAGCGGTTCCCGCAGCAGGCTGGTGACCCTGCCACGCTCGTGTTCCACGCTCCGGCCGGATTCGATAACCCCGCGATTCGCGCCCGGGTTGAGCAGTTGCTCGTGCGGTTTGAGGCGCTGCCTGAGGTCGTCGCCGTGGTCTCTCCCTACGAGCCGGGGGCCGCCGCCATCTCACGCGACGGGACGATCGCGTTCGCGACGGTGCAGTATGCAGGGCGCGGCATCGAGCCCT